>NZ_JACSLF010000002.1:0-401967 GCF_018617975.1 Exiguobacterium sp. s21 | reverse complement strand
ATTCACTCCCAATATGATTTAGTCCAGTGTACACAAAAACCCTGAGCAGTAGACTTTTTTTTAGTGTCTACTACTCAGGGTACAGTTTATAACGGAAGCGCTTGTTTTTATTAAAATAATTTTGAGGCTCGCACTTGATGCAGCTGACTCGTCAAATTGCGGAACAATTTCTCGTCACGCCGGTCGAGCGCCTTGTCGATTTCGACGAGCAGACGTTCTTCCTCGAACTGGGCGACCGAGGCCCGAATGACCGTTTGCGCGGACGTCGTCACTTCATCCTTAAGTTCGGCCACGGGTTCGAACGGGTTCAATTCAACGATGTCGATCCACATTTCGTCGATCATCATCCCTTGGAAGTTGAGCTCCACGTAGATGGCGCCGTCATGGAGCCGGATGTCGTGATACGCCTTCTCGGGATTGACCGTGATGAGGTCACCCCGGCGGTAACGGAACGGTTCGCCGTCAAAACCGTACGCCGTCATGATCAGGCTACGCGGTGAGACCGAGGCGTTCGTGACGAAATGAACGTTCCCGAGTTTTTCTGGATGTCTGAGCCAGTAGTCGATAATCCACTTGGCTTCTCGTTTGCGAAGCGTATGATGAGCGAGGAATCGCTTTAAGAACATCTTTTTCCGCTCGACCATATGACCCCATCTCCTTTGTATCGATTAATCGTGGTCCGTCAACCGTTCGAGCCGCTCCTCGAGAACTTGGCGGTCGTCGACATCGACGGTGAGCGCAAGCGTTTGCTCGAGCACTCGTTGCGCTTCGGCACGCTGTCCTTCTTCTATCAATAGTGTAGCCCATTCGATGGCAAATGACACGTCCTCTTTATAAACTTGCTCGATCGACCCGTATAACGTGACGGCTTGATCGTAGTCCTCGAGTTCATAGGCCGCCTTCGCTTTGTACCAGGTCATGAGCGGGGACGTCGAATGCTCTTCGAGCGTGTCGATCGTCTCGAGGACGGCCTCCATGTCACCCGATTCGAATAA
Source organism: Exiguobacterium sp. s21 (assembly GCF_018617975.1). Taxonomy (NCBI): domain Bacteria; kingdom Bacillati; phylum Bacillota; class Bacilli; order Caryophanales; genus Exiguobacterium; species Exiguobacterium sp. s21. Next base: position 400,972 of record NZ_JACSLF010000002.1, on the reverse strand, counting down.
GACTGATAAGAGGAGCTCGGTCGCCTGGAGCGATTCCGGGTTCAGCGCGAGCGCTTCCCGGAGTTCCGTGACCGCCTCGTCCGTCCGCCCTTGCTTCAAGAACAGCTTCGCCTTCACCGTCCGCAACTCGTCGTTGTAGTCGTCACGGTCGATTCCCTGATCGATCACATCCAATGCCTCTTCGAAGCGGCCGAGCGCGTCGAGCGCTTCCGTATAAGGCAAGTAGAGCGACGTGAAGTCCGGGTCCATCGCCCGGAGTGACTCGAACTGCTTCACGGCGATTTCATCGCGACCGATGCGATGGGCGGTCATCGCGTGACCGAACACGGTATTCAAGTTGCGGTCGTTTGCTTTCTCATACTCATTGAGCGCCTCTTCGAACGAGCCGATCATCGTCAGTGCCTCGGCGTAGTCCGCCTGATAGTCGAGTTCTTCCGGCAAGCGCAAGTGCGGCAGACGGGCATAGAGCGGGACCGCCTGTTCGAATGAACCGATCGACGCATACAACTCGGCTAGGCCATAGATGAGGAGCGGTTCGTCTGGATTCGCCTCAAGCGCCTCCATCAATTTCTTCACCGCGACCTCATCCAACCCTTGAGATTGATAGAGATCAGCGAGCAAGACGAGGCTGCGCATATGCGCTTCCTTGTCTGTCGTATCAATCTTTTCGAGGACGGCAATCGCCTCTTCTTCCCGGTCGCTGTCCAAGTAGGCCTCGGCGAGTGACAAGGCGACGTGCGGATTGCCCGCGTAGTCGACGTAGAGTGCCGCGAGTACGTTCACGGCCCGATCGGCGAGCCCGAGTTCGAGGTAGATGTCAGCGATGGCCAGGCGGTCTTCGTCCGACCCTTCCTTCTCGAGCGACTCGAGATGCATGAGGGCATGCTCGGTCTCACCTTTCTCGAGCATCTCAATAATATGATTCAATTCTATTTCGTCTAACATGTTTATAATTCCTCCTACCGGCTACTCGTATTGACGTTATTCTATCTCACGGCCGAGGCGTTGTAAATCGTCACGGAATCGTGGGTAACTTACATCAGCTGCCTCGACGTGTTCAATCGTCACACGGTCCGTCGTCAATAAGTCTGCGATTTGGAGCATCATCGCCAAGCGATGATCCCCGTGCGAGGAGACATGACCCCCGTGCAACCGGCTCGGATAGACGTCAAATCCGTCCTCGGTTTCGCGCACATCGACCCCGAGTGCCGAGAGTTCGTGCACGACCGTCTGAATCCGGTCCGTCTCTTTCACTCGGAGTTCGCCCGCGTCCCGGACCGATGACGGACTCGTCGCTTGCGACGCGACGAGAGCAAACAACGGCAATTCATCAATTTGGTGCGGGATGGCATCCCCGTCCAAGCGGATGCCGTGAAGTGTACTCGTCGACACTGTCACGTCGCCGACTGACTCTTCCCCGAGCAAACGAACGTTCGTCACTTCTGTCTTCACACCCATCCGTTCGAGCGTACGTAAAAATCCGATTCGTGTCTCGTTCAAACAGACGTCGGTCGTCGTGACGCGACTGCCCGGGACGAGCGCCGCCCCGGCCCACCAAAAGGCAGCCGAAGATGGATCGGCCGGAACGGCCACCGTGGCCCCCTTGAGCACGGATGGAGCTAACCGGATCGTTCGGACACCGTCCTCTGCCGTGATGTCCAATTGCCCACTGAACAAAGGCAGCATGCGTTCCGTATGGTCCCGCGATAAGACGGGCTCGCGCACGATTGTCGGTCCGGTCGCACGAAGTCCCGCAAGCAGGACCGCTGACTTCACTTGCGCGCTCGCGACAGGCAACGTGTAATCGATGCCCGCCAGCGTCCGGCCGTGAATTCGGATCGGGGCGAACTCCCCGTCGAGGTCCGCGCCCATTTGTCGGAGCGGGTCCGTCACCCGACGCATCGGACGTTTTGAGAGCGAGGCGTCTCCGGTAAGCGTGAACTCCCCATCGTAACCGGCGAGAAGCCCTGTCAAAAGACGCATCGTCGTGCCCGAGTTCCCGCAATCGAGTTCGGCCGATGTGAGCGTCTTCGCCCCCGTGATGAGGAGACGGTCCGGCTCTTCGATGACGTCCGCTCCTAATCGCCGGATCGCCTCGAGCGTCGACCGGCAATCCTCGCCAAGGAGTGGATCATAAATCGTCGTCTCCCCGGTCGCCACGGCCCCGAACAAGAGAGCGCGATGCGTGATCGACTTGTCACTCGGTACCCGTATGAATCCATTCAATCCCATGTCAAAACCACCCTTTCATTTGATGGAACGCTCCAGCGAGTCGCTCGGCCGTGACGCTCGCAACGGTCACCTCAGCGCCGAGCAGGACGAAGCGGATCTGCCCGTCCCGATTCTTTTTATCGTGTCCCATGCCTGCGAGATACGTGTCAAACGATTGCCAGTTGACCGTTGTAATGCCTTCCCGCCTCATGAATGAAGCGAGGGTTTCGGCCCGTTCCTCGTCGCCGGAGACGAGGAAGGCGTACACCATCCCGTAGAGAATCGCTTCCCCGTGCGACAACCGGTATGCCTCAGCCGACTCCAACGCATGGCCGAACGTATGACCGAAATTCAGCCACGCCCTCACGCCTTGTTCGCGTTCATCGGCCTCGACGACTAATCGCTTCACTTCGATCCCTCGTGCGAGCCATGTTTCCCAATCGAGCGGTCCTTGTGCCAAAGCCGTGAACAACTCGGCCTCGAACGAGTGACCGAGGACGTAACGTGACAGATAGGCGTGCTTAATCAATTCACCGAGCCCGCTCAAGACGTCCCGAACGGACAACGTCTCGAGACGGTCCACGTTATAGTGGACGCCCGCCGGTTGATAGAAGGCACCGATCGCATTTTTCGCGAACGGATGGTTCACCGCCACTTTCCCGCCGACGGCCGAGTCATGCGCGAGAATCGTCGTCGGCACTTGTATGTAACGCACACCGCGCATATAGACGCTCGCTAAAAAGCCGGCTAAATCCCCGACCATGCCACCTCCGAATGCCACGACGAGCGTATCCCGGTCACAACCGCCCGTCAATCCGTCCGTGACGAGCCGTTCGATCGTGTCGAGCGACTTCGAGCCGTCACCCGGGCGGACGACCGACCAGACGACGTTCCGATGTTTATGCGCGAGCCGGTCCCGGAACGCACTTCCGTGCAACCGGTCGACTGTCTCATCTGTGACCACCCAGACGGTGGAGCACGAGAAGTAAGGGACGCGGTCGAGCCAGGCGTCCCCTCGTTCAATTGTGACGTCGTACGGGGTCGAGGCGTTCACATGGAGCGTCACCACGTCCGAATCTCCTCTCGGTATGCGGCGACACGTGACTGGATCCGGTTGACCGTGTCATGTCCGAACGTCTCGCATAACTCGCGGGCGAGCTCAAACGCGACGACGGCCTCCACGACGAGCGAGGCGGCTGGGACGGCGCAGGCGTCACTCCGTTCGATTTGCGCGAGAAACGGTTCTTTCGTGTCGATATCGACGGATTGGAGCGGTTTATATAGCGTCGGGATTGGCTTCATCACAGCCGTACAGACGATCGGCATGCCCGTCGTCATCCCGCCTTCGAAACCACCGAGATGGTTGCTCAGCCGCGTATAACCGTCCGGGCCATAGGCGATCGGGTCCATGACTTCAGAGCCTGGTCGATACGCCATCTCGAACCCATCCCCAAACGCGACCCCTTTAATCGCGTTGACGCTCATGACGGCTCGGGCGATGGCCGCGTCGAGTTTTCGGTCGTATTGGACATACGACCCGAGCCCTGGGATGACGCCATGCACTTCCGTACAGACGACACCGCCGAGCGAGTCACCGGCAGCTTTCGCCTCGTCGATTCGATTCATCATCGCCTGACCTGCCGCCTCATCCATCGTCCGGACCGGTGACGCCTCGATCGTGGCGCGCAATGTGTCGAGCGACTCGTATGAGGCATCGGCCTCGACCCCGCCAATCACTTTGACATAGCTGACGAGCGACATCCCGACAGCAGCGAGCAGTTGTTTGCTCAGGGCGCCGACGGCGACCCGGGCGGCCGTCTCACGTGCGCTCGAGCGTTCGAGGACGTCTCGCAGGTCACGATGGTCGTATTTCAAGCCGCCGACGAGGTCCGCATGTCCTGGTCGCGGGCGGACGACGCGGCGTTTGATTTCCACGTCCGCATCGATCGGTTCGGCCTGCATGACGTTCCGCCAATGAGTATGGTCCTTGTTCTCGATCCAGAACGAAATAGGGGCCCCTGTCGTCACCCCGTGACGAATACCGGCCCTCACCTCGATTCGGTCTGATTCAATTTGCATGCGGCGGCCGCGGCCGTAGCCGGACTGCCGTTTCGCGAGTTCCGCATTGATGGCTTGCACATCGACCTCAAGCCCGGCCGGCACACCCTCGATGATGATTGAAAGTCCAGGCCCGTGCGATTCTCCTGCCGTCAAATAACGCATAGCTGCCACCTCATTCTTCAAATTTTTCGTAGAAGAAGCTCTGCTTCATCTTGTAGCCGTATCGCTTCGGTTGAAAGATCTGCTCGGTCCCTCCGACGAAGAGGACACCGCCTGGTCGGAGCGATCGGTGGAACGATGTATAAACTTTCTCTTTCGCTTCCTCGGTGAAATAAATCAAGACGTTGCGACAGACGATCAAATCAAAATTCCGCTCGTACACGTCGGCCAACAAGTTATGTTTTTTGAACGTCACTAATTTTTTGATGTCTTCTGTGATGTAATAGTCATCTCCACGGCGGGTGAAGTAACGCTGCCGAAACTCTGATGGCAAGTCGACGAGCGCCCGCTCATGATACTTGCCTTGTTTCGCTTTTTCGATCACCACGTCATCTAGGTCCGTCGCCGTGATCGTGAACTGGGCGGGTGACAAATGTTTCGATAACAGCATCGCCAACGAATACGGTTCTTCACCCGTCGAGCACGCCGCGCTCCAGACGCGCAACTTGCCCTGGCTCTTACGGATGAGTTCCGGCAAAATGTCCGTCTCTAGTTGCTGCCAACGGACCGGGTTCCGGTAAAATTCACTCACGTTGATCGTCATGCGGTCTAAAAATTCATCGTACAATCCTCGATCCGCTTCCATCGCTTTGAAATACTCGATGAACGTGGCATACCCTTTCTTCTCACGAAGCGCGATCATCCGCCGCTTCATCTGAGCCTCTTTATATAAATTCAAGTCGATCCCTGACTTCAAATAAAACTTTTTAACGAAGATGGCATAATCATTTATCACCAGTTCCAACCTCAATTCTTTCTCTTCTCCTAGATCATGTCGTGCCAAAACGAGTGAGAGCGCTTCAATCCCAATATAAAAAGGGACAGGAGGCCCCCGTCCCTTTTATCGTCATCAAACGTGTGATGCTTCAGTGGCGAACCAGAGTGACAATTCACGCTCTGCGCTCTCCACGCTATCTGAACCATGGATGACGTTTTGTGACATCGTCGAGGCCAAGTCGCCACGAATCGTTCCAGGTTGTGCGTCAAGCGGGTTCGTCTTCCCGATCATCAACCGAGAGACGGCGACGATATTCTCGCCTTCCCATTCCATCGCCACAACAGGACCAGACGTTAAAAAGTCGACTAGCTCTCCAAAGAACGGCTTTTCCTTATGTTCCGCATAATGCGATTGTGCAACTTCCACTGATGGTGTCAACAATTCAAGACGATTCAACGTATAGCCTTTTTGTTCGAAGCGCGAGATGATTTCCCCAATCAATCCACGTTTCACGCCATCCGGTTTCACCATTAAAAATGTTTTTTCCATTCCCCTAATCCCCCTAAATCGATCTGTGTACCATGTACGTTATTAGTTTACACGGTCATCACCATTATTGAAAGGGTTTACAAGGTGCCGATTACCATTTTCGTTTCCCGATGTACTCGGCAATCTCGATGAGGGAGCGTTTGTCGACCACGTCCGGTAACCCGTCAAGACGTCGGATCGCCCGGCTCACATAACGGTCGATCGTCCGTTGGCTCCGCTCGAGCGTCCCGTTGCGTTGCACTTCACGAACGAGCGTGTGCGTCAAAGCATAATCAGACGAATGACTGACTTGTTGCAACCGATCGAAAAATTCCGGATTTTCCGCTGAATAGAAGAGCGGTAGCGTTTTATGGCCGTGTTTCAAATCTTCACCGACCGGTTTTCCGAGTTGGAAACTTTTTGCAGTGAAGTCGAGCAAGTCGTCCGTCATTTGAAACGCCATCCCGATATCATAGCCGAACAACCGCAGCTGTTTGACAACGTCAGGAGAGGCTCCCGAGACGACGGCACCAGCCGCACAACTCGTCTCGATCAACAGCGCCGTCTTGCGGGCGATGCGGTCGAGATATCGTTTCGGAGACTGGGCCCAGTCATATTGATCTTGGATTTGATTGATCTCCCCGACACAGATCAGTTCCATCGTATCAGCCATGATTTGCATCACGTCTGGAGAATCGATCTCAGAGACGAGCCGAATCGCTTCACCGAACAACGTATTACCGGTGTACATCGCGACCCGTTCATCGTAACGCTCCATGACGGTCGGTTTGCCGCGGCGCAATGTGGCGTCATCGATGACGTCGTCATGAACGAGCGAGGCCATATGAATCAATTCTAGACTCGCCGCCACTTTCGTCAATCGGATGTCTTTCGTCTGTCCGAATCCGGCGCTAAGCAGGACGAACGCCGGCCGAATCCGCTTCCCGCCCGCGTCTAACAGTTGTTTCGAAGCCGCTTCGATGACCGGATGATCGGTTTGGACTCGCGTCGACAAGAACCGGTCAATCTGTTCAATCTCTCGGTTCATGTGGCGATAAAGTCGCTTCAAAGACATCGGTCACCACTTCTTTCCTAAGTGCATGGCACACGCACCGCCGGAGAACGCCTTCACTTCGACTTGTTCGAATCCTGCCGTCTCAAACATCCGTTTTAGTGTCAACCGGTCCGGGAATTGATCGGTCGATTCTTGGAGCCACTTATATTGATCATACGAGCCGGCAAACACTTTACCGAACAGCGGCATGACCGACCCAAAGTAAAATCGATATAGCTCGCTGAAGAGCGGTGCCGTCGGTTGGCTCGTCTCGAGACAGACGACCGTCCCACCCGGCTTCAACACCCGGTGCATCTCACGGAGCACCGTCATATAGTCCGGAACGTTGCGAAGACCAAAACCGATCGTCACATAGTCGAACGAGTGATCGCCGAACGGCAATGCCATCGCGTTACCATGGATGAGTTCGATTGTCGGATATTCTTCCACTTTCTCTTGTCCGACCGCGAGCATGTTCTCGGAGAAATCGAGACCTTTGACGACACCGGTATTCCCGGCCGCCTCGGCGAGTTGAATCGTCCAATCAGCCGTCCCGCAACAGACGTCGAGACATTTAGCCCCTGGGAACACTTGCATGCGACGCATTGTCGCTTTGCGCCACCATTTATGCAAACGGAAGCTGATGATCGAGTTCATCGTATCGTAGCTCGGTGAGATTGATTGAAACACGTCATATACTTTTTGCTCTTTTTCTTTCGGTTGCAATACGTAACATCCTTTCCGTTCTAAGCGACAGCGTGCGCCAGGAGCGTCGATAGCTGTTCTCGTTGTTCTTGGCGCAGTTCCGCCGCCTTTCGTTCGATGATCGTTTTTCCGTATGCGGTCAAGTAAGCCTGACCGATCACTTCAGAAAACGTTTTGATCAATCCGAAGTTCGCTTCCATCCACGTCGTGACAGGTACGTCTGCGTCTAACGCAAGTGTACATTTCGCCCCATTGACGAGCTGGACCGTCCGGCCGAAGCGATTGCTATAATCGGCAGGAAACAGGGCCAGAATTTTATAAAATTGAGCCGAGGCATAATCGCCGGCGAGCACTTTCAATTGCCGCTCGAGCGATCCGTTCGGACTATCCTTTACTTGATCGTGCAGTTCGAGCGCTTGGTGCGCAAAATACGTCGCAAGCACGAGCTGACGTTGTTGATTCGATTCGATTTCAATCATCTCGACCATCCAACGAAGTAAAGGCATGTCGACTGCGGGTACAATCTCGTGTCTCGTCAAATACGGATGGGTCATGCGTTCTTCGATTTGACGAGCAAGGTCGGTGACAACGGTTTCGTATGTCATCTGTTCCATGCTATCCCCCCTCGTCCTCTTCGTTGTCATTCTGACATAGTATAGCACATTTTTGTCACATTCACGCCATGTGAACTCGCTTTCCACCACAAAAAAAGCCGCCTTTCGGCGACTTATGTATTGCACATTATTTGACCGCATCTTTGAGCGCTTTACCTGCTTTGAAGGCAGGAACTTTGCTCGCCGGGATTTCGATATCTTCTTTCGTACGTGGGTTACGGCCTTTACGGGCAGCACGTTCACGAACTTCAAAAGTACCAAAACCGATCAATTGAATTTTATCACCGTTTTGGAGTGCTTCAGTGATAGATTCGAATGTAGCTTCTACAACTTGTGTAGCTTCTTTTTTCGAAACGTTGGCTTTCTCCGCAACTGCTTGGATCAATTCAGTTTTGTTCATCACGATTCACCTCCTCTCACAGGGAGTTTACGGGATTAATCATATCGTACAAACGTTGATATGACAACATTTTTTAAGTGAAAAGCCCATATTCGACCCGTTCCGACGATCAGTTGTTTAAAAACTCAACCTCACCTTGTTCATTAATCGTGTACCCTTGCGAATAAGCAGGGGCGAACGGGGAGTCATTATAGAGCAAATACCGAATGTCTTCCCCGACTTTCGGCTCTACATCCGTGTTCTCAAGGGCGGCTTCGAGGTCGGTCCGGTAATCGACAAATAATTGCCCGGTCCCGTCGACATAGATCGGCAACTCGGTATCGGTGTATGGACTCGGGACCGTCGGTTCTTCTGAGACGAAGATGAGATCGTAATCGATCGTGAATTGATTCTTGCCGACCGACCCGTCAAACGGAAATTTCCCTTCTTTGGCCCGAAAGGCGTTAATGTTCGTCTGTAACGTTTGCAACCGTTCGGTCACGCGCAAATCAATGAGCTTGACGGTAGGCTCGGTCTCGGCGTCGACAAGGACGTATAAGAACAAGCCGCCCCCTTCGAAACTGTTCGCCGGCGGATCGGCCAAATAACCAGGCACGAGACGGGCGAATTCGATCGGGTAACGCTCCATGAGAGGCGTTTCAGCCGGTTTCGTTTTGATTGGCAAGACACCGGTCGTCTCTTTGAACGAATCAACGGCCGTCTGGACCGATTTCAATTGATCTTCATACGGCACGTTATCGACCCGGTTCGAGTCCGGGAACATACATCCACTGAGCACGGTCGCCGCCAAAAGACTAGCGACCAACAAAATCCGTTTCACGTGTTATCCTCCTGTCGGTCCTGAAGCGACCACATAAATCATGATGATCGTTCCAAATAAAAATATGACGAATGCGATGACGCGGACGAGCGCCGCGAACCATCCCGATAGCTTCGTATGGCTGATTGCCACCATGAGCGCGGCGATGGCAAACGCTCCAATCCCCGCAAATGAAATCCACATCTTGATGAGTGACGGTGTCACGTCTATCCCCTCGACTTTCTCTTTAATTCTTTCTCCGTACATAAGTGTAGCAAAAAAAACAAAGGAACTGAACGAAAACGTCAGTCCCTTTGCTCTTCGCCGCCTTCGAAATGGAATACTTCTTCCATCTCATGCTTTTGCGGGCGTCTCATTAACTTTTGTACTTCATCATGCGGGCTCTTGCCTTCGAACAATACGTTGTAAAGGGCTTCCGTGATCGGCATCTCGACACCGGCTTCCCGAGCGAGCGTATGCGCCGCCTCACAGGCACGAACACCTTCGACGACCATTCCCATATGACCGAGCACGTCCTCGAGTTTTTCACCACGGCCGATCGCGTTCCCGGCACGCCAGTTACGGCTATGCTGGGACGTGGCCGTGACGATTAAATCCCCAATCCCGGTCAATCCCGAGAACGAGGCCGGGTTGGCACCGAGTTTGACCCCGAGTCGCGCGATCTCGACGATCCCGCGCGTCATGAGCGCCGCTTTGGCATTATCGCCGTAACCGAGGCCGTCCGTCATCCCCGCAGCGAGCGCGATGATGTTTTTAAGGGCACCGCCATACTCCGCTCCGGTGACGTCCGAGTTCAAATACACCCGGAACTGATCGTTCGTGAGCAACTCTTGAATCTCATCGGCCACGTCCAAATCCTCGCAGGCGATCGTGATGGTCGTCAATTTACGGACGGCCACTTCCTCGGCATGCGTCGGTCCCGTCAAGACACCGATGGCCCGACGTTTCGACGGGTCGATTTCTTCGGCGATAATCTCCGACAGACGCTTATGCGTCTTCGGTTCGATTCCTTTGGCGGCATGCACGATGACCGCCGGTTCCGTAAGGAGCGCGTTCAACTCACGAGACACCGGACGAATCGCCGAGCTCGGGACGACGAGGAACACGATGGAGCGGCCGGCGACCGCTTCTGCCAAGTCCGCCGTCGCTCGAATCGAGGTCGGTAACGGCGCATCTTTCAAATACGTCGAATTCGTGTGGTCGGTATTGATTTCATGCACATGCTCTTCTTCACGTCCATAAAGCAGGACGTCGTGTCCGTTGTCAGTGAGGACGAGTGATAACGCCGTTCCCCAGCTCCCTGCGCCGATGACAGCAACTTTTGCCATAGAAGGCACCCCCATTACTAGTTTTTCTGACGCGCCACGATATGAATCGGTGTACCAGTGAAGTCAAATGCGCGGCGAATCTGGTTGTCTAGATAACGTTTGTACGAGAAGTGAAGCAACTCTGGGTCGTTGACGAACAACACGAACGTCGGCGGCTCGATGGCCACTTGCGTCGCGTAGTTGATCTTGAGTCGCTGTCCTTTGTCCGTCGGTGTCGGGTTCATCGCGACCGCGTCGACGATGACGTCGTTCAACACGCTCGTCGAGATCCGACGACGGTGCGACTCGGCCACTTCCTTGATGACCGGAAGCAACGTCTGAAGACGTTTCGACGTGAGAGCCGACAAGAATACGATCGGCGCGTAGTCGAGGAACAAGAACTCTTTACGAATCTTCTCTTCCATCTTCTTCATCGTCTTATCGTCTTTGTCGACGGCATCCCACTTGTTGACGACGAGCACGATGGCTTTCCCCGCTTCGTGGGCGAGGCCGGCGACGCGTTTGTCTTGTTCGATGATGCCTTCTTCGCCGTCGATGACGACGAGGACTACGTTCGAACGTTCGATTGCCTTTTGGGCACGCATGACGCTATAACGCTCGGTTGATTCATACACTTTTCCGCGTTTCCGCATACCGGCCGTATCGATGATGACGTACTCTTGCCCATCCCGTGTGAACGGTGTATCGATCGCATCACGAGTCGTCCCCGCGATATCCGAGACGATGACGCGTTCTTCACCGAGAATCGCATTCGTCAAGCTCGATTTCCCAACGTTCGGACGTCCGATGAGCGAGAACTGGATGACTTCTTCATTGTATTCATAGTCATCTTTATCTGGCGCCAAATCGAGAACTTTGTCGAGCAAGTCTCCAAGCCCGAGTCCGTGTGTCCCCGAAATCGGGAACGGGTCGCCGAATCCGAGCGAATAGAACTCATACATGAGTTCGCGCATCTCGAAGTTATCGACTTTGTTGACGGCGAGGACGATCGGTTTGTTCGAACGGAACAACAAGTTCGCCACTTCTTCGTCTGCCGCTGTAATGCCTTCGCGTCCGTTCACCATGAAAATGATGACGTCCGCCTCATCGATCGCAAGCTCGGCCTGGTGGCGCATTTGAACGAGAAGCGGCTCATCACCGACCTCGATTCCGCCTGTATCGATTAAATGAAACTTACGGTTCAACCACTCACCCGTCCCATAAATGCGGTCGCGTGTTACCCCCGGTTTATCATCGACGATCGACACGCGATCTCCGATAATCCGGTTAAAAATCGTGGATTTCCCAATATTCGGGCGGCCTACGATGGCCACTGCTGGAATTCCCATATAAACACCTCTCTAACTTTCATTCAATAACTGATCGTTTCTAATTGCAACTGTACTATCATATCACAGCGCTATTTCCGTGACCATACAAAAAGAAGCGGGAGTCTGGCTCCCGCTTGAACGACCGTCTTATTTAGAATCGTCCGAGGTCTCTTCTCCTGTCAATTCAGAGACAGAGAACCCTCCTTGGTCACTATACTCGTCAAGCAGCGATTGGTCCGCGTCTTCACGCGTCGAATCACTCGACTCGAGCGCACGCATCGAGAGTGAGATTTTCTTCTCATCAAGATGGACATCGAGCACTTTCACTTTCACGTCTTGGCCTTCTGACAACACTTCAGACGGCGTCGCGATGTGTCGGTTCGCAATCTGCGAGATGTGCAGCAAACCTTCGACTTGCGGCGCGACCTCGACGAAAGCACCGAACGTCACGAGACGTTTGACTTTCCCGTCGATCACGTCGCCCGGTTGAATTTTACCTTCCACCGATTCCCACGGTCCAGGTTGCGTCTCTTTGATCGACAACTTCACTTTCTCGTTGTCGAGGTCAAGTCCAAGCACTTTCACTTTGACTTTGTCTCCTTCAGTCACAACATCGCTCGGTTTCTCTACCCGGCTATGGGCCATTTCCGAAATGTGGACGAGTCCGTCGACGCCGCCGATATCGACGAATGCACCGAAATCAGTGAGACGTTGAACCGTCCCTTCGATGATTTGACCGACCTCGAGCGATTCGAGCGTCTCCGCTTTCTTCGCGCTCATTTCAGCTTCAGCAACCGCTTTATGCGACAAGATGACGCGATTTTTCTCGCGGTCAATCTCGACGACTTTAACCGTAATCGGTTTATTCAAGTAGGATGAGAAGTCTTCGACAAAGTGGTTTTCTACGAGCGAAGCCGGGATAAATCCACGGATACCGATGTCAACGACAAGACCACCTTTGACCTTGTCTTTTACCATGACCTCGAACACTTCGCCAGATTCGAATTTCTCGACGATTTGATCCCAAGCTGCCTCAGCATCCACGTCTTTCTTCGAAACGACCACATCTTCGTCCGTGACCTTTTTCACTTTGACACGGATTTCGTCGTTAACATGGAGTGATTCGTTTAAATCGTCTAAATGCATGCTTGATACTTCGCTGATTGGTAAAATTGCCTCGGTCTTATAACCGATATCGATCAATGCTTGTTTGTCCTCGATTTTGACGACAGTACCGGTCACAATTTGACCTCGATTAATCTCAAAATCAGGCATATCTTTCATTTCTTCGACCATTCCAACACTACCCCCTCACGATGAGTACAAAAAGGAACGCCCTAAGGCGCTTACACCTAGTATAAACTTCTTATAATTCGAAAGATTTGTCAAGGTGTTATCAGGTTAGTTCCTTTCCTGGCGCGAGATTAAACCTGAAATTAACGAACGTTCCGTGAATGCTGCATGTACAAATCACCGATCGTCGCCATAATCAAATCGGCCGCGGTTTGAGCACTCGCCTTCTCCGCTTTTAGCCCGCTCAAGTCGACTGGCTTGCCGATCACGACTTTAAGCTTCGAACGGAACTTATATGTACCGATGATGGCTACCGGAAGCACCGAGGCGTCCGAGCGGAGCGCAAAGAACCCGACTCCGGCCTGGGCTTTGCCGAGCGTCCCGTCTTTCGAGCGTGTCCCTTCCGGAAAGATCGAGATGACCTCGTCTTCCTTCAACTTTTGCAAGACGACACGGAGTGCCTGGCGGTCGCCTTCTCCGCGTGACACAGGGATTTGACCAGCGCGGTTCAAGATATGTTTCAATACCGGGACTTCAAACAACTCTTTTTTCGCAAAGAAGCGGAGCTGGCGTTGTTTCGGCATCGCCCCGGCGAGAAGTACCGGGTCCCAGTTCGATTGATGGTTTGAACAGACGATCATCGACCCGTCGAGCGGGACGTTTTCCCGTCCGATATATTCGACGCGGAAACTCAACCGGCGAATGATATTGACGACGCCCACGGCGAAACGATACATGCCAAACGGTCCATTGTTGAGTGGTCTCATCGTTCAATCACCTGCTTCATCAATTGCTCGATCGCCTCGACGACCCCGTCGATCGACAGCTCGGTCGTGTCGAGGTAGTGCGCGTCGTCCGCTTGGCGAAGCGGAGCGACCTCTCGTTCCGAGTCGCGCTTGTCGCGGAGGGCAATCTCAAGCTGTAACTGTCCGAGGTCGCTCGGCAACCCTTTCGCCACGTTCTCTTCGTGGCGACGGCGGGCCCGTTCTTCGACCGTCGCCGTCATGAACACTTTCAAGTCGGCGCCTGGTAAGACGTGCGTGCCGATATCACGGCCGTCCATGACGATTCCGCCTTTACTCGCGAGGTCACGCTGTAAATCCATAAGGGCAGCCCGTACTTCCGGCTGGCGCGCGACGAAGCTGACGTTGTTCGTCACTTCGCTCGTCCGGATGACATCGGTCACTTCTTCCGTGCCATCGAACACGCGTTGACCGTTCTCGGACGGGACGAGACGTAAATCCATCTTATCGATCATCTCAGCGAGCATCGGACCGTCTTCGAGACCGACGCCGTCTTGAAGCGCGCGATACGTGACGGCGCGATAAATCGCACCCGTATCGATATAGACGTATCCTAGTTTTTTAGCGAGCGTTTTCGCGATCGTGCTCTTGCCGGCCCCAGCCGGTCCATCTAATGCGATTTGTAATGGTTTATTCATAAAAATTGGGTATCGGCTCATCCCGATACCCGCCTCCTCTCGGTCATTTGTTCCGAGAACATCATACCAGTTTTTTATCGTGAAGAAAATACGGAGCCGGTCCGTTTTCTCGCTTCGAGCTGGGCTCGGAAGCAATAACGTAAAATCGTCTCCTGGTCCCGGTGTGATAACTCTTCAAAGCAAAGCGACAACTCTTGTTTGGCCGTCTGTTCATGGATGCGGACGAGGCGGCTCTTGACGCGGAACGTCTGCAGCACGCCCCGGTCATCATTAATATGGAACGTGACGATCATCGACTCGTCGACCGCGACCGGGGCTCGATTGGAGATGATGCGCATACCGCCGGCCGACACGTCGAGCGACGTCGTCTCAAACGATGGGAACGCCTGGCCGTCCTCGGCGGATACGGTCACATTGATCATTTCAGGGACACGTAAATATTCACGGCGCTGCACACGCTTGATTTTCTTTTCATCCGGCAACGCGAAGGCGTAGCGAAGCGTCAGTTGCGCATCGCTCACCCGTCTCGTCACGACCGTATCAAACGCATAGAGCTGCTCTTCTCCTACGAAGAAATAGACACGCATCGATTCGTCCTCGTGCAAGAAAAACGTCTTTAAGGTATCCGTCTCACTCGGGGACTCAATCCAGACGACTTGGTCGTTGATAGCCGCGATTTTTGTCTTTCCTTCTTTTCTCCCTTCGACTTCTACCCGTAACTCTTGTCCTACTTTTAACATGAAACGATTCCCCTTTTGTTCTATTTGTACTGGCGATGGTTGGAGCGATTGGCGGTCCGCACGAGCAAAAGCGCGACCATCCAAAGAACGACGATGTAGACGACAGCCGGCACTTTGTTCATCGGTTCGACGAGCAAGATATAGTCGAACATGCCATGCAACAATGTCGCCGCCATGACGGCTGTGAACAGCCAGAAGCGCTCATGGGCGGAATGTTTGGCCCGGCCGAGGCAAAACCCCATCACGACAGCGAAGAGCGCATGCCCACTCACCGGCAACACAGCACGCCAAATGGCGATTTCAATCGAGTCGTACACCCATAAATATAGAAAATTCTCTAACGTGGCAAAGCCGAGTGAACAGGCGACCGCATAGAGAATCCCGTCGTAGTAATCATCAAAGACTTTATGTATGTATATTGTATAATAAATCATGAACCACTTAAAAAACTCTTCTAATAGCGCGGTGGCCACGAACGCCTTCCAAAACGGGCCCACGAGCACCCCTTCTTCCACGAACGCATACTGCACGAACATGATCGGAAAGACGAGAATGGCCCCGGCGACGAACGAACGGATCACATAGCCGAGCGGTTCCGCTTCCAATTCATGCCGGAGATAGAAGTAGGAAAGAAGGGCGAACCCTGGCGCAACCGCAGACAAGGCGATTGCAATCATGATGCATCTCTCCTTTCTCACGTTAAGCATACACTGAAATAGATGAAAGAAAAAGTAGGTCGCACCTAGAAATTGGAAGAAACGAACAAAAAAGTTGGAGGTCTGTTTATGAACCATTTATTACTGATCCACACCGGCGGCACAATCGCCATGTCTCAATCGGGGTCGGGACATGTCATGCCGAGCGAAGTCAATCCGATCGACGCGACGTTACCGAAAGCGACGGACATCGCGAATATCACAACGAAACATTTCTCGAACATCCCGTCGCCGCACATGACGCCCGAGAAAATGCTCGAGCTCGCCCAGTTCATCAATCAACAACTGACACAAGACACATACGATGGGGTCGTCATCACTCACGGGACCGACACACTCGAAGAGACGGCCTACTTCTTACAAATCACGCTCGGCGCGCCGGTCCCGATCGTCTTGACGGGGGCGATGCGCTCGTCAAACGAGGTCGGCTCGGACGGCGAATTCAATCTCATCACGGCGCTTCGGGTCGCCCAAAGTGATGTGGCACGCGGCAAAGGCGTGCTCGTCGTCTTCAACGGTGAAATCCACTCCGCGTTCAACGTCACGAAGACGCACACGTCCTCGGTCGACACGTTCAAATCGGTCCACTTCGGCAACGTCGGTATGGTGACGAAAGATCACGTCCTCATTTACAGTCAGCCGACGACAAAACAACCGAAAATGATTCCATCGATTACGAAACGGGTCGCGGTGCTGAAAGTCGTCGCCGGGATGGAGCCGGACCTGCTCGAGGCGGTGCTCGCGCTCGGCTATGACGGGCTCGTCCTTGAAGTACTCGGGCAAGGGAATGTCCCACCGTCAATCGTCCCCGCGCTCGAGATGCTCGTCGAACGCATGCCGGTCGTCATCGTCAGCCGTTGTTTCAACGGAATCGTGCAAGACGTGTACGGCTACGTCGGCGGCGGCCAGCAACTGAAAGAGATGGGCATCATCTTCTCGAACGGTCTGAACTCACAAAAAGCGAGACTTCGCCTCCTCGTCGAGCTCGAGGCGGGTTCGTCCCAAGCGGTCATGGAACATAGCTTCAGCTTCCAACAGTGAGTTGGCGGCTTGCCAACCGTTTCGTCCTTCCATACAATGAGGGATGAGGTGATTTCATTGAATAAACATGCTATCGTCGTCGGCGCCGGACCATGTGGGCTGTCGGCTGCGATCGAATTAGAACGGATCGGCATCTCGTGCACGGTCATCGAGCGCGGCAATATCGTCGATGCCATCTATCGGTATCCGACCCATCAAACGTTTTTCTCTTCTGCCAGCTTGCTCGAAATCGGGGATATCCCGTTTATCTGTAAAGATTTGAAACCGCGTCGTCAAGACGCGCTCGTCTACTATCGGGAAGTCGTCAGCCGGACCGGTCTCAACGTCCAACCGTTCGAGACGGTCGAAACGGTTACGCGTTCCGAGGACGGGTTCATCGTTCGGTCACGCCATGACCGTGACGGCGTCAAAGAGCGTCAGGCCGATTATGTCATCTTGGCCACCGGGTATTATGGCCGTCCTCGTACGTTGGACGTCCCAGGTGAAGAGTTGCCGCACGTCACGCATTATTTCAAAGAAGCGCATCCGTTTTACCGACAACGCGTGACGGTCATCGGCGGTAAGAACTCCGCGGTCGACGCGGCCATCGAGCTCGAGAAGGCCGGCGCCCACGTCACGGTACTCTACCGTGGAGACGGTTACAGTCCGTCCGTCAAACCGTGGGTCCTGCCGACTTTTGACTCGCTCGTCCGTCATGACAAGGTGCGACTCGAGCTCGAAGCGGAGATCGTTCGAATCGAACCGCATCACGTCGTCTATCGTCAGCACGGTAAAGAACATCGGCTCGAGACCGACCACGTCCTCGCCATGACGGGCTACCTGCCCGACCATGGGCTATTCGCCGATGCCGGGGTCCAAGTCGATGAGGAGACCGGTGTGCCCTCGTTTGACGAGACGACGTTCGAGACGAACGTCGACGGCTTGTTCATCGCCGGTGTCGTCGCCGCCGGAAATGATGCCAATAAAATCTTTATCGAGAACGGCCGATTCCATGGCCAAGCAATCGCCGAGACGCTTCGGGAGCGCAACGGTGTGACCACGTAATCGACGAAAGAGGGAGAACCTGAAGCCAGGTTCTCCCTCTTTTCGCTGTCTAATTATACCCAACCGCGGAAGCGCGATGCTTCCGCCATCTTGCGTACACCGACCATATAGGCGGCGAGACGCATGTCGACTTTACGGGCCGATGACGTGTTATACACCGTATTGAACGACTGGACGAGCACTTTCTCAAGCTTCTCTTCCACTTCCTCTTCCGTCCAATAGTATCCTTGGTTGTTTTGAACCCATTCGAAATACGAGACCGTTACCCCACCGCTCGAAGCGAGCACATCCGGGACAAGCAGGATGCCGCGTTCTGTCAAGATGCGGGTCGCTTCGTTCGTCGTCGGTCCGTTGGCGGCCTCGACGACGATGGACGCCTTGATGTTGTCGGCGTTGTCTTCGGTGATTTGGTTCTCGATCGCGGCCGGGACCAAGATGTCGCAGTCGAGTTCTAACATTTCTTTGTTCGAGATCGTGTTCTTGAAGAGCGTCGAGATCGTCCCGAACGAATCTCGACGATCGAGAAGATACGGGATATCGAGCCCGTTCTCATCGTGGATCGCACCATATGCATCGCTGACGGCGATCACTTTCGCCCCGGCGTCATGCATGAACTTCGACAAGAAGCTACCAGCATTCCCGAACCCTTGGACGACGACACGCGCCCCTTTCAATTCGATCCCACGGCGCAGCGCTGCTTCCCGGATCATGATGGCGACACCTTTTGCCGTCGCCGTCTCACGTCCATGCGAGCCACCGAGCACGAGCGGTTTACCAGTGATGAAGCCCGGCGAATTGAATTCATCGATGCGGCTATACTCATCCATCATCCACGCCATGATTTGTGAGTTCGTGAACACGTCCGGCGCTGGGATATCTTTCGTCGGTCCGACGATTTGACTGATGGCTCGGACATAACCCCGGCTCAATCGTTCGATTTCACGGAAACTCATCTCACGCGGATCACAGACGATCCCGCCTTTACCGCCACCGTATGGAAGGTCGACAATTCCGGCCTTCAAGCTCATCCAGACCGACAACGCCTTCACTTCGACCTCCGTCACGCTCGGGTGGAAGCGAATCCCACCTTTCGTCGGTCCGACCGCGTCATTATGTTGCGCCCGGTATCCTGTGAAAATCTTTGTCGATCCGTCATCCATACGTACCGGGATGCGGACGGTCAACATCCGAAGTGGCTCTTTCAAGAGCTCATACATCTCTTCTGGATACCCGAGCTTATCAAGCGCCTCGTGTATCACTTCTTGTGTCGATTCAAGGATGTTTTTTCGTTTTTGATGACCTTTTTCTTGATCCGTAATCATGAAGGTTTCCTCCCCTAAATTGTCAATTCTCCCCCAAGAATCAACCTCGTATTCGTTTAAAAGTATAGCTGATACGCGCCCAATTTGAAAGGCTTTTACAAAAATAATGAAAGCGTTTTCTAAAATGAAAAAAGAAGGGGGAATTCCCTTCTTACTTTTCTAGTGCCAGTTCGATGAATCGCTCTAACAGCTCACCGTACGAGATCCCGACGGCACGGGCGCTGTCCGGGAACAAGCTGAGCGGTGTCATACCCGGAAGCGTGTTCGTCTCTAAAATATAAGCGAGCCCATCTTCAGAGACGAGGAAGTCCGAACGAGAATAACCGCTGCAACCGAGGGCACGGTGCGCTTTGATGGCAGCCGTTTGAACTTCTTCGGTCAACGCGTCCGGCAACTCGGCCGGACAAACGTGAATCGATCCACCTTCTGAATACTTCGACTCATAGTCATAAAATTCATTTTTCGGGATGATCTCGATGACCGGGAGTGCGGCCTCAGCCCCGTGATTCCCAAGGACGGGTACCGTCAACTCACGGCCTTTAATATATTGCTCGACCAAGACAGCCGTATCGCACGCGAACGCTTTATCAATCCCTTCACGGAGCATCGCTTCGTCCATCGCGATCGTCAATCCGTTCGATGACCCTTCTTGGGCCGGCTTGACGACACATGGAAACTCACTGCCCCACTCGACGATTTTTGCGTCGATGTCGTCGCCCGACTCGATGAGGACGTCACGGGCGATGCGAATGCCGGCAGCGGCGAAAATAATTTTCGCACGGGCTTTGTCCATCGCGAGCGCTGATGCCAAAACGCCCGACCCCGTGTACGGCAATCCGGCCATCTCTAAGAGCGACTGAACACGGCCATCTTCGCCGTATTTGCCATGCAGGGCGCTGACGACGACGTCGGCTTGAAGCGTCAACAGCTCATTGGCCCGGTCCGGGTGAAAATCAATCGCCACGACGTCGTGACCCCGTGCTTCGAGCGCTTCAATCATTCCTTTACCACTCGTGAGCGACACTTCCCGCTCACCTGATACACCACCATATAATACCGCGACTTTCATCAAATCTCTCCTTCGGCTAACTTCTCAAAAATTCAAGTTTTATCATACCATGTGTCGGCCGAAAACAATAGAAACAGAACAGTAAAAAAGCCATACTTACGCGAACGTATCGTACAGCTGTTTCACGGCTTGTTCAGTTTGAATCGTCTTGCCATACTCCATCATGACGTAAGGGCTGACGGTCGTCGTGCGGCCGTATTCCGACAAGATGGCGGCCAACCGCTCTTCGACGTCCGGTTTGAGCACTTCGACGAAGTGTAAATAATAGTGTCCGTCATAATGGTAGAGCGCCCCGCCCTGTTCTGTATCCTGCATGTGCGGGAACAGACGGACCGAGGCGTTGATGACGTCCTCGATATCATCAAACTGATAAATCAGATGATGAATCACATCGATTGTCAAACGGATCTCGACTTGTTCTTGATCCGCATCCGGGACGGCTGCCTCGACTTTTTGGACGTCGATGACGAGCCCATCACGGGGAAACATTGTCACGTTCAAGTCGACGGTGCCTTGGGGCATGAAACCGAATTCCGCTTCCGCCGTCTCGAGCAATTCCCGCCACAAGTCTTGACCACTCTCGCCAACGATCGTATCGATGGCAATCCCTCGAATCGAAAGGTCACTCGCCGTCAAATATACCCTTAAATGTTCTTTAGTTTGCTTTTCAAATCTCAAACGAAAACCTCCAAAGATTAATCAATCCTACTTTATAAGCTACTCTCGTTTGTGCAACCTGTCAAATAGTTGACAACCACTCGGTCCATGCCTCGGGCGTATCTCCAAGGAAAGCCGACTCAAACTCGGACGCGTGAAGGCTGACGGCATATCCGCCGGCCCCGATGACGAGATCGGGATGATCCGCTTGGATAAATCGCATCGCCTCTTTCAGGTCCTCGAGATGTTCCGTCAACGTGCAGGAGAAGATCAAGCACTTGGCGTGGATATCGTGCAACGCCTCACTTAAATCCTCTTTCGGGAAGCCCGCACCAAGGAAAATCACGTCGTATCCATATTGACGCAAGTAAAGCGTCACGAACAACAGACCGATCTCGTGCATCTCGCCCGGGGCACACACACAAATGATCCGCGGTAAAAATGGGTTCATCGGCATCTGCAGCGAGAGGGTCGACAATCGGGCCCGCAAAAAAGCGGTCGCAAAATGCTCATGCGCGATCGTGATATCCCCATTCTCCCAACGCGTCCCGATCTCCATCAACAACGGACCAATGATATCTTTCGTGACCTTCTCAAAACTGAACGTATTAAAGGCACGATTGATCAAATCGTGCGCCTTGCGTTCGTCAAATGAAAGTAACGCCTCGAGCAACCCGTCCATGAGCTCCTCGTCATAGAGGCGGGCAGGCTTCGGCTTCGGGGCTTCATAAAGTTGTTGAATCGCTTGGGAAACGGTCAAGCCTTCCCGTTGTTTTTCAACGACCCATTTAATCTTTTCGACGTCTTGGTCGGAGTACAATCGGTGGCCGGATTCGGTCCGGCTCGGCACGATGAATTGATAACGGCGTTCCCACGCTCGAATCGTCGTCGGGTTGACCCCGGTGAGCGACGCGACCGTCTTAATGGAGTAATTCGGCACAGCAGCCCCTCCTTTCCTACAAGTTCTTCTTATTTAGTATAGACCCATCTGAAGCGCTTTACCTGTTTTATTGTGCAATTCCTGTGAGAAATTGGTGAGATTGTGCGATTGGTTCGACAAAACAGAGATTGATCATAAAAAAATACGACGTCCCCGTCGTATTGTCAGAAAACTATTGTATGACGACCTATATATAAAAATACGAGAATAATGGCAAACATCGTCAATGTCAGCATCATGGCGAGCGGCCGTTTCAGCCAATTGTCGTTCAATTTTTCTTTCCGCTCATGCTCTTGTCGTTCAGCGCGAGACGGCAACGTGTCCACCACTTGTTCACGAAGTGAGTCCGCTTGGTTCCGATGTCGCAACGTGTGCCCTCCTTTACCTTTTTTATCATTTTACTATGATATCAATCAAAGGAGAAGATACGAGATAAACGATGTTTCCAATCTGTCACATTTTTAGACACAATTTGAACCGACGGCGGGAATACGATCTCCCCACACACGTCGCAACAATCGGCTTGTTTGACCGGTTGTTCCGAGAAATAGTTCAACAAGTAATCGCGCCGGCACGTCTTGATGAGGGCGTAGTCCATCATCTGTCCGAGTTGACGATAGCGGGCCCGCTTTCTATCTTTTACCCAATCGATCGCCTCGGCAAGCGTCCGCTCGGCGAGCATCTGGTTCAACAATCCCCAGACCGGGTCTTCCTCGTTCAACCGCAAAAGACGCGGCAGTTGGGCCAGACTCGTGCCGTTGTCGCGTTCCAAATACGCGAGACGGATGTCTTTGTCTTTCGGATATTGTTGGTCGATCAAAAACTGTTGGATGCGTTCGTCGCCTTCGGCATAGAGCAAGACGGCAAATGCGGGTTCACCGTCTCGCCCGGCACGACCGATCTCTTGCATGTACGCCTCGAGCGTGGCCGGGATTTGATAATGGATGACCGAACGGACGTTGTCTTTATTCACACCCATCCCGAACGCACTTGTACATACCATGATCGCGACTTCATCTCGCAAAAATTGCGATTGCACGAGCCGGCGGTCCTCAGTCGACATGCCACCGTGATAAAACAAGGCGTCGTCAAGATGAAGCGCGAGTGCTTCGGCTTCACGCCGTGTCGCCGTATAGATGACGGCCGGTTTCGGGACGTCATGGACGAGCTCGCTCAACCGCCGCATCTTGTCCTCGGACTCGAGACGTTCGACGATGAGTCGAATCTCAGGCCGGTTTGCCGAATGGACGAACTGCGCCGGCGAGAACAACGCCAACTTCTCGATGATATCCCGTTTCACCGTCTCCGGGGCCGTCGCGGTGACGGCCATGCACTGCGGGCTACCGAGTTGTTTACGCAACTCGCCTAGACGGGCATACTCAGGTCGGAACTCATGGCCCCACTGCGAAATACAGTGGGCCTCGTCGACGACGAGCATTTGAATCCGCGTCCGAGCGAGCGCCCGCGTCACGTGCGGCACGGCGAGTTGTTCGGGCGATAAGTATAAGAAGCGATAACGCTTCAAATGATTCAAGATGTCTTGTTTCTCCTCGAGCGTCTCCATCGATGTCAATCGCGCCACTCCCCGCTCGCCCCGTTCACGGATGTGAAGCATCTGATCTTCGATTAGCGACAAGAGCGGTGACACGATGATGGTCAGCCCGTCATTTTTAAGATAAGACGGGAGTTGGAACGTCAACGACTTGCCCGCTCCGGTCGGCATGATGGCCAACACGTCCTGGCCGTCGGCGACCGCTTCGATCACATCCCGTTGCCCGGGACGGAAGCTGTCGTAGCCGAACACCCGCTTCAACGTCTTCTCAAACAAATGTCTCACCTCGTTTCAATCTCGCGAACACCAATCGGATTTGATAGTAACTGATCCCGTCGATTTGTTCAAAAATCGGCTTGAGCGCCCAGCTCGACTCGTCACGCAACTGCTCGACTTGCTTGATTTGCTCAAACGGAACAAATTGGTCGAGCGGGAACTCATCTAAATACATCGCCATCTCGACGACGTGGTCTTCAATCGTACTCGTGCGCAACCGTCGCTGGGACTGGACTTGTTGGAACGTTCGACCAGCCGAAAACTGCTCATACGACTCGCGCGCCGACAACGTCATCCGCTCACTCGACAAGCCGTGCGCGAAGCCAAGCAACTTGGCATCCCTTGGCAATTTCCACAGGAGCGCATTCCACCCGGCCAAAAAATAGAGCCGCGCCGTGCGCGCATCGACATCGAGAAGCGAGGCGATTTGTTCATACGTGTATCCTGTCTCGAACGCACCGGTGAACCGATAGACGACGGCGGTCGCGTACGGGTCCCCCACTTCTTCAAGCGCCGTTTCAAGCTCCTGATGAAAGCTGTGGATCAGCGGTTGCCACTCCCGCTCGGTCCTGACGATCTGTTTGACCCAGCGTTCGGCCAACCGATCGGCCTGCACCGGATAGAACGTCCGCTCATGCTCGAGCGACATGAACGTCTGGACGAACAAACTGAGCCGCTTCCACGTCATCGTCGTATAGTCCCGATACTCACCGCCGAGACGGTCGAACAGCTCACTGACCGCCTCCGGCGAAGCGAGCATCTTGCCGGCCTCGGTCAACGTGAAGCTCGAACGGTTGAGCCAGCCTCGCTTCTCGAACGAGGCGAGCAGTTTCTCATAGTCGTACTTCGTATAGGGGAACAATCCGAAAATTGGTTCCAAGTCATAAAAAAAGGCATCTTGCAGTGTCGTCGCCGAACGTTTGCCGTTCAACACATGAAACAAACTGCGCTCGCTGCGCTCCCCTTTCAAGCGCTCAATCGAAAGCAACAACACCCCGTCCGCTAAATGAACCATCGTTCCACCTCCTCGGTCAAAATTATGCTTCCAAAACGTTATTCGTTTCCTCATTGAAATATTTGGGTATGTAGACTACAATTACTCATAGTCAGTAGAAAATCATTTCTATGCAGAGAGACGAAACGTATGGAGGGTTACAAATGGCAAAATTTACGATTGTTGATAAAGATACATGTATCGCATGTGGGGCCTGCGGAGCAGCCGCCCCAGACATCTTCGACTATGACGACGAAGGCCTCGCGTTCAACTTGATGGACGACAACACGGGCACGATCGAAGTCCCGGACGAATTGTATGAGGACTTGATGGACGCGTTCGAAGGATGCCCGACCGACTCAATTAAAGTCGCGGACGAATCGTTCGACGGCGACGCACTCAAGTACGAATAAGAGAGACATGTGTGCCTGAAGGGCGCACATGTCTTTTTTATCGCGTCGCTTTCCGGAAACCCGCTTCACGCGCCTCTTCCTCTGTACAGAACATCTCTTCTGGGATCGTTCGCTCATAGCTCGCCCCGCCCGGAACGTGATAAATCTTCTCCCCGTCCCGATTGATATTCCCTTTAATGTCACATCCATCCGTGTCTCGTTTCGGCTGGGCCGGCTCGGTCGCCTCATGGTCGAAGCCGTTGCCGGTCACGTAGTCCTCAAGACTCCAAATCCCGAGCAATTCCTGACGCGCGGCCTGCTCGACCTCCCGAAACGCATCGACGTGTTGCGTGTTCGGCGCGTATACATAGGCGACACGCGCCAACCCGCGGCGCAACAATTCCTCGTTCAACATCACTTCGTCATACCAGACGTAGGCGAGTGTCCGTTGATAACGATCGTAGCGCCCGACGTCATATTCGAGCGTGATCGTATCTCCTTCTGGCAGCCAACGCTCGACGAATGATTTCGCATCCTCTCCGAACGGTTGGACCGGCAGCGTCGGATGGCTCGTCTCTGGCGTATCAACGAGCAAGAGACGAATCGATTCGGTCGCCCCGTTCTCAAACTCGACTTTGAGCGTATCTCCATCGATGACGCGGTCGAGCGTGACCGTCTCGGTCTTACCGAGCGGCCGTGCGACTTGTTGGGCGACCGACGCCGACGGAAAATCGGACTCGAGTTCGACGAGCGATTCTGGCGGGTCGATTTGTTCGGCGAACCAGTCATCGACGGAGCAGCCCGCGAGCGAAACGCTCAGCACGACGGCGATCAGCAGTTGCCACCATTTTTTCAATTATCTCACCTCTACACCAGTATAACAAAAAAGGTTGTTTGACTTAAGCGTCAAACAACCTGGATGAAATGGACATTTGTCCTTTTGATGATTAGCGTTTCCCTTTAATATATGGGATACCGACCGATTTCGGTGCATCCGCACGTCCGACGACACCTGCGAGGGCAAGGATCGTGAGCGCATACGGCGCAATCAAGAGCAACACTTGCGGCACATTGCTGATGACCGGCAAGTTGCTACCGATGATCGACAACGCTTGGGCGAATCCGAAGAACAGACCGGCACCGAGCGCGCCGAGCGGATTCCACTTCCCGAAAATCATGGCGGCGATGGCCAAGAAACCTTGACCGACGATCGTCGTCCCGCTGAAGTTTGTCGTGACGGTGACAGCGTATACTGCACCAGCGAGTCCGCCGAACGCTCCTGAGAGCATGACGCCCATGAAGCGCATTTTCGTGACGTTGATCCCCATCGTGTCAGCCGCCATCGGGTGTTCCCCGACCGAACGGAGACGAAGACCGAACGGTGTCTTGAAGATGACGAACCAGACGACGAACGCGAGAATGATCGCGATGAACGACGTGTACTGCACGTTGATGAAGAACATGCGAAGCACCGGGATATCCGATAGAATCGGAACGTTCTCTTTGGCAATCCGAAACTCGATGAAGTCGGTCTGCCCTTTGTTGTAAAGCACACGGACGACGAAGATGGCGAGTCCGATCGCGAGCATGTTGATCGCGACCCCGAGTACCGTCTGGTCAGCCCGCCAAAGGATGGCCGGCACCGCCAAGAAGAGCGAGAAGAGCGCACCGACGACCATAGCGACCAAAAGTGAGATCCATGGACTGAGACCGCCCAGCCCCATATCTGTCAACGTGAGCGTCGTGATAATTCCTGTCGCAGCACCGATGACCATGATGCCTTCTAAGGCGATGTTGACGACACCCGAACGTTCACTGAAGATGCCGCCGAGCGCCGCGATGATGAGTGGAGTCGCATAGGCTAAGGCAACCGGCACGACGATGTAGAGGACTTCTAAGAAGCTCATTTTTTCTCCACTCCTTTCTTACGATTTCCTTTGAATTTGTCAATCACGTAGTTAAAGGCGTAACCTGAAGCCACGAAGATGACAATCGCGGCGATGATGACTTTGACGAGCTCAGATGGGATGTTCGCACCGAGCTGCATCGCGAGTCCGCCGATATTGAGTCCAGCGAACAAGATAGCTGCCAAGACGACACCGACGGCCGTGTTCGCACCGAGGAGCGCGACGGCGATCCCGTCAAAACCGACTCCGGTGAACGAGGCGCTGAGCGTCATGCCGTTGAACGTACCGAGACCTTCCATCGCCCCTGCGAGTCCTGCGAACATACCCGAGATGACGAATGAGAGAATGATGTTCCGGTTGACGCTCATCCCTGCGTATTGTGATGCGTGTTTGTTAAAACCGACGGCCCGAAGCTCATAGCCGAGCGTCGTCCGTTGCAAGATGTAGTAATAGACGATCGCTGCGAGCACGGCGATGAGGACACCCCAATGCAAGCGCGAGAACGTCGTCAATTCTTGAAGCATCGGTGACGCGAGCGACGCCGAATCTTTAATGGATTCGGTGCGTTCGTTCGTTACCCCGATGACACTGCGCAAAATCGCATTCGTCGTGTAGAGCGCGATATAGTTCATCATGATCGATGTGATAACTTCGTGGACGTGGAACTTGGCTTTCAAGAAACCAGGCACGAACGCCCAGAGCGCTGCTGCGAACATGGCCGCGAGAAGCGCGAGCGGCAAGTGGATGAACATCGGCAAGTCAAAGTTGATCCCGACATACACCGCTGCCACCCAGCCAATCAACACTTGGCCTTCGACCCCGATGTTGAAGAGGCCGGTACGGAACGCGAACGCGACGGCCAAACCTGAGAAGATGAGCGGTGCCGCGGCGCGAAGCGTCTCACCGATTGCGTACGGGCTGCCGACCATGCCTTCAAACAGTGACGAGAACCCTCGAATCGGGTCATAGCCACCGATGAGCATGACGATCGCCCCGACGAGAAGTCCCATCAAGATCGACAAGAGTGGGATGAGCAGTCGATTAAATCCTAGTTTATTCATACTGTTTCTTCTCCTCTCTTACCGCCGGCCATCAAGAAGCCGAGTTCTTGCTCCGTCGTCTCTTTCGGATCACGGATTCCGACAATCTTCCCTTCATACAAGACGGCGATTCGGTCCGCGACGTGTAAAATCTCTTCGAGCTCGAACGAGATCAACAGGACGGCGCGTCCTTTTTCACGCTCTTTGATGAGCTGTTCATGAATGAATTCGATTGCCCCGACGTCAAGACCTCGCGTCGGTTGCGCCGCGATCAACAAGTCAGGTGACCGGTCGACTTCACGGGCGATGATGGCTTTCTGTTGGTTACCACCCGACAAGGCACGGGCAGGTACATCGACCGATGGAGTTCGGACGTCAAACTTCTCAATCAACGCTTTCGCTTTCTCAGCCACGGCTTTATAGTTCATCAAACCGCGCTTCGAGAACGGCTCTTTATAATACGTTTGGAGCACCATGTTGTCGCGAATCGTATAATCGAGGACGAGGCCATGTTTATGCCGGTCTTGCGGGATGTGGCCAACACCAGACTCCGTCACTTTGCGCGGCGTGAACCCGGTCACGTCTTTCCCGTTCAACATCACTTTTCCAGACTCGGGTTTCTTCAAGCCCGAGATGGCTTCAATCAATTCGGTCTGTCCGTTCCCGTCAATCCCGGCAATCCCGAGGATTTCCCCTGAACGAATCTGTAAATCCAAGCCGTCGACGGCTTTGAGCCCGCGACTGTCTTTGACGACAAGTTTTTGGACGTCGAGGACGACTTGCTGTGGATCTGCCTTGGAATATTCCGCATCAAAGTTAACTTCACGCCCGACCATCATTTCTGCCAAACGATCTTCGTTGACCGTCTCATCGATATCAATCGTACCGATATAACGTCCACGACGGATGACCGTACAGCGATCGGCGACTTGCATGATCTCTTTCAGCTTATGCGTGATCAAGACGATCGATTTACCTTCTTCAATCAGACGCTTCATGATTTGAATGAGTTCTTGAATCTCTTGCGGCGTCAGTACAGCGGTTGGCTCATCGAAAATCAAGATTTCGGCCCCGCGATAGAGCGTCTTCAAAATTTCGACCCGTTGTTGCATCCCGACCGAGATATCCTCGATTTTCGCATCCGGATCGATCCGAAGACCATACTGTTCCGAGATGTCCATGACTTTTTTACGCGCCGTCGCCCGGTCGACCGTCAGTCCACTCTTCGGCTCTGAGCCGAGGATGATGTTCTCGGTCACCGTGAACTTCTCAACGAGCATGAAGTGTTGGTGTACCATACCGATTCCAAGGTCGTTGGCGATGTTCGGATTCTCAATGTTCACTTTCTCCCCGCGCACGCGGATCTCCCCGCCTTCCGGCTGATAAAGACCGAACAGGACGTTCATGAGCGTCGATTTTCCGGCCCCGTTCTCGCCGAGCAACGCATGAATCTCTCCTTTGCGCAATTGGAGGGTGATATTGTCGTTGGCAACGAACGTTCCGAACTCTTTGCGAATATTGAGCATTTCAATTACATATTCCAAGAAAGTCCACCCCTAACTTTAAGTAAAGGGAGACCGCATGGGTCCCCCCTAACTCAATGAATTATTTTACTGTTTTCATGAACTCTTCGAACTCAGCGTCAGTCGCTGGAGCCGTGATGTCTCCGTCGATCAACTGTGTGCGGTACTCTTCAACTTTTGCGAGGACGTCAGCTGAAACGTTCTTATCCGAAGTCTCAGCAATCCCTACGCCATCATCTTTCAACGAGAACTCAACGATTTCGCCTGCTGGGAACTTATCTTCCATCGCAAGTTTCGATACTTCGTAAGTAGCCGTGTCAACACGTTTGACCATTGAAGTAAGCGTTACGTTTTCTGGAAGACCTTCTTCGTATTGGTCACGGTCAACACCGATGACCCATACATCTTCGCCGTTCTTCTTACGGTTTTTCGCTTCTGTGAATACGCCAACCCCAGTACCGCCTGCTGCGTGGTACACGATATCAGAACCTGCTCCGTACATACCTGAAGCGATTGCTGTACCTTTTTCAGCTGAGTTGAAGTCTTCAGCGTACTTCACGTCGATTGTCGCATCCGGGTTAACGGCCATGACGCCAGCTTTATAACCGTTCTCGAACTTCTTGATCAAGTCAGACTCAACGCCGCCGACGAATCCAACTTTGTCAGTTTTCGTAGTAAGACCAGCGACAACACCGACGAGGAACGAACCTTCTTGCTCTTTGAACGTGATTGATGCGACGTTCGGTGCATCAACGACCATATCGACGAGCGCGAAGTTGTTGTCTGGGAACTGTTCAGCAACTTTTTGGATATCTTCGCCCATCAAGAAGCCGATTCCGTAAATCAAGTCGAAGTTATCGCGTGCCAATTGCTGCAAGTTCGGCTGGTAGTCCGCTTGTTTCGATGATTGAAGATATTTGAAGCCTTCGTTTTCAGTCAAGCTGTTGTCTTTCCCGAACTTCGTAAGACCTTCCCAAGCTGATTGGTTGAACGATTTATCATCGACACCGCCAGTATCGGTTACCATCGCTACTTTGAAGTCGCTACCTTCGCCGCCGCCTTCGTTGTTTGAAGCACCTTCATTGTCATCCCCGCCACATGCTGCGAGTACTGTTGAGAGTGTGAGACCTGCTGCTAAAGCTGAGAGAATCGTTTTTTTCTTGTTCATCGTCGTGTTTCCCCTTTCGGATTATAACAATTAAGGTTGTCATGTCATCAGTAGTCTTTACACCGGTATAAGAAAGCGCTTTCACGCTGTTTCCCAAAAATAACCGTTTCCGGATAAAACGAACGTGCTTAGACGCGTTTGCGAACGACGTGGAAGTCGAAGCGGTCCGCTCGGAAAAAGTTCGCCGAATCGAGCAGCGGTAAGTCGCTCTCATCGTAATGCAATTGTTTCAATGCCAGTAACGGTTGGTCCGTTTGAAGTTGCGTCGAAATTTCAGCGTTCACACTCGGTTCGATGTGCGTGATCGCATATGCGACCCGACGTCCTACCTCTTTTTCGAGCGCATCAAACAATGACTTTCCTTCCGTCAACGCCTTCGGATTCGAGACGAGATGGGCTGGGATTTTATCGACACAGTAGACGACTGGTGTCTCATCCGCATATCGAATCCGGACGATCCGATAAATCGGTGAGTTCGGTTCGATTTTTAAACGCTCGGCTTCTCTCTCGGTCGCTAGAACCTTTTCGGCCACCAACACTTTCGTTCCTGGTGTCATTTTGGCGCGCATGATCATGTCCGTGACGCTGAACAGCTCTTCGATCCCTGAAGTAAACGGGGGTTTTGAACTGATGAATGTCCCGACGCCATGTTTCCGCACGACAAATTTCTCGTCTTCGAGAATACGAAGTGCTTCCCGGAGTGTCGCTCGACTGACTCCTAGTTGCTTCGATAACTCGAATTCTGAAGGAAGTTTCTCTCCTTCACGATAGACACCATCGTCGATATCTTGCTTGATTTTCTCAATCACGCGAAGATAGAGCAAGCGATGATCGAGCTTGATCGACATGGGCCTCACCACCTTTACCTATTTCTTACCAGTGCTCAGACATCTGACGTATGAATGTCCTTGCCAATATTAAGTATAGGGATTCGAGAAATAGAACGCAATACTTTTTGTTCGGAATCAGGGAAATATTTTAAAGTGAAGGGATTATGTACACTTCATAGTCTATATTACCTGTTCTGGCAGGCTTTGAAAAGAAAACGTAAAATGAAAACGGTATTAAAAAATGAAAGCGGTTCAACATTTTTAGTAGTATGTCCTAATGAATCAAATAGGTCAGATGTGCTATATTAGTTCGTCCCAACATGACGTCGACCCCGATCGTCACGTTTGAACCGGATTATCTGAGATTAGATAAAAAACGAACGATTAGGATTTGTTATACCTAGTCGTTCGTTTTATTTTTTAACCCTCGGTTTGGTTAATGAGCACTTTCCGCGGCTTCGAGCCTTCTGACGGCCCGACATATCCGGCTTGTTCGAGTGAATCGATCAAGCGGGCTGCCCGGTTATAACCGATGCGGAATCTTCGTTGAATCATCGAAGTGGACGCCGTCTCTTGCGTCAAGATGAATTGAACGACTTCTTCGAACAATGAATCGTCCGAATCAATGGTCGTGACCTCTTCTTCTTTCGGCATCATCGCCTCGACGTATTGGGCCCGTTGCTGGGCGATGACATGATTGACGACCGTTTCGACTTCTTGGTCGGACACGAACGCACCTTGCACACGGATCGGTTTGTTCATCCCGTTGGCGAGCATGAGCATGTCACCCCGGCCGAGCAACTTCTCAGCACCTCCCCCGTCAAGGATCGTCCGTGAATCCGTCTGCGACGAGACGGCGAACGCGATGCGGGACGGGATGTTCGCTTTGATGACGCCGGTAATGACGTCGACAGACGGACGCTGGGTGGCGAGCACCATGTGGATGCCGGCCGCCCGTGCCATCTGGGCAAGACGCATGATCGCGTCCTCGACGTCGTTCGAGGCGACCATCATCAAATCGGCGAGCTCATCGACGATGACGACGATGAACGGCAGACGTTTGGCGTCTTCATCGTCCGATTTATCGACGAGTTCGTTATACCCTTCGATGTTCCGCACACCATAACGGCTGAACAACTCATAGCGTCGTTCCATCTCGGCGACAACTTGTTTGAGTGCTTGGGCGGCTTTCTTCGGATCCGTCACGACCGGCGTCAGCAAGTGCGGGACGCCGTTATAGACGTTCAACTCGACCATTTTCGGATCGATCATCATGAGCCGGACTTCATCAGGACGAGTCCGCATCAAGAGCGACACGATCATGCCGTTGATACAGACCGATTTCCCGGAACCGGTCGACCCGGCGACGAGCAAATGCGGCATCTTGTTCAAGGCGATCGTCACCGTCTCGCCACTGATGCTGCGCCCAAGGGCGACGAGGAGCGGCGACTGCTCCCGCTTGACCGGATCGGCCTCGAGCACTTCACGGAGACAGACCGGGGCCACTTCCTGGTTCGGCACTTCAATCCCGATGGCGGCCTTTCCTGGGATCGGTGCCTCGATCCGGATATCTTTGGCGGCAAGCGCAAGGGCAAGGTCATCGCTGAGCGACGTGATGCGGCTCACTTTGACCCCGATATCCGGTTGCAGTTCATATTTCGTCACGGTCGGACCAAGATGAATCTTTAACACCTTCACACCGACGCCGAACGATTTGAGCGTTTGGACGAGTTTTGTCGCATTTGCTTTCAGACGGGCGTTCTCGCCGGACAGGTCGGTCACGACCGGTTCGCTGAGGATGGTGAACGTCGGCAATTCATACGTGTCCGACACGTCTTGTGACGCCGTCATCATCATGTCCTCGGTCGGTAGCTCCGTCACTTCCTCCGTCGAGGCCACTTCTTCCGTTTTCGGACGTTTCTCGGCGACGACTTTCTCGCTGAACCCGACAATCGGGATGTCATGCATCGTCACCGCGTCTGCTTCAGGCTCGGCTTCGACCGGCTTCGATTCAACTTTTGCCGGTGCCGAAACCGCCTTCTTCCGATTGGACACCGGAGCCGGTTTGACCCGCTCCCGGTCGTGCCACTCTTGTTTGATGGCCGTACCGGTTTCGAGCAGGCGCGACCCGATCGTCCGCCAAATCGTTGGCGATAAGAGCGAGATCCCGATGATCATGCATAGCACGCCTAAAAAGATGATCCCAAAGTCGGAGAGCAAGTATTGGTTGAGCTGATACAGCGCCCCGTTAATCGTCCCTCGTTCCGCTCCCCATACCAAATCTCCGAACATGAGAAACGAGACGAACAGGAACAGGATGCCCGTCCGTTGCATCGGACGAAATTCGTTTAAAAAGACGAGCAACGTGAATGCGATTGCCAAATACGTGAGTGCCCCCCAGCCTCCGAATAACGTCGTCGCGAGGAGTGACGTCTGATTCCCGACCCAACCGAAGTCGAACAAGGAGAAGATGAACGCCGTGATCGACATGACGAACATGACCCAGCCATATGTACGTAGTGGGATTGGCTGTTTTTTCGCACGCCTTGTCGTCGGTCGCTTCCGCTTCGCCGGAGTTTTTCTCGATTTTTGTGCCACCTTAGATTCCTCCTAAAAAAACGAGGCAAAAGTCTGATGACTTTTGCCTCAATCTCAATTCCTTAAATCTCCATGATGATCGGCAAGATCATCGGACGACGTTTCGTCTGTTCGAACAAGTAGACGCTGAGCCGCTCGCGGATATTTGATTTCAACTCGGTCCAATCACTTCCAGCCTGGAGACTCTTCTCGATCTGTTTCGTGACGATGCGGTTCGCTTCTGAGATCATCTCTTCGGATTCACGCATATAGACGAATCCGCGCGAGATGAGTTCAGGTCCTGAAATCAATTTCTTCTGTTTCCGGTTCAACGTGACGACACAGAGGACGACACCGTCTTGTGACAAGAGACGACGGTCACGGAGGACGATGTTCCCGACGTCCCCAACGCCAATCCCATCGATCAAGACGTTGCCGGCCGGTACTTTCCGGCTCATCCGAGCTTTACGTCCCGTGAACTCGACCACATCCCCTTTTTCGACGATGAAGATGTTGTTCGATTTCACACCGACTTGCTCGGCGAGTTTCGAGTGGGCCATCTGCATCCGGTATTCTCCGTGAATCGGAAGGAAGTACTTCGGTTTGACGAGGTTCAGCATGAGCTTGAGCTCTTCGGCCGAACCGTGTCCCGAGACGTGTACTTTCCGTTGGTTATAGATGACGTTCGCTCCTGAGCGGAACAAAAGGTCGATCGTCTTCGAGACGGACTTCTCGTTGCCAGGAATCGGTGTCGCCGCGATGACGACCGTGTCGTTCAAGCGGATGTTCACTTGCTTATGGGCGTTGCGCGCCATGCGCGTCAAGGCCGCCATCGGCTCGCCTTGCGAACCGGTCGTCAAGATGACGACTTTGTTGTCAGGCAAGCGATTCACTTGCGACAGCTCGACGAGCGTCTTCGGCTTGAAGCGAAGGTAGTTGAGCTTCTGCGCCACTTCGACGATATTGACCATGCTGCGACCGACGACGGCGACTTTGCGGTCGTTCGCCTCGGCTGCCGCGAACACTTGTTGAAGACGGTGCACGTTCGAAGCGAAAGAGGCGACGATGACGCGGCCCTCAGCTTGATAGATGACATCGTTCAACTCGGCGCCGACGAGCGACTCCGAACCAGTTTGGCCAGGGCGTTCCGCATTCGTCGAATCTGACAATAAGCAGAGGACGCCGCGTTGGCCGATGGCTGCCAACTTGTTAAAGTCCGACTGTTTCCCATCGACTGGCGTGTAATCAAACTTAAAGTCGCCCGTGTGTACGATGGCGCCTTGTGACGTTTGAATGCAGACACCGACACAGTCCGGGATTGAGTGGTTGACGCGGAAGAAAGTGATGAAATGATCAGCGATAGTCAATTTCGTTTTGGCGTCAATCAATCGGAGGTCGACTTCTTTTAACAAGCCCGCCTCTTTCAATTTGAGCTCGATTAAACCGAGCGTCAATTTCGTCCCATACACGGGAACGTGCTTCAAATCACGGAGTACATAGCTGAGCCCACCGATATGGTCTTCGTGACCATGGGTGATGAAAATCGCGCGTACCCGATCTTTATTTTCTTTTAAATACGTAATGTCTGGGATGACAATATCAATCCCGAGCATCTCATCGCCTGGAAACATAAGGCCGGCATCGATGACGAAGATGTCGTCGTCTAGTTCCACGACGTACATGTTCTTCCCGATTTCGCCTACGCCTCCAAGAGCAAAGACGCTAACGTTCTCTGTCTTCTTCTTTGACACTAACAAAAACCTCCTAGATGTTGCATATTCTGTTTCGTCCACTTATCGCTACTGAATATTGTATCGGAAAACTGCTGATATGCCAACATTTCCGTTCAATTGACGAGAGGTTTCATCACATCGGCGAGTGGCATCGTCGCTTTGTCGTCCGGACGTTTCCCGGAAGCGAGTTGGCGAATCGACAAGCCGAAGTCCATTTGTAAATGCGGGTAATCCGGAAAACTTCTCCAATCCCCGCCCCATTCGAAGCCGAGTGCTTTGCCGAGTTCTCCTAACTCTTGCCAATCGGGTTCGTCCGATCGGTTGTGGTCCGACTCGAGATTGTAATCGGCACGGTTATTGTGGATGATGACGAAATCGACGGCGAGCCCATAGTTATGGTAACTTTGTCCCGCCTTGGCGTTCGTCACGACTTGTCCCGGTTTCGAGCGCCCTTGGGCATAGAGCGCGTTCTGCTCATCGGCCGACCGATACCCCGACGTCAGACGGACCTCGAGGCCGAGGCAAGAGTAGGCCAGGCGCACGAACGACTCGCTCCGCTCGCGGACGTGCGGATGAAGCTTCGCGAACGCCTTTTCACTTCGCTCGACGACGACATCTTCCGAGCCCGGGTTGCGTTCACACATTCCCGTTTCAAATGTGGGTTCATCGACCCATGGCATCGGGCCCGGACGTGACAACGTGTACGCTAAAAAGATTCCGACTAAAAACGCCGTCATCGCGAACGTCAAAACGCCGGTCCATTTCATCGGCGCAACCGTTTACGGAGTCCTTTGACGAGCGGTAATCCCGTCTCGAGGGCGAAATAGAGCGGACGATTCAAGACGAGGTCGAACTCGCCGACTTTCTCGATCAAATCGCTTCCCCAGCCCGACTTGAACGCATAAAGCCCTGCATACTCGTCATCAGGCTCCGTGCTACCCGATACGCCACCGAAATCGTAGCGTTCGGCCCCGCTCGCCTTGGCTGCTTGCATCATCGTCCATTGCATGAGGTGGTTCGGCATGAACTCACGAAACTCGTTCGAGGATGCCCCGTACAGATAATACGAGCGTCGTCCGGCCAGCGTCAACAGACCGCCCGACAAGACGAGACCGTTCGGGTATTTCTCGTGTAACTCCGTCAGTTCAGGTAACGCGGCTTGAATCTTCTCGATTTGCTCACGTGTCTGCTTTTGACGGTTCAACAAGCTCGTCCGTTTCTTCTCGACCGTTTCCGTCTCGAGTGACCGTTCGATTTTCCCAAGGTCACGCTCCGCTTTTTCGAGTGTGGCCATCTGTTGGTCGAGTGCGAGTTTCGGCTCGAGTTTCGTCAAGAACAAACGGGCGTCATCAGGTTGCAGACAATCGTATAGGTTCTCGAAATAGTCAAGTCCACGAATGGCAAAACCGTCACGCTCGCCCGTCACTTTCATCAAGTCGGCGAACGTCTTAAGCCCGTCGCGCCCGACTTCCGTGCAGACGATCCCTTTCCGTTCGGCCAAACGAACGTTATAGCGGAATTTATGATGGAATTTGCCGAAGATGTCTTTCTCGCTCGGGCGTAAATCCGTCTCCATCGTGAACCGCGGTTGGGCGTAATCAAACCCACCGCCGTATCCTTTATGGGCGAAGCCGAGACTCGCCATCTCGGTCAATAGACCTGGCACTTCATCTCGATCGATATTCGGATCGATTTTCACGACGATCGCTTTGTTCGCCTTGGCGACCCGCTTCGCCTCCTCGGTCAATGCCCGTAAAGAAGCCACATCGTCATAGTCGACGACGAAGCCGCGTGGCGCATAGCAGAGTGTGAACGGGAGCTTCGGTACACGTTTGAATAAGAGTAACGCCACCCCGCTCGTCACCCCATCGTTCGCGACGGCGACCCGCTCGGCGAACCAGCCGTTTTGTCGTTTGACGTCGGCCCAACTCGAAAGCTGAAGCAAGTCCCCACGGTCGTGTGTTTTGACGAAATCGTCATGCTCTTCCTCTGTCAAGGTGATCGGTTGTACTGCCATAAATCATATTTCCTCCGTCTTCAAAATTGTCGCTCGGACGATTGCTTCTTCATCTAGCGGAATTTTCTCATTACCGATGATTTGATATTTCTCATGCCCTTTTCCGGCCAAGACGACGATATTGTCTGGTTCGGCCAACCGGGCCGCATAACGGACAGCCTCTTCCCGGTCCCCAATCTCGACGAAATTGTCGTGGGTCATCCCGGCGGCGATTCCGCTCGTGATCGAGTCGTACGCTTCAAAACGCGGGTCATCCGTCGTGATGACGACCGTCCCCGCATATTTCGAGGCCATCTCTCCCATCGTCGGCCGCTTCGTAACGTCACGGTTCCCGCCTGTACCGATCAAGAACACAATCTTCTCTTTCGGGACACCGACGAGTGATTTCAAGCATTGCTCGATGCCGTCCGGTGTATGCGCATAGTCCGCATAGACGTTATACCCTGGTACGTCGAGACGTTGCATCCGCCCTTTGGCAGGATGAATCGACTCGAGTGCCTGAACGATCTCGGGCAAACGATAGCCGGCAGCGATCAAACACCCGGTCGCGAGCAAGATGTTGTACACGTTGAACCGGCCGATGAATTGAACGGTCAACGGATGACTCTCCCCTTGGTAGTTGAGGCTAAAACTCGTCTCTGACAGCGTCTGAACGATATCTGATGCCGTCACATCGGCCATCTCGTCGATTGCATACGTGATCACTCGGGCGCCCGTCATCGTCTCGTACAGCTTGCTGTACGAATCATCCGCGTTCAACACGGCAACTTTGTGACGCGACGCCATCTGTCCGAGTTGAGCGAACAATAAGCCTTTCGCCCGCGCATAGTTTTCGAACGTACCATGGAAATCGAGATGGTCATGCGTCAAGTTCGTGAAGCCGACGATATCGAAGTCCGTACCGATGACACGACCGAGTTCGAGTCCGTGCGATGACACTTCCATCATCACATCGGTGACGCCTTCTTCGTGCATCCGGGCGAGCAACTGTTGCAGCTCAGAGCTTTGCGGTGTCGTGTTTTTGCTCGGGACGACCGTATCGTTAATGCGTACCTCGACCGTGCCGATCAAGCCGGTGCTATGTCCGAGCTCGGTGAGAACATCACGTAAAATGGTCGTCGTCGTCGTCTTGCCGTTCGTTCCCGTGATCCCGAACAGACGCATCTGCTCAGACGGATATTGATAGAACGCGGACGCCAATAGACCGACCGTACGCGTGCTGTCACGCACGATCAAGTTCGGCACACTCAAAGAGAGTGGCCGTTCACTGACGACGGCGACTGCGCCTTTAGTGACTGCTAAATCAGCGTAGTCGTGACCGTCGACCGTATAGCCTTTAATGGCGACGAACAGCGTCCCTGGGACGACTTCACGCGAGTCGGTCGTCACATGGGTCACCGTGATGCCTTGTAGGTTTGGTTGATTAATCAATTGTATGTGGTTAGCTAAATCCGTTAAGTTCAAGTCTTTCCCTTCTTTCACCTGTTCCTGTCCAAAGTAAAGAATACCTCTTAATCAGTGTAGAGAACTTACAATTCGGTTTCAAGTCAGTCTTCGGACGGAAGGACATATGATTTGGCAGGGGCGTGGCCGAGCACCTCATTGATGAGGGTGTTGACGTCACGCGTTTCAATGCGATCAACTTTGTCGAGCACTTCGTTCAAATCCTCGACTTCATCGAGCAGGACGAGGTTGCGCCCGTTGCGGTTCATCCGTGCGCTCGTGCTCTCGTTCCCAAGGACGAGCGACCCTTTCAGTTGTCGTTTCCCTTTCTCGACTTCCTCATCGGACAGCCCATCCGCTTTTAACGTTTCGAGCTCACGCGTCATGATCGTCTCGACTTGCGCGAGCGTTTCTAGTGACGTTCCGATATAAATGGTGAACGTCCCGTGGTCGTCGAACGTCGTATAGTACGAGTAGATCGAGTAGGCGAGGCCTTGCTCTTCTCGAATCGACTGGAACAGCCGTGACGACATCGTCGCCCCGATCGCATTGTTCAACAAGGCTAAATGCGGCAATCGATCGTCTTTGGCGGCAATCGCCTCGAAGTTCCAGCACAGGTGCGCTTGCTCCGTCTCTTTCTGTTTCTTCACCACGTCGCTATACAAGATCGGCGTCGTCGATTCTTTCGGTGATTCCCCTGATGGAAGGTCGGCAAACCTTCTCGTGACCGCCTCGACCAACTCTTGCGGCACGTGGCCGGCGATTGAGACGACGACACGGTTGCCTGTATACGTCGAAGCGACGTAGCGGAGCAACTGCTCCCGAGATAGTCCGAGGACGCTCGCTTCCGTCCCGAGAATCGGTTCGGAGAGGATGTCGTCCTTATAGACGGCTTTCGCGAGCAGCTCGTGGACGAGATCTTCCGGGGTGTCCTCATACATTTTAATCTCTTCTAAGACGACCCGCTTTTCTTTCTCGAGCTCCGTCTCATCAAACAACGAATCGAATAGCATGTCGGCGAGCGCGTCGAAGGCGATGACCGCGTGCTCGTCAAGCGTCTTCACGTAATAGCACGTATGATCTTTTGACGTGAACGCGTTCACGCTTCCGCCAAGTTCATCAAAGAACGACGCGATCTCTTTTGCCGTTCTCGTCTTTGTTCCTTTGAATAGCATATGTTCAATCAAGTGGCTGATGCCGATCTCGGTCATATCTTCGGTCCGAGTGCCGGCTTTGATAAAGACACCGGTCGACGTGCTGCGGACATCCGCCATCGGTTCAATCACGATGCGGACGCCGTTGTCTAATGTGATCCATTCCATGTTATCACTCCTATGAAAAAGGCCATCGCACCAGACGATGGCCATCATGATTAGTTTGTCGGGCGTGGCGGACGACGGTCTCCGTCACGACGCGGCGGACGGCTGTCACGTGGTGGACGGCTCTCGCGCTGCGCTTTACGTTTCGCTTCATATGCTTCGCGTTCTTCCGGTGACAATCCTTCAAGGATGAGCACTTTGTGCGAGGCATTGACTCGGCCTTTGTCATCGATTTCCGTTACGCGGACTTTAATTGTATCACCGAGTTTAACGACGTCTTCGACGTTCGCGACGCGATCAAGACTGAACTCAGAGACGTGGACGAGCGCGTCCTTGCCTTTGAACAACTCAACGAAAGCGCCGAATTTCTCAATACGACGAACCGTCGCATCGAACTCTTCGCCGACGACGACTTCGCGGACGATGTCGCCGATGAGCGCCATCGCCATGTCGATGCCTTCTTGATCGGTCGACGCGATGAAGACTGTACCGTCTTGCTCGATATCGATTTTGACACCCGTTTGGTCGATGATGCTGTTAATCATCTTCCCGCCCGGTCCGATCACGTCGCGGATCTTGTCCGGATTGATCGTCATCGTCACGATTTTCGGTGCATACTTCGACAACTGCGGACGCGGTGCGTCGAGCGTCTCAAGCATATGGTTCAAGATATGGAGACGGCCTGAACGTGCTTGTTCGAGTGCCTCTTCCAAGATCTCACGCGTGATCCCGGCAATTTTGATGTCCATTTGGAGCGCCGTGATCCCGTCTTTCGTTCCTGCTACTTTGAAGTCCATGTCTCCGAGATGATCTTCGAGACCTTGGATGTCAGTGAGGACCGTATAGTGTTCGCCTTCCATGATGAGACCCATTGCGATCCCGGCAACTGGTGCCTTGATCGGCACACCTGCGTCCATGAGGGCGAGTGTCGAACCACAGATTGAGGCCTGTGAACTCGAACCGTTCGACTCGAGTACTTCCGAGACGAGACGAATCGTGTACGGGAAGTCGGCTTCTTTCGGGATGATTGGAAGAAGTGCACGTTCTCCTAGGGCACCGTGACCGATTTCACGACGACCTGGCGCACGCACCGGACGAGCTTCTCCGACCGAGAACGGCGGGAAGTTATAGTGGTGCATGAAGCGCTTGTTCTCTTCTAACCCGATGCCGTCGATGATTTGAGCATCTCCGATGACGCCGAGTGTCGCGACCGACATGACTTGTGTTTGTCCACGTGTGAACAACCCAACGCCGTGGGCGCGTGGCAACAAGCCCGTTTCTGATGCGAGCGGGCGGATGACTTCCGGGCGACGACCGTCCGGACGAACTTTGTCGACCGTGATCAAACGGCGGACTTCGTCTTTGACGAACTTGTTCAAGATGCCAGATACTTCTTTCAACTTGGCCGGTTCGTCAGCGAGTGATTCTTCGTATGCAGCTACGTATTTGGCAATCACTTCGTTGATTGCTGCGTCACGTGCATGCTTCTCTTCGACTTGAACCGCGGCGTTGATTTCTGGAC
Source organism: Exiguobacterium sp. s21 (assembly GCF_018617975.1). NCBI lineage: Bacteria > Bacillati > Bacillota > Bacilli > Caryophanales > Exiguobacterium > Exiguobacterium sp. s21. The sequence continues at coordinate 358,448 of NZ_JACSLF010000002.1, read as the reverse complement.
GTGCTGCTTCGAGCTCAGCCGACAAAGCGTCGTCAAACTTCGATACCGTATATTCGAACTTCGGTTTCCCGACAGCTTCGACGATCTCTGTTTGGAACGCGACCAATTTCTTGATCTCTTCGTGACCGAACAAGATTGACTCGAGCATGACGTCTTCCGGTACTTCGTTCGCGCCTGCTTCAACCATGTTGATCGCAGTTGCTGTTCCGGCGACTTGGAGCTCAAGGTCCGTCTGTTCGAGTTGAGCTGTCGTCGGGTTGACGACGAACTCACCGTTGACACGTCCGACTGTCGCTCCGGCGATCGGCCCGTCGAACGGGATGTCCGAAATCGAGAGTGCGATCGACGTTCCAAGCATACCGGCCATTTCAGCCGAGCAGTCTGGATCGTTCGACATGACGTAGATCATGACTTGAATATCGTGACGGAATCCGTCAGGGAAAAGCGGACGGATCGGACGGTCGATGAGACGTGATGTCAAAATCGCGTTCTCTCCAGGACGTCCTTCCCGACGGAGGAAACCTCCTGGGATTTTACCGACCGAGTATAATTTTTCTTCATAGTTGACCGTGAGCGGGAAGAAATCTAAATCCTTCGGCGCTTTCGATGCTGTGACCGTGGCGAGCACGACCGTGTCCCCATAACGGACGAGTGCCGAGCCGTTTGCTTGTTTCGCAAGTTGCCCGACTTCTACAGATAGCGGACGACCGCCCCATTCAGTAGAAAAGACTTGTTTCGTACCTAACATGAACATTCTCCTCTCAAACCTTATCTAGTTTATTATGTAACTCATTCATATGAATGTCTAATGATTTTCCTCCCAAAAAAGAAGAAACGGACTAGGAACAAGTGTCCCAGTCCGTCACATGGTCCGTTCGGATTAACGACGGAGACCAAGGCGTTGAATCAATTCACGGTAACGTGTAACGTCCTTGTTACGAAGGTACGTAAGCAAGTTGCGGCGACGTCCAACCATTTTCAAAAGACCGCGACGTGAGTGGTGGTCTTTCTTGTGTGTACGAAGATGATCGTTCAAAGTGTTGATTTGTTCAGTCAATACTGCAACTTGAACTTCCGGTGAACCAGTGTCACCTTGTTTTGTCGCGTATTCCGCGATGATTTCGTTTTTACGTTCTTTTGAGAGTGCCATTGCCTCTCCACCTCCATTTAATAGAAAATTGCCGCGTTGCCGAGCCGTCGTTGGTGAATCGTCCAGCCAAGCGAAGCGGTGTACTTTGCGTACCAAATTAGGATACCGTACCACCCATTCAAAGTCAAGACAGGATTGCCCGGGCGGCTGTCTCATCTTGCTTGAGTTGAGCGATGAGTGCGTCGAGCCCGTCGAACGCCCGCTCGTCACGCAAGTAATGCATCCATTCGATCTCGATCAGTTGCCCGTATAGATCCTCTGAGAAATCGAACAAGTGGCTCTCGATCGAGACGTCACCGGTCGCATAAAACGTCGGCCGCCGCCCGACGTTCGTCATCGCGTCGAACGTCCGGCCGTCCTGAAGCCGTACACGCGTCGCGTAGACACCGAGACGCGGCATGACGTACGAGGCGTCCATGACGACGTTCGCCGTCGGGTAGCCGATCGTCCGGCCCCGGGCGTCGCCGTGGATGACTTCCCCGCAGATGACGTACGGCGTACCGAGCAATTCGCTCGCCACATCGACGTCTCCGGCACCGAGCAATTGACGAATCCGTGTCGACGACACTTTTTCGCCGCCGCTCGTCTGCTCGGCGACGACCGAGGTCGTGAAGCGACCACGCGCATGATACGGCAGCGTCTCCATCGTCCCCTCACCGAATTTACCATACGAGTAGTCGAATCCTGCCGTCACGTGGACCGCACCGGCACCGATCAAATAGTCATCCACGAATTGTTGCGGTGACAGGCTCGCCAACTCTTTCGTGAACGTGATGACGATACACCGTTCGACACCGAGTCCGGCAATTCGGTTCAATTTCCGCTGGAGCGGTGTGATATAACGGACCGCATCCGGTTTGTTTGAGAGCACTTGTTTCGGGTGCGGGTCGAACGTGATCACGGTCACGGGTACATCGAGCTGTTTCGCTTGCGCCTGTGCATGCCGAATCACGGCCTGATGTCCGGTGTGGACGCCGTCGAAAAATCCGAGCACCATGACCGAAGGGACCAGGTCTGGTGTCTCAGGATACGTCAGATGGATCGTTTCCATACTTCAATCTCCCCTTTAGTCGATGGTCAACATGACCTCGACATTTGCGTCTGTTGTTCCGTCAAGCCGTCGATAGAGGGCAAGTGGAATTCCTTCTTCATTATAGACAGTAAACAGTTCAAATTCGAGCGAGACGTCGTTCAAACGCCCCCCGTTTCGAATATACCGCTCCCGATTGGCCGGAATCGTCATGGCAGGCCAACGTTTGATGACCTCTTCGAGCGGGATGAGGTGGTTCATGCGTTCCTCGACTGTCTCGAAGTCGGCGAGTTGTTGCAACGTGACAGCGGCCGTCTCCTCGAACGAACCAGACCTCGTCCGCCGCAGGTCGCTCATATGAGCCGGATAGCCGAGACGCTCCCCGATTTGGACGGCGAGCGTCCGAATGAATGTGCCTTTGCCACACTCGACGTCGACACGGAAACGGCAGACCCCGTCTTCGATGACCGGGTCATTCGTCCGGACGAGGCGATGAATCTCGACGATACGGCGCGGTCGTTCCACCGTCTGACCTTTTCGGGCGTATTCGTACAATTTCTTGCCGTTCACTTTGACGGCAGAGAAGTACGGTGGGATTTGCTCAATCTTTCCTATCAACGTCTCGAGGACGCGATCGATGTCTGCAGCAGTGAACGCCTCCGGACCGACTTCGCGCGTCTCGACGACCTCGCCATAGGCATCCTCGGTCATCGTCGCCGTCCCGATTGTAATCTCGGCGGCGTACCGTTTGCCTTCATCGGTCAGAAAACGTGACAGCTTTGTCGCCCGGCCGAGACAGATCGGCAGGACACCGGTCACTTCGGGGTCGAGCGTGCCGGTATGACCGACTTTCTTCGTTTGGAACAATTTACGGAGCTTGAACACGCAGTCGTGGCTCGTCATGCCGCTGTCTTTATCTAAAATCAATACACCTGTTGGTCCCATCTGGATTCCTCCCATCAAAAAAGGGGAGACGCGAGTCCCCCCTTCAATTTATTGGTCGTTCCGATTTAAGTCACGAATCAATGAATCGATATGGCTACCATATGCGACCGATGAATCGTATTCGAACGACAATTCTGGCGTTTTCCGAAGACGAATGCGGCTCCCGATCTCGCGGCGAATAAATGCGCTCGCCTTATCGAGACCAGCTTGCGTCTCAGCCTTCACTTCGGCGTCGTCTCCGAGCACCGTGTAGTAGGCTGTCGCTTGCTGCAAATCTCCCGTCACATCGACGCTTGTAATTGTAGCGTTCTTCGTACGTGGGTCGTTGACTTCACGGAGCAAGATATCTGTAATCTCTTTACGCATCTGCTCTGCGACGCGTTGGGCACGAATGTTCATACGTGTTCCCTCCTCGCTTTATTTACGTTCGACTTCTTTCATGATGAACGCTTCAATAACGTCCTCCACTTTGATGTCGTCGAACTTCTCTACTTTAATCCCACACTCGTAACCTGTCGCGACTTCTTTGACGTCGTCTTTGAAGCGGCGGAGCGTATCGAGTTTTCCTTCGTACACAACAATCCCGTTACGGATGATGCGGACGCCGGCGTCGCGTGAGATTTTACCTTCTGTGACGTAACAGCCGGCAATCGTACCGACTTTCGAGACTTTAAAGACGTCACGGACTTCAACTTGTCCTGTGATTTCTTCAACGAACTCAGGGTCGAGCATCCCTTTCATCGCGCTCTCGATTTCATCGATCGCGTTATAGATGATGCGGTGCAGACGCATTTCAACATGCTCTTGCTCGGCCATCGACCGGGCGTTACCATCTGGGCGAACGTTGAATCCGATGATGATCGCATTTGCCGCCGAAGCGAGAATGACGTCACCTTCTGTGATTGCACCGACACCTTGGTGGACGATGTTGATTTTAACGCCTGCGACGTCGATTTTGCGGAGTGAACCAGCGAGTGCTTCAGCCGAACCTTGAACGTCTGCTTTGATGATGACGTTCAAATCTTTGACTTCGCCTTCTTGAATGCGGCTGAACAAGTCATCAAGACTAACTTTAGCCGATTCGCGACGCTGTGATTCGAGGTAACGTTGGTAACGTTTTTCTCCGATTGCACGTGCTTTTTTCTCATCTTCGAATACGATGAACTGATCCCCGGCTTGTGGGACATCGTTCAATCCTGTGATCTCGATTGGCGTCGATGGACCGACTTCTTTCACACGACGACCGATATCGTTGACCATGGCCCGGACGCGTCCGAACGTGCTGCCGACGACGATCGAGTCACCGATCCGGAGTGTCCCATGTTGAACGAGAAGCGTGGCGACAGGACCGCGGCCTTTATCGAGCTTCGCTTCGATGACCGAACCGCGAGCTGGCATTTCAGGCGTCGACTTGTACTCTTCGACTTCTGATACGAGTAAGATCATCTCGAGCAACTCATCGATCCCCTCGTCTTTCAAAGCTGAGATCGGTACGAAAATCGTTTCACCGCCCCACTCTTCCGGTACGAGACCGAACTCTGTCAATTCTTGTTTGACGCGGTCAGGGTTTGCGCCTTCTTTATCCATTTTGTTCACGGCGACAATGATCGGCACGTTTGCCGCTTTCGCATGTGAGATGGCTTCTTCTGTCTGTGGCATCACGCCGTCATCCGCTGCGACAACGATAATCGCGATATCTGTCACTTCAGCTCCACGGGCACGCATCGTCGTAAAGGCGGCGTGACCTGGTGTGTCGAGGAACGTGATCTTTTTATCGTTGACTTCAACTTGATAAGCACCGATGTGCTGCGTGATTCCGCCGGCTTCACCAGCAACGACTTTCGTGTTGCGGATCGAGTCAAGAAGTGTTGTCTTACCATGGTCAACGTGACCCATGATTGTGACGACAGCAGGACGCTCAACAAGCTCGTACTCAGAGAAGTCGATTTCCACTTCTTCAAAGTCCGTCTCATCGATGAGTACTTCTTTCTCCACTTCATAACCGAATTCAGTTGCAAGCAACTCAATCGTCTCGTCATCAAGCGTTTGGTTGATCGTCGCCATGACACCAAGACCCATCAACTTCATGATGATCTCGTTTGGCTTTTTATCCATCTTCGCAGCGAGGTCCGATACGCTGAGGACATCATCGTACTTGATGACGTTGCCCATTTCAGACTCTTGCGCTAAACGAGCTGCTTTACGTTGACTCGTTTTCGAATTCGGATCCGCTTCCAATGGCACGGCTGCTTTCGCAGGTTTGCCTTTGAATTTACCACCGCGCTTCTTATTGCGGTTGTCGTTGCGGTTGTTGCCGAAACGGTTGCCACCACGGTTGCCCGCTTGGTTGCTTTGACCGCCAGACGCTTGTGGGCGTGCTTTCGGTGCTTCTTGCTTGGCAGCAGGCTTCGCGTCAGCCGGTTTTGACTCGGCAGACTTCGTTTCAGCTGGTTTCGTTGCAGCTGGCTTTTCTTGCTTGTCAGCCGAACGGTATTTCTCAGGATTGAAGACACGGTCGAGTTGCTTGACCGACTCCTCATCTAAGACAGCCATGTGGTTTTTCACTGGCTTGTTCATTTTCTCGAGCTGAGTAATGACTTGTTTACTTGTTACATTCTGTTCTTTTGCAAATTCATAGACGCGTTTTCCCAAAGCATCCACCTCCGTTAATAGTTAAGAGAGAAGTTGCTTAAGCTTGTTCGCAAATCCGGATTCTGTCACAGACACGACGACTCGCATGTCTTTACCTAAAGCAGCTCCGATCGTATATCGGTCGCTCACTTCAATCAATGGAACACCATACGATGTACACTTGTCGGTAACCCGTTTTCTCGTAGACGCTCCAGCGTCTCCGGCAAGGATGACAAGCTTGGCTCGGCCAGCTCGCACATCCTTCAACACAAACTCTTCTCCCATCGTTACTTTCCTCGCACGTGCGGCAAGGCCTAACAATGATTCCCACTGACTCATGATTCCGCTCCTGTGACAGCTTGAAGCAGCTGCTCATAAAGCGCGTCACTCGTCTTGACTTTTAAATGATGATCGAGTGTCCGTTTTTTCTCTGCTAAACGAATCACATCCGCATCTTTCGACAAATACGCTCCACGTCCGTTCAATTTACCAGACGTATCGATGACGACGTCACCTTCCGGCGTCCGAACGACACGAATCAACGCTTGTTTCGGTAACATTTCTTGCGTGACCACACATTTGCGCAAAGGAAGTTTCTTTTGCTTCATGGTCATTCCTCTTCTTTCACCGTTGTCGGCTCGAGGGCGACGTCAACCGAGTCAGTCTGTTCCATTTCATTGTGAACAATTTCTGGCTCCGGTTCAACTTTTTCGGCGTACGTATCATACAAGTCCATGCCTTCTGCATCGGTCTCGCTCTTGATATCAATTTTCCATCCCGTCAATTTAGCGGCAAGACGGGCGTTTTGACCACGCTTCCCGATGGCGAGTGACAATTGATAGTCTGGCACGACGACCGTCGTCGACTTATTCGGTTCATTGACGTACACGTCAACGACTTGAGCCGGGCTGAGTGCGTTTTTCACGAACTCTTTCGGATCGTTCGACCAACGAACGATATCGATTTTCTCACCGTTGAGCTCATCGACGATCGTTTGGACACGTTGCCCTTTCGGACCGACACAAGCGCCGACTGGATCGACGATGTCTGAATGGACGGCAATCTTCGAACGATCACCCGCTTCACGTGAGACCGACATGACGTCGACCGTACCGCTCGCGATTTCTGGCACTTCGAGCTCGAACAAACGACGCAACAGACCTGGATGCGTCCGCGAGACTTGAATGGCTGCGCCAGAACCTTTCGTCGTCGAATCGACTTTCGTCACGTACACTTTGATACGGTCATGAATCTGGTACGATTCATTCGGCATCTGTTCGTTCGGTGTGAGCACCGCTTCGATATTGTTTTCAAGACCGATATACAAGTTGCGTGGGTCGAACCGTTCCACAATCCCCGTCATGATCTCGTCTTCTTTATCGACGAAGTGGTTATAAATGCGCTCGCGCTCGGCTTCCCGCATCTTTTGCGTGACGACTTGTTTGGCTGTCATCGCCGCGACGCGACCGAAGTCGCTCGGTGTGACTTCTTCTTTATGAAAGTCCCCTAACTCGTAGTTCGGGTCAATCTCATGCGCTTCTTCGAGCGATAATTGTTGCTCGGGATGCGAGAGACGTTCAACGACTTCGAGAAGTGCGAAGACACGAATATCACCAGTCACTTGGTCGAATTCAACTTTTACGTTTTCATTCGGGTTGGCGACGTTTCGACGATATGCCGAAATTAGCGCCTGCTCGAGCGCATCGATGATAATCTCTTTCTCGATTCCTTTTTCGTTAGCAATCTGTTCGATTGTTGTGAGTAATTGTGGCCCCATCTTTACCTCTCCTTAACTAAACGTGACCGCTAGGCGGGCTTGTGCAATTTTGTCTACCGGTAGCGATATCGCTTTTTTTCTTGTCTTGATGCGCGTCTCGACGACGGCGGTCTCGCCGTCATATTCCGTCAAAATGCCTTCGAACTCTTTGGCACCTTCAATCGGGGCAAACGTCTTGATATAGACGTTCTTCCCAATCGCACGTTCAAAGTCGGTCGGCTTTTTCAGTGGTCGCTCGGCACCGGGACTCGAGACGTCAAGATAATAGGCTTGTTCGATCGGATCGCTATCGTTTAGTTTTTCCGAGAGTTGTTCGTTGATGTTGACGCAATCATCTAAATCGACGCCCCCCGGCTTGTCGATATAGACGCGCAAGAACCAATCTGGCCCTTCTTTCACGAATTCGACATCGACCAATTCCATGTTCTCACGCTCCACGATCGGCAACGCGATCGCTTCGACGACTTCTGTTATTTTGGACACTCTCATCCCTCCTTCTGGCTTTTACATACAAGAAAGGAGTAGGGTTCCCTACTCCTTTCCGTCGTAGTATCCAACATTGTTCGATACCAATATATCATATTTTCCCGGTTTTTCGCAACTTACACCCCAAAATCAAAGAACGAGAGTTGGTTCTCATCCGGGAGGCCTTCGAGACATTTCATCGTATCGAGCGTCTCGACAATCGTCTTCGACAACTTGGCCCGTTTGCGCAAGTCTTCTTTCGATAAAAACTGTCCTTCGGCGCGCGCCTCGACAATCGCTTTCGCCGCGTTCGTACCGAGACCATCGACGGCATTGAACGGCGGGATGAGCGTGTTCCCTTCAATCAAGAACTCGGTCGCGCTCGAACGGTACAAATCGATGTTCTGGAACTTCATGCCGCGCTCTAACATCTCGAGTGCGAGCTCGAGCACGGTGTGAAGCCCTTTGTCTTTCGCCGTGGCTTCAAATCCTTTTTCACGGATATCCGACATCGCTTTACGCACGGCCTGTGACCCTTTGATCATGGCCGACAAATCGAAGTCGCCGGCCCGGACCGTGAAGTACGTCGCGTAATACAGAATCGGATGATGCACTTTGAAGTAGGCGATCCGGACGGCCATGAGCACGTACGCCGTGGCGTGCGCTTTCGGGAACATATACTTGATCTTCTTACAAGACGAGATGTACCATTCCGGGACATCGTTGGCCCGCATCTCCGTCTCCATGTCTTCCGACAAGCCTTTCCCTTTCCGTACCGACTCCATGATTTTGAAGGCGAATGACGGTTCGAGGCCCGCATAAATCAAGTAGACCATGATGTCATCACGACACCCGATGACGTCTTTCAGTTCGCACGTCCCATTATAGATGAGCTCGTTGGCGTTCCCAATCCAGACATCTGTCCCGTGAGACAGTCCCGAAATTTGAACGAGTTCGGAGAACGTCGACGGTTTCGTCTCTTCGAGCATCTGCCGGACGAACTTCGTCCCGAACTCTGGAATCCCTAGCGTACCCGTCTTCGATTCGATTTGCTCCGGCGTGACACCGAGTACTTCCGGCGATGAAAAGATTTTCATGACCGTCGGATCGTCTGTCGGAATCGTCTTCGGATCAATGCCCGATAAATCTTGCAGCATGCGGATCGCGGTCGGGTCATCGTGACCGAGAATATCGAGTTTGAGCAAGTTGTCATGAATCGAGTGGAAGTCAAAGTGGGTCGTTTTCCACTCGGATGACTTATCATCGGCCGGATATTGGATCGGCGAAATTTCGGCGATGTCCATATAATCCGGGACGACGATGATCCCCCCCGGGTGTTGTCCCGACGTCCGTTTGACGCCGGTGACGCCCGAGACGAGCCGATCGACTTCGGCGTTCCGATAAATCTTATCGTTCTCGGTCGCATAACCTTTCACATATCCATACGCCGTCTTATCGGCAATCGTCCCGATTGTACCGGCACGATACACATACTCTTCACCGAACAACACTTTCGTGTAGGCGTGGGCGTGTGGTTGATATTCACCCGAGAAGTTCAAGTCGATATCCGGTACTTTGTCCCCTTTGAAACCAAGGAACGTCTCGAACGGGATATCGTGCCCGTCCTTCGTATACCAAGTCCCACACTCCGGACATTGCTTGTCGGGAAGGTCATACCCGGACCCGACCGATCCGTCGTCGAAGAAGTGGGAATGTTGACACTTCGGACAGACGTAATGCGGCGGCAACGGGTTGACCTCGGTGATTTCGGTCATCGTCGCAACGAAACTCGAGCCGACCGAACCACGTGAACCGACGAGATAGCCGTCGTCGAGCGATTTCTTGACGAGCTTATGCGAAATCAAATAGATGACCGCAAAGCCGTGTCCGATAATCGATTTCAGCTCTTTCTCGAGCCGGGCCTCGACGATTTCCGGCAGTTGTTCTCCGTAAATCGAACGGGCCATGTCGTAACTCATGTTCCGGACCTCATCGTCTGCGCCTTCAATCTTCGGCGTGTACAAATCGTCCGGAATGATTTGAATCGACTCGATTTGATCGGCGATCGCATTCGGGTTCGTGATGACGATTTCGCGGGCGAGTTCGTCCCCGAGGAACTTGAACTCTTCCATCATCTCTTTCGTCGTCCGGAAATGGGCGTGCGGGAGTTCTTTCCGCGTGTTGATGAAGTTGGCACCACCTTGCGTCCGAATCAAGATCTCTCGGTACGAGCGGTCTGTCCGGTCAAGGTAATGAACGTTTCCGGTCGCACATACCGGCAGGCCGGCCTGTCCGGCGACGCGAATGATCCGCTTGATGATTTCCCGTAACTCGAGCTCGTTGGCGACGATCTCTTTATCGATCAAATGCATATAGAGCGCCGGGGGATGAATCTCGATGAAGTCGTAGAACGCCATCATCTTCTCAAGCTCTTCGTCTGACTTGTTCAGGGCGGCGTCAAAAATTTCACCGTTGTCACACGCAGAACCGATGAGGAGTCCTTCACGACGCTTCACGATTTCCGAGCGCGGCATGCGTGCCATCCGGAACAAGTAATCGATGTGGGACAACGAGATTAGTTCGTATAAGTGACGAAGTCCCGGTTTTTTCGTTTTCGCATAAATCGTCGCATGGAACGGACGGATTTTCGAGACGTCGCTTCCGACTTTCGCGTTCAGTGAGCGATGCGTCTGCATCTCAAACATCTGTTTGGCGAGTTCGAGCAGTTTCATGAGCAAGTACGCCGTCGCCTCCGCATCATAGATGGCCCGGTGATGCTGGGTCAACTCGATATCGAATCGCTTCGCGAGCGTGTTGAGGCGGTGGTTTTTGAGCGTCGGTAAAATCGTCCGGGCGAGTTCGAGCGTGTCGATGACGGGATAGTCATCCGGCTCGTGCCCCCCGCTCCGAAGCGTCGCTTCTAAGAAGCCCATATCGAACGATGCGTTATGGGCGACGAGGATGCCGTCCCCGCACCAATCGACGAACTGTTTGGCGATGACTTCGGGATCGGGCTGGCCATGGACCATGTCGTCCGTGATGCCCGTCAGCTCGATCGTCGTAGCCGAGAGCGGATGTTTCGGATCGGCGAACGCCTCGAACCGGTCGATGATTTCACCGTCTTTGATTTTGACCCCGGCGAGTTCGATGATTTTGTTGTAGACGGCCGAAAGTCCGGTCGTCTCGACGTCGAAGACGACATATGTCGCATCATCGAGCGGGACATCGGTCGGGTGATACGCGACCGGCACGCCGTCATTGACGACGTTCGCCTCGACCCCGAACAGCACTTTGATGTCATTCTTTTTCCCGGCGTAATAGGCTTCCGGGAACGACTGGACGCCGGCGTGATCGGTGATGGCGATGGCGCGATGGCCCCATTTGGCCGCCCGGGCGACGAGCGCCGATACGTTCGTGACCGCGTCCATCTGGCTCATTTGCGTATGCGCGTGTAATTCGACGCGTTTCTCACCGGCCCACTCGTCACGGGCCGGTTCGACTTTCACTTCTTGCAGTTGCGATGCCATCATGCACAGTTCGCGCATGAAGCTGTCATCCTCGACCCGGCCAGCCGCTTGGATCCACATGCCTTTTTTGACGGCGCTGAGCATCCGGTCATCATCGTCATCGCGTGCGAACACTTTGACGATGAGTGAATCGGTATAGTCCGTCATCTTGAACGTGAACAGTTTCTTCCCGCTCTTCAGTTCTTTCCGTTCGGCCGAGAAGACGAGGCCACGGATGGCGACGCGTCGTTCTTCTTCGATGATCGTCTTGATCGGGACGATCTCGTCTTTGATCAAGGCGCCCATCCGTACCTCGGTGACCGGTTCGTCGTTCGTCTCGGTCGCCTTCGCGAATTGCGCTGCGAGCGCGAGCTTCGCTTGTTCCAAATCTTCTTGCACGACTTGTTCACGGAGCGCTTGGTTTGCTTCTTCATTCTCCGAGAACAGCGCTTGGCAAGGTTTCTTCATAAAGCCATAGGCGCTATAGAGCGCTTGGACTTCTTGGCATAACTCTTTATCGACATAGTTCGCCTCAGGGGCCGAGCGCACCGGGATGAGCAATTTGTTCTGCTCAAAGCGTGGTGAGACCGATGCGAAATAACTGCGCATCGCACCCGACACTTGGCTGAGTTCACTGACGATACGCGGCCAATAGTCGATATAATCCTGTTCGGCACCGCCTGAGGTCGTCGTGAAACGCGCGTACACCTCGTCAGCGAACGTCGCGTACCGGCTCTCGATTCGGCTCATGAACAGTTGATACACCTCGTACGGTAACACGCGCTGCAACTGGAAATAAAACGTCCACGTCCGGCGCTGCTTGTTGACGACAAGTCGCGTCAATTCCGCATCGTCGAATTGTTCCGTCTCGGTTGTGATGCCGAGATCGGTCAAGAGCAATTGCATTTTTTGATTAGCTTCCACGGGTAAGAAGTCCCCCCTTTTATCATTCGATGTCGAAAAATGAAGGTGACGGCAAGAAACCGTCACCTTCATCGATCATTTTGCCTCGTTCAGTTGCGCCGTGATCACACGTGGCAACTCATCTACCGTCGTCTCAAGGACTTCGCCAGTGGCACGTACTTTCACTTCGACGATACCTTCGCTCGCTTTTTTCCCGACGTTGATACGAATCGGAAGACCGATCAAATCAGCATCGGCGAATTTGACGCCAGCCCGTTCTTTACGGTCATCATACAACACATCGTACGTCGATGACAGCTCATCGTATAAACGGTTCGCGAGTTCGACTTGCGCTTCGTCTTTCGTGTTGATGGCAATCAAGTGCACATCGAACGGAGCGACGCTCTTCGGCCAAACGATACCGCGATCGTCATGATGTTGCTCGATGACGGCCGACAATGTGCGTGAGACGCCGATGCCGTAGCAACCCATAATGAGCGGTTCGGCCCGACCTTCTTCGTTCAAGAACGTCGCGCCCATCGCTTCTGAATAGCGCGTGCCGAGCTTGAACACTTGTCCGACTTCAATCCCGCGAGCGAAGCGGACCGGACCCGACTCGTCAGGTGCCATGTCGCCTTCGACGACGAAACGGAGGTCATGATACGTCAAATGCGACAAGTCGCGTTCGGCGTTGACGTGCGTATAATGGGTGTTCGCCTCGTTGGCGCCACATACCGCGTCGACCAAATATTTGACGGCGTAATCGGCCACGACTTTGACCGGTGCATGAATCGGTCCGAGCGTGCCCGGCTCACAGCCGAACAAGTCGATGATCGTCGCTTCTTCTTCCATTTGGATGTCGAGTCCGCCGAGGGCGTTCTTCACTTTGACGTCGTTCGCCTCGTGATCACCTCGAACGATGACCATGACCGTCTCGCCATCGACGTTGAAGAGGACCGTCTTGATCGTCGTCTTCGTGTCGACGTTCAAGAAGCGCGCCACATCTTCAATCGTCTTATTGTCTTTCGTGTCGACCTTGTCGAGGGCAAGCACTTCGGCCGCTTGCATGTCATAGCGGTCGAGCGTTTCTGCCATCTCGATATTGGCGGCGTAGTTCGACGTGTCCGTATAGACAATCGTGTCTTCCCCGATATCGGCAAGCGCTTGGAATTCGTGCGTGTCTTTCCCGCCGATGGCACCCGAGTCAGCTACGACCGGGCGATATTTTAAACCGATGCGGTCAAAGATGTTGGAATAGGCGTTATACATGTTCTTGTATTCGTCGTCCAAGTCATCTTGTGTGGCGTGGAACGAATACGAATCTTTCATCAAGAACTCACGACCCCGGAGCAGTCCGAAACGTGGACGACGCTCGTCGCGATATTTCGTTTGAATCTGATACAAGTTGACCGGTAACTTTTTGTAGGAGTTGAGTTCATCGCGCACGATCGACGTGATGAGTTCCTCGTGCGTCGCACCGAGGGCGAAGCGACGATCGTGACGATCGGTCAATCGCATAAGTTCAGGACCATAAATACCCCAGCGACCCGTCTCTTCCCACAGTTCCGCCGGTTGAATCGCTGGCATGAGCAATTCTTGGGCACCGGCCCGGTTCATCTCTTCGCGGATGATCGTTTGAATCTTTTGTAACACGCGGTGGCCGAGTGGAAGATACGAATAAATTCCAGCGGCGTTTTGGCGCATGAAGCCTCCGCGGACGAGGAGTTGATGGCTGACGGCTTCTGCGTCGGCCGGCACTTCTCGAAGCGTAGGCATGAACAGTCTCGATTGTTTCATAGGTATCAATGTTTCCCTTCTATAACCCGATTAGATCTTACTTTTATTATTTAAAGAATGATTGAATATCATTCCACGTGACGATCAACATGAGGAGCATGAGCAAAGCGAACCCGATAAAGTGGACGAATCCTTCCTTTTTCGGATCGATCGGCCGTCCGCGCACCGCCTCGAACAAGAGGAAGATGAGTCGTCCTCCATCGAGTGCCGGGAGCGGCAACAAGTTAAAGATGGCCAAGTTGACTGATAAAAGTGCCGTCCAGTTGAGGAGCATGATGAGCCCGCTCGCCGCCACTTCATCGGTCATGCGGACAATCCCGACCGGTCCGGCCAATTGGTCGACGCCGACTTGACCGGTAACCAAATCACCGACCGCGGAAAAGATGAGCGTCGACATCGTCCACGTCGTCTCAGCCCCAGTCGTGAAGGCTTTCGTCGGTGAACGCTCGAGCGCGTTCGTCACGCCCAATATCCCGACCGTCTCGCCGTTTTGTTCGACCGCTTGCGGCGTGAGCGTCACCGTTTGTTCTGCATCATCCCGAATATACGTCACTTCCGTTGGCGTGTCAGCCCGGTCGGCAAGCACAGTCCGAAGGTCGAGCCAGTCATCAATCGTCTCGCCTTCGATGGAGACAATTTCATCTCCCGCCATAAGACCTGCTTGATCTGCAGCCGAATCTGGCTGCACCGTACCGATTCGTCCATCGTCCGTTGGCGTCCCTTGGACGAGACCGACGATGACAAGCAAGATGAAGGCAAGGACGAAGTTCATCGCTGGGCCGGCTGCAATCGCGAGCACACGTTTCCATACCGATTGAGCTCCGAACGTGCGGTCGTATGGGGCAATTTGAATTTCCATGCCTTGGTCGACGAGAAGCGTGTCCCGTTCAAGTGAATAGACACGGACCTCATCATCGACGAGTAACTGGATCTTCAATTCGCGAATCGAATCGAACTTGTCGACCGTCCCGACGACGTGCACGTCTTTTGCCTGGTCCGGCTGGAAGTAGACACGATCGACCGTGCCGGCGTTCGTCAGGCGTAACCCGACGTGTTGACCGGCTTTCACTTCGATCGGCTCAAAATCTTCTCCTGCCATTTTGACATACCCACCGATTGGCAATAAGCGAATCGTATACAGCGTCTCATTCTTTCTGAACGAGAGGATTTTCGGTCCAAACCCGATTGCAAATTCATGACAGAGAATCCCTGCCCGTTTCGCCATGACGAGGTGTCCCCATTCATGAACCGATATGAGTACCCCAAACATCAAAACGATGGCGATAAAAGTCGTCATTGTCTATTCCCCACCTTCACTTTCCTTGCTGAATTTGTTCTCGAACCGCTCGGTCGACTTGAAGGATCTGTTCGAGCGTCGGTTCTGCAATTACCGTATGTGTCTCCATCGCTTGTTCAACGATCCGTTCAATATCGAGGAAAGCGATCTCCCCGTTCAAGAACAGCTCGACAGCCGCCTCGTTGGCCGCATTAAGCACCGTCGGCATCGAACCACCGGCGCGTCCGGCCTCATACGCGAGGCGTAAAGCCGGATAACGCGTCAAGTCGGCTTCTGCGAAGTGAAGCGTTCCGATTTCTCTCAAGTTTAACCGCTTGTTCCCCTCGATTTCAAGACGTTTCGGACCTGAGAGCGCATAGAGGATCGGTCCCCGCATATCCGGATTTCCAAGCTGCGCCATGACGGCGGCGTCTTTGAATTCGACCATCGAGTGGATGATGGACTCACGATGAAGCACCACTTCAATATCATTATAATCGATATCGAACAACCAGTGCGCTTCGATGACTTCGAGTCCTTTATTGAACATCGTCGCCGAATCGATCGTGATTTTCGCCCCCATCGACCAGTTTGGATGTGCGAGCGCCTCTGCGACGGTCACGCCGTCTAATTCATCCCGCGACTTGTCACGGAAACTCCCGCCTGATGCCGTTAAGATGATTTTCGAGACGTCCTCTCGGCGTTCACCGTTCAAACATTGATAGATGGCCGAATGTTCACTATCGACTGGAAGCAGGCTGACCCCATGCTTCTTGACGGCTGCCGTGACGAGATGGCCCGCCGTGACGAGCGTCTCCTTGTTCGCCAAAGCGATGTCTTTACCTGCCTCGATGGCAGCGAGCGTCGGCTCAAGACCGACAGCCCCGACGACGGCTGTGACGACGATGTCAGCCCGCTCTGCGGTCGCACATTCGATCAACCCTTCAAGTCCGATAAAAAAGAGTGGTTCGTATGTAAGTCGTGGTTTGAGTCGTTCGAGCACTTCGATGTCTTTGGCGGACACGTATTTCGGCCGCAAGCGGTTGATCCATTCCTCGGCTACATCTACATTCGTTCCGAAGGCATAGGCCTCAAGTTCAAACAAGTCGGGGTGCTGTTCGATGACGTCACATGTCTGTACGCCAATCGAACCAGTCGCCCCGATTAAGCTGATTCGCTTCATCTTGACACTCCTTTATAACAAATTAAATACCCAGATGACGGTGAATACCGCGATCATACTATCAAAGCGGTCCAAAATGCCACCGTGTCCCGGTAACAGATGACCCGAATCTTTTACGTTGAATTGACGTTTATACGCCGACTGCACCAAGTCCCCGAGTTGCCCGACGACGGATACGACGACCGCGAGCACCACTACTTCGAGAATCGGCAACACCGGTTCGACGAGGACGTAGACGAGACCGACGACGATAGACGAGATGATCCCACCGACCGCCCCTTCAATCGTCTTGTTCGGACTGATTGAGGGCCACAGTTTTGTCTTACCGATTGCTTTGCCCGTGAAGTAAGCACCCGAGTCGGTCGCCCAAATCATGAACAGGACGAGAAGTACTTTGACGAGCCCATCCTCCGAAAGACGGACGAGCGCAAAACTAGAGAAACCGATGACGAGATAGACAGCAGATACAAAATAAAAACTCGCGTCTTCATACGTGAAACGGTTTTTTGTGACGACCGTCCAAAACAGGAGGAGCATTAAACCGAGCACCATCCATTGATTCGTCGACATCGGCATCTCGCCCATGACAAGCTGTCGCTCGAGCAACATCAATACGAACGGGAAGGCTACAAGGAGCGACGTCACAAGGAACGGAAACGCCGTCAACTTGTGATTGCGCATCATCGTGAACTCGCTCAGTCCAATCAAGGCGAGCACACCCATCAAGATGACGAACGGACTGCCCCCGAGGGCGATCAAGCTGACAAAAATGGCACCGGCCCAAAGACCGGTAATAATTCGAGTCTTCATGTCACACCCCACCAAACCGGCGCGTCCGCGCGTTATACGCTTCGATTGCCTCGACGAAGTGGTCTCGTTTGAACTCAGGCCATAACACGTCTGTGAAATGGAGTTCAGCGTACGCCCCTTGCCAGAGCAAGAAGTTCGAGAGACGCTGTTCCCCGCTCGTCCGGATAATCAAATCGACGTCTTGCATATTTGTCATGAGACGCTGTCCGATCATGGCGTCATCGATGTCGTCCGGTTGAATCTTCCCTGCCGCTACATCGCTGGCGATATGGCGCATCGCTTGTACGAGCTCGTCGCGGCCACCATAGTTTAAGGCAAAGACGAGATCCAGACCTGTGTTCGTCGCCGTGCGCGTACGAGCCTCATCGACTGCATCCCGCGTGCCGCGCGGTAATTTTGACACATCACCTGCGACGAGGACGCGAACATTTTGTTCGTCCAGTTCTTTTAAGTCCGTCTCTAAAAATTGTTTCGGCAATTTCATCAAGAAGTTGACTTCTTCTTCCGGACGCGTCCAGTTCTCCGTCGAGAACGCATAGAGCGTCAACGAACGGATCCCGAGTTCTTGGGCGGTGCGAACCGCTTCCCGGACCGATTTCATCCCTTCCCGGTGACCCATGATGCGAGGGAGTCCACGCTTTTTCGCCCAACGGCCGTTGCCGTCCATAATAATAGCGACGTGTTCGGGGATGCTCAGTTCCGCCTCGGTCTTCGTTTTAGGATTCACCCATTTAAACATACTCTATCCTCCTGATTGTATGAAAGAGGGACCCTCTCAGTAAAAGGGTCCCCACACAGCTTTTTGGTATACCACTTCCGTGATTACACTTCCATGATTTCTTTTTCTTTCGTCGCTGCAGATTCATCAATCTTTTTGATATACGAATCCGTTAACGATTGAACGTCATCCGCGTAACCGCGAAGGTCGTCCTCAGTCAAGTCCCCATCTTTTTCAAGCTTCTTCAAGTTTTCGTTGGCGTCACGACGAACGTTACGGACAGCGACTTTCGCTTCTTCCGCATATTTCTTCGTCACTTTCACGAGCTCTTTGCGACGCTCTTCCGTCAAAGCTGGGATGGCGAGACGAATGACGGTCCCGTCCGACGACGGCGAGAGACCAAGGTCGGCTTTTTGGATCGCTTTTTCAACGTCAGACACCATCGACTTGTCCCATGGTTGAATCAAGAGAAGGCGTGCTTCCGGTGTATTGATGTTCGCGACTTGATTGAGCGGTGTCGGTACGCCGTAGTAATCGACTTGAACCGGGTCCAAGATCGACGCGCTCGCGCGTCCCGTCCGAAGTGTCCCGAAGTCACGCTTCAGCGCGGAAACGGCTTTCTCCATTTTCTCTTCAGCAGTTTTCAATACGTCATTTACACTCATGAATTGATTCCTCCTACTACCGTCCCGATATGTTCCCCGAGTACGACACGTTTGATGTTTCCTTCTTCAAGCAATGAGAATACAATCAGTGGGATATGGTTGTCCATACATAGTGACGTGGCTGTCGAATCCATCACTTGGAGACCGTCCTTTAAGACGTCCAAGTACGTGAGCGTGTCGTATTTGACTGCATCCGGAACGAGTTTCGGATCGGCCGAATAGACGCCGTCGACGTTGTTTTTTCCCATCAAGATGACGTCAGCTTCGATCTCCGCTGCGCGGAGTGCCGCTGTCGTGTCTGTCGAGAAGTACGGGTTCCCCGTCCCTGCCGCGAAGATGACGACGCGACCTTTTTCAAGGTGACGCATCGCCCGGCGACGAATGTACGGTTCAGCCACTTGGCGCATTTCGATTGAGGTTTGGACGCGTGTTTGGACACCGTTCGTTTCAAGGCTATCTTGTAGCGCGAGCGAGTTCAATACCGTGGCGAGCATGCCCATGTAATCCGCATTCGCTCGGTCCATGCCGAGCTCGCTACCGGTCTTGCCGCGCCAGATGTTCCCGGCGCCTACGACGACGGCAACTTCGACGCCCAAGGCGACCAATTCTTTAATTTGCCCAGAGATCGAATTGACGATGGCCGGGTCAATCCCGTACCCTTGATCTCCAGCGAGCGCTTCCCCACTCAATTTTAACACAATTCGCTTATATTTCGGTTCCATACTTTGCCTCCTCTTGCTTGAAAAAAGGGAACACGCTCCCTTAACGAACTAACTCAAGGTTATACAGACGTGTTCCCAATTTTGATAGCACCATGTGAATGATGCAGATTATTTTTTAAGTTGGTTCATTACTTCTTCAGCAAAGTTTTCTTCGCGTTTTTCCATACCTTCTCCAACTTCGTAACGTACGAATGAGTTGATACGGCCGCCTTTAGACTCTACGTATTTCCCAACTTTGAAGTCAGCGTCTTTAACGAATGTTTGGTCGACGAGGCAGATTTCCTCGAAGTACTTGTTCATACGTCCCGCAATCATCTTCTCGACGATGTTGGCAGGCTTGCCTTCGTTGAGGGCTTGCTCAGTCAAGACTTTCTTCTCACGATCTGCTTCTTCAGCCGATACTTCGTCGCGTGTCGCGTAAAGTGGGCGTGCTGCTGCTACGTGCATGGCTACGTCTTTTGCAACTGTTTCGTCTGTTGTACCGTCGAGGACAACGACTGAACCGATGCGGCCGCCCATGTGGAGGTACGTGCCGAAGACTGCATCGTCCGCTTTTTCAAGGACAGCGATGCGACGGAGTGAGATTTTCTCTCCGATTGTCGAAGCTTCTTCTTGAATGTGTGTTTCAAGCGTTTTACCAGCTACGAATTCAGAAGCGAGTGCCGCTTCAACTGTCGTTGCGCCTGAAGTAAGAACAGCTTTTGCTACGTCTGAAACGAGTGTTTGGAACTTCTCGTTTTTCGCAACGAAGTCTGTTTCTGAGTTAACTTCGACGAGCGTAGCTTTGTTGCCTTCAACCGCTACTGCCGTCAAACCTTCTGCTGCGATACGGTCGCCTTTAGCTGCTGCTTTCGCGATCCCTTTTTCACGAAGGAAGTCGATTGCTGCTTGCATGTCACCGTTTGTTTCAGTGAGTGCTTTTTTGCAATCGAGCATACCTGCACCTGTTTTTTCACGAAGTTCTTTTACCATTGCTGCTGTAACTGCCATCGGAAATTCCTCCTTGTAAAACTTACAATTTTTTAAGAAAAAGCACTAAGGCTTTATATACGTGTCCTAAAAAAAGGTGATAAAAGGCTTTCCCTTTATCACCTGTTGTCTGACTGATTACTCAGCTTCTGTCGCTTCAGCTTCTGGAGCTACCGCTTCTTCAGCTACTTCTTCTTCGCCTTGTTTCGCTTCGATGATTGCATCTGCCATCTTCGAAGTGAGCAATTTAACGGCACGAATCGCATCGTCGTTCGCTGGGATGACGTAGTCGATTTCGTCTGGGTCACAGTTTGTGTCGACAATCGCAACGATTGGGATGTTCAATTTGTGAGCTTCTGCAATCGCGATCCGCTCTTTACGTGGGTCAACGATGAAGAGTGCATCAGGAACACCTGGCATGTCCTTGATTCCGCCGAGGAACTTCTCAAGACGTGTCATTTCTTTTTTCAAGATGATGACTTCTTTCTTAGGAAGTACTTCGAACGTACCGTCAGCTTCCATTTTCTCAAGCTGCTTCAAACGGTTGATACGTTTTTTGATTGTTGAGAAGTTTGTGAGTGTTCCACCCAACCAACGCTCATTGATGAAGTACATACCTGAACGGAGTGCTTCTTCTTTGATCGTGTCTTGAGCTTGTTTTTTCGTACCTACGAAGAGGACGTTTCCGCCTTCTGCCGCGAGTTCACGAACGAAGTTGTACGCCTCGTCTACTTTTTTGACCGTTTTTTGAAGGTCGATGATGTAGATGCCGTTACGCTCCGTGAAGATGTATTTCGCCATTTTTGGGTTCCAACGGCGTGTCTGGTGACCGAAGTGTACACCAGCTTCGAGCAATTGCTTCATTGAAATTACTGCCATGATAAATTTCCTCCTTGTGGTTTAAAAAAGTCCTCCGCCTCGTTCATCGTTGTATTCCGACCTTTCGGCACCGAGGAATACCATCCCGAGACGTGTGTGATGTGTTTAACACCAAAAAATACTATAGCATATGTCCGCCAATCCGGCAACTCTCACTTTTTGCGAAGTTTGGCATATAAGGCGACTTCTCCCTCACCTTTTCCGAGGAGTCGGGCCGTCTCCCGGACCGAATGGTTCAGTAAAACGTCCTCGACGTGCGGTGCTGATTGCGTATCGTCATCCGATGTCTCTCGTTTTGGCTCCGCATGGGTCGACTGAGCACCGGCAACCTCTTCGTTTGAGGACGCTGGTTGTTTCACGACATCGTTCATCGATTCCATGAACGACAACAGGAGGGCCTCGGTCTCACGTTTCTCGTGCTCGAGTTGCGTGACGCGAGCGGTCAACGCCTGGACTTGACGAAATAAGATCAGCAGTCCGTAAGCGACGATACAGGCGATTGCGATATATACGATGGTCATCTCCATCCCTCCTTCACGATGTCTTTTCTTCTAAATACGAACGTCCAAGTGCAAGCTTTAACGTCTTTAACGCCTTGGAATGGATTTGGGAGATACGTGACGTCGACAGTTCCAACACTTCGCCAATCTCGGTCAACGTCAACTCGTCGAAGTAGAACAACGAGACGACGAGACGTTCTTTCTCGGACAAGTGCTCGATTTCGGTCGTCAGCACGTCGAGCAGCTCGCGCTGCAATAGCGTATCCTCCGGTTTTTCAGAGTCAGGGTCGAAATACGTGACGGACATGACCTTGCCTTCTTCTTGAAGCGTCACCGCTTCATCGATCGACAACATGTTCGCGAAGTACCCTTCCGCCATCGCCTTCTCGATTTCCGACACCGGTAGTTCGCAGGCGCTCGCGAGTTCTTCTTTCGTCGGGGCCCGGTGCAACTTCTGCTCGAGTTGTTCGGCGATGTGATCAATTTTTTTCACGCGTTCGCGCACCGAACGCGGTAACCAATCAATTTTCCGCAGCCCATCGATGATGGCGCCACGTATCCGAAACGCCGCGTACGTGTCAAACTTGTTGTTGTGTTCTGGATCATATTTCATGAGGGCATCGTACAATCCCATGTAACCCAAACTTTTCAATTCGTCGCGTTCGACGCTCTTCGGGAGCGTCACGATCATTCGTTGCACGTGATAATGGATGAGGAACTCGTAGTGCGCCAATAGTTCATTCGCTGTATCCATATCGCGGTCAGTGTTCCAACGATCCCACAACTCGGTAAGCTGAGTCGTCATGTCGATCCCCCCTAGATTTCCTTAGTTCCTACGCTGACCGTTCGAATCGACAGGACGCAAGTCGCCACATCAAATTCGATCGTCCGTCCGTTATGCCCGCCACAGTCTTCTGCGATGAGCGGGATACGGTGCGCTTTCAGTGCGTTGCGCACGGCTTCGGCGTTTCGTTCACCGATCCGCATCGCCTCGTTCTCATACTTGAATTGAAACATTTGGGCGCCGCCGGCCATCTTCGCTTGCAGCCGACCCGCTCCGGCCCGTTTCAACGACGCGACGAGCGCATCGATGGCCGTATCCGCATATTTTCCTACTTCAACCGTTTGGTGTTTCCGGGCAATCGCCGAATCCGGCAACATGACATGGGCCATTGCCGCGACTTGGAGCCGGACGTCATACAAGATGACGCCGACGCACGAACCGAGTCCTGCCGTTCGCAATTTGTTCGGCGCGGTCGTCTGCTTCCATTCCGCGATGCCGATTTTGATGACTTCAGCCATGGCCAATCAACCGCTGTTGTATCCGTTCGAGCGAGCCATGCGTCGGTAGGAACAACACATGCCCAGCACTTACTTTCTCATCGATGCGGAACGTCGTATCGATGTAGAGTGCCGCATCTTCCTCAGGTTGGACCGACGTGACGACGAATTCGACGATCGAACCCGCCATGTCGACCGCTGTCGCCGGGACTTGGATGGAGATTGGTGTATCGAGCCAATCCCCGAGCGCCCGGGCGTAAGCCCCGCTCATGATGTTTCCGATTTCTTCCCATGCCGACTGGCCGAGCTCGTCCGCCGTTTGGAACGAGAACGTGCTTCCGATGAGGGAAGCGACCATTGTTTCGGCATCATCGACCGGAAACAAGATGAGAATCATGCCGCTAATGTCACCGCCGAGCTCCAACAAGACGGACGCCACGTGACGTTCCGGCCCGCCGACGCGTTCCGGCAAATACGTGATCGGTTCCATCTCCGCCGAGGAGACGGTGATCGTGACCGGCTTGCCCAAGAGCGTCGACAATGCCGTCGCGGCATGACCAGAACCGATATTGCCGAGTTCTTTCAATAAATCTTGCTCGAACTCACTCAGCATGCTGTTCCTCGAATAATGCGTTGGCATCGAGGAGCGAGAACAATTTGTCCTCGCCCTTGGCGATCGCCGTCAAGTGAGCCGACAACATGTCTCGGCTCGACTCCGGAATCGGCTCGATGCGAACGTCTTCGCTTTCCACGACCTCGTTGGCCCGGTCGACGATAAAACCGGCATCGCCTTGATTGAGTGAAGCGATCAAAATCCGTGTTTCTTCGGTCGGTTCAACTGCCTCGTAACCGAGACGGAGCCGAAGGTCGATGACCGGTGTGACGACCCCGCGCAGATTGATGACACCTTTGACGTGAGCCGGCGCGTTCGGGACGCGTGTGACCGGTTGTACCCGTTCAATCGAGCGGACTGACTGGACATCGATTCCGTATGTGTTCGATCCCAATGAAAAGACTACCCATTTTTCTTCCATCCTTCTTCCTCCTTAGAACAGATCGTTGCTGTCGACAATCAAGGCGACACGCCCGTCTCCGAGTATCGTCGCACCAGAGATGGCCGGGATGCCCTCGAGATAAGTTCCGAGCGGCTTCATGACGATCTCTTGTTGGCCAATCAAGTCATTGACGACCACACCGACGAGCTTGTTTCCTTTGCGGACGACGACGACCGGGAATTGCGTCTTCGTTTCCGTTTCGATCGCGAACATTTCTTTCAAGTAAACGAGCGGGACGAGCTGACCTCTGAAGTCGAAGACGCGTTCGCGATGGGCCGTCAATATGTCGGCCTCGTCGAGGAGCGTCGTCTCGAGAATCGATGACAGCGGAACGGCGTACGTCTCATCGCCGACTTGTACGAGCATCGCCGAGATGATCGAGAGCGTGAGTGGCAAGCTGACTTGGAATTTCGTCCCTTGTCCGACGACCGTCTCGAGCGTGACGACCCCGCCGAGCGATTCGATCTTGTTTTTGACGACGTCTAGTCCGACGCCGCGACCTGAAAGATCGGTGACGACGTCTGCCGTCGAGAATCCAGGTGCGAAGATGAGCATGGCTACTTCGTTGTCCGTCATCGCCGTCGCTTCTTCAGGCGTGATGACGCCTCGTTCGAGTGCTTTTGAGCGGACTTTATCGACATTGATCCCTGCCCCGTCATCCTCGATTTCAATGAAGACACGGTTGCCGCCATGGTAAGCGCGAAGCGCGAGTCGACCTTGTTCCGGCTTCCCGGCTTCGAGGCGGACTTCCGGCAACTCGATGCCGTGGTCGATGGCGTTACGAATCAAATGGACGAGCGGGTCACCAATCTCATCGATGACTGTCCGATCGAGCTCGGTCTCAGCACCGGTGATCTCAAGTTGGACTTTTTTATGGATATCTTTCGCGACCGAACGCACCATGCGCGGGAAGCGATTGAACACTTGCTCGATCGGCATCATGCGGAGGGTCAAGACGAGCGATTGAAGTTCGTTCGTACCGCGTTTGATTTTCTCGACCGTTTCGTTCAGTTCAGGTTGACCGACTTCGTCGGCGAGCCGCTCAAGACGACCGCGATCGATGATGAATTCTTCGAACAAGTTCATCAGACGATCGATCCGCTCTAAGTTGACACGAATCGTCTTCGCTTGTGCGACGGCCTGTTCTTTCGGTTCGTCCGCCTCCACCGCTTTCGGTTTCACTTCGGCCACGGCGACACTCTCGGCACTGACGGCGACTTCCGGCGCACCGGCTGCCGCACTCGTGTAAGGTGTCACTTGGACGTGCTCGACTTCCGACACTTGGGACACGGCATGCTCAATCACGTCCGCTGACTCCTGAGACACGAACAAGACGTCAAATGAGAGATCGAACTGTTCTTGCTCGATCGCCTCGGTCTCAGGAACCGTCCGGACGACTTCGCCGAGTTCTTGGAGGCGATCGAACACCATGTAGGCGCGCGCCGCTTTCAACACGACGGCATCCGATAGCTTCACATGAAGTTGGAACGCTTCGAAGCCGGTCTCTTTCGCTTGCGTGATGACCGAATCGGTATATAGGTCGGCCGTGAAGACCGTCTCATCGACCACCTCGACTGCTTTCGGAGTGCTACCGATAAATGACTGGAACGCGGACACTGTCGCCGTCACATCGATGTTTGCGCCTCTGCCTCCCGTCTCGATATCAGCGATCATCTCTTCGATTTGTTCCATGGCCGAGAACATCGTATCGAGCAACAACTGGTTGCTCTCTTTCTTTCCGGCTCGAACCAAATCGAGCGCGCTCTCCATCTCATGCGTCAAGTTGGCGACACTCTCGTATCCCATCGTCGCCGACATCCCTTTGAGCGTGTGTGCCGAGCGGAAAATCTCTTGAATCGCTTCCTGACTGCCCGTCTGTTCTAGTTTCAACAGCTGGGTGTTAACCGATTGGATATGTTCTTGAGATTCGTCTAAAAACAATCCTAAGTATTCGTTCACGTCCATCTATAATGCCTCCCTGTCGTTAGACTCGGTTCCACTGACGTTTCAAGTTCCCCATCAAGCGTTCCATAAAATGACGCGGCTTCGGCGGTGTCCCGGTCAATGTCGTTAAAATCCGTTCAAGCCGCCAACTGATGTCACTCTTCCGGTCCAGATGGTAAAACGGGACTTGGGCGATGACCGCTCGTCTGACCGTGGCGTCATCTGGTAAATACCCGAGGAATCGAATCGATTTCTTTAAAAACTGCTCACATGCAACTTCCATTCGTTCAAAACATTGCAGCGCTTCTTCACCCGATTGGGCCCGATTGACGATCACACCGAGCGGTAAGTCCGGACTTTGACGATGAACGAGCTTCGTATAGGCATATCCATCCATGAGCGAGGTCGGTTCAGGCGTCAAGATAAGGAACATCTCATCGCATCCCTCGATGAACTGGAGCGACGTGTCTGTCGCCCCGGCCCCCATGTCGAATAACACATAATCGTATTCGGTCAGCACTTCGAGTTCACGCATAAAAAATTGCATATCTGCATGTGAGAATTGGACTAGTTCGTCGAGCCCACTTCCCCCATGTAATATATCGACACCATGCACGTCTTTCTGAACCGAGGCGGCGAGCGGAATTCGCGCTTTTACCGAATCCATCATCGTTCGTGACCGCGACGCGTTCAATAAAATGTGCACGTTCGCCATCCCGATGTCGAGGTCGACGATCAAGACACGTTTCCCGAGCTCGACGAGACCGATGGCCGTATTGACGCAGACGTTCGTTTTACCGACCCCGCCTTTCCCGCTCGCAAAAGCGATTGTCGTCGGTGCGGTCTCCGTTTTCGCCCTCAGACGTCTTGCTTGGTCCATTGGGTCCACCCTTCTTTCTCAAGTAAACGATCCGTCAATCGGTCCGGCTCTCCGGCGACAAGGTCGTCCGGCACTTCTTGTCCGTCCGTCAGCCAAGCGACCGGCAGTCCGCTCTCGCGGACCATCCGATACATCGCGTGAATGTCACTCGTCTCATCGGCTTTCGTGAAGATGAGCGACTGGAGCGGCAACGGTTCGAATTGGCGATAAATCATGTCCATATCCCGCATCTTCGACGTCAAGCTGAGGACGAGCGACAAGCTCGTTTCCGAGAAATCGTGATGTCGCTCGAACTGTTCGACGTACGCCTCGTCGCGGAAGTTGCGACCGGCCGTATCAATCAAGATGATGTCTTTCCGTGCGAACAGTTGTTTCGCTCGTTTGAAGTCATTGAAGTCGTAGGCGACCTCGACCGGGATGTCTAAAATCTCGGCGTACGTTTTCAATTGTTCGATTGCCGCGATCCGGTACGTGTCCGTTGTGATGAGACCGACCGAGAGCCCATGCTCGAGTTTGTAGTGAGCGGCAAGTTTGGCGAGCGTCGTCGTCTTGCCAACCCCGGTCGGACCAACGAGCATCATATACCGTTTCGGTTCGGGGACAGCCAAGAAGGAACTCCGGATTTGATCACGCACGTAGCGTTCGACGACTTCCACCGATTTTGTCGTGTAATACAGCTCGTTGATCGCTTCGTCCCACGTCTCACCACGGAACGACTCGGAGGCGAGCAGTGATTCGACATGCGCCAGCGCTGCGGGCAACCGTCTCGACGTCGACACGGTCGCCGCCTGACTTGATTCGTTCGTTTGGTGCGGTGGACGCGTCGTAGCCTTCACAGGCTTCGATGGTGCGACGGGTTTCGTCGCGGCACGCGGTTTGACAGCGAGCGGTGCTTTCTCGAGCGCGGCGATGACCTCGACGTGTAGCGATGCGAACAGGCCGAGCCAGCCTTTCTTCACTTGACGGGAGTTCAAAATCACGGCGTCGTCACCAAACTCCTGTTTGACTTTCGCCATCGCTTCCGCCATCGTCTTGCCGGTATATTTTTTGATTTGCATTTAAATCACCCCAATACTTTTCACTTCAATCGAGCTGAGCAGCTCGTTGTAGGCGAGAACCGGTACGTCCGGATAATATCGTTCGAGCAGTTGTCTCACGAACAAACGAATCGTCGGCGAGCATAAAATGACGGCCGAAGCCCCGTAGCGTTCGAACATCGACAGTTGCTCACCCGAGCGTTCGATAATCTCGCGCGCCTGTTCCGGGTCGAGCGCCAAATAGTTCCCGAACTCGGTTTTTTGAACGGCGTCTTGAATAAGCTGTTCGGTCTGGCCACCGAGTGTGACGACGTAGAGCGGTCCGTCCGGCGGGCTGACTTGGTCCGTCAATTGACGGGACAGGCCTTGGCGGCAATATTCGCCGAGGATATCGGCATCTTTCGTCACTTTTCCATAATCGGCCATCGTCTCGAACAAGAGCGGTAAATTGCGAATCGAGACGTGTTCTTTCAATAGATGACGGAGCACTTTTTGAATGTCGCCAATCGATAGGACGGATGGTGTCACGTCTTCGACGAGCACCGGGTGCGTCTCTTTCAAGTGTTCGACGAGTTGTTTCGTCTCTTCACGGCCGAGAAGGTCTGCCGAATGTTTCTTGAGCGTCTCCGTCAAATGCGTCGCGACGACCGATGGCGGATCGACGACGGTGTACCCGCTCATTTCAGCGCGAGTCCGCGTCTCTTCGTCAATCCAGAGAGCCGGGAGGCCGAACGCCGGTTCCGTCGTTTCGATGCCGTATACTTCCGGGTCTTCGATGCCAGGGCTCATCGCCAAGTAATGATCGAGCAACAGCTCCCCTTCAGCGACGACGTTGCCTTTCACTTTGATGCGGTACGCGTTCGGAGACAGTTGCAAATGATCTCGAATTCGGACCGTCGGCAAGATGAAGCCGAGTTCGAGCGCGAGCTGACGACGAATCATGACGACCCGGTCAAGCAGGTCGCCGCCCTGCGACTCATCGGCGAGCGGGATAAGTCCGTAACCGAACTCGAACTCGATGGCATCGATTTGTAGCAGCGACACGACGGTCTCCGTCGGTGCCATTGGTTCTTCTTCCGGTAGCGGTGTATCGATGACTCGTTTCATGTTGCGGCGCATCGCATACGCCCCATAGAAAGCGACACCGGCGATGATGACCGTCACCGGGAGCAGACTCGGTGAGATAAACCCGAGCATGATCACAATCGAGCCGGCGATATAGAGGAGCGTCGGATTTTGACCGAGCTGGTCGACGACGTCTTCTCCTAAATTCCCATCCGACACGGCACGCGTGACGATGATGCCGGTCGCCGTCGAGATAAGGAGCGCCGGGATTTGACCGACAAGCCCGTCCCCGATCGTCATGAGTGAGAACGTCTGGAACGCTTCACCGACCGGGAGGCCCATTTGGACGGTCCCGATGATGATTCCAAAAATCAAGTTGATGACGACGATAATAATCCCGGCGATGGCGTCCCCTTTGACGAACTTCGAGGCCCCGTCCATCGATCCGTAAAAGTCGGCTTCACTTTGAATTTTTTTTCGACGGATTTGAGCGTCCTTGTCGTCAATCAATCCTGAGTTCAAGTCGGCATCAATCGCCATCTGTTTACCAGGCATGGCGTCGAGCGTGAAGCGAGCCGATACTTCCGACACGCGTTCCGCCCCTTTCGTGATGACGACGAACTGGATGATGACGAGGATAAGGAAGACGACGAACCCGACGAGCACGTTTCCTCCGACGACGAAGTTCCCGAACGTCGCAATAACTTCTCCCCCGTACCCGGTCGAAAGAATCGACCGCGTCGTCGACACGTTCAATCCGAGCCGGAACAGCGTCACGATCAACAAGAGCGAAGGAAAGACTGAGAAGTCGAGCGCTTCGCGGGCGTTCATCGCGACGAGCAAAATCAGCAAGGCGATCAGTATATTAACAATGATTAAAAAATCTAATATGAACCCCGGTAACGGGATGACGAGCATGACGACGATCATAAGAACGCCGATCAATACCGCGAAATCTTTCGCTTTTACAGCCAACACATACTCCTCCTCAAGACGGTTGTTTCAATTGATAGACGAACGCGAGCACTTCAGCGATCGCCTGATAAAACGACTCGTCAACGACTTCCCCGATATCCATTTGGGCGTAAAGTGCGCGGGCCAACGGTTTATTTTCCACAATCGGGATGTCATGTTCTTTGGCCACGTCGCGGATGTTGAAGGCGACTTGGTCGACGCCTTTGGCGACGACGAGCGGCGCAAAGTCTTTCGTGTCGTCATAGCGAATGACGACGGCATAATGGGTCGGGTTTGTGATGACGACGTCCGCGTTCGGAATCTCTTGCATCATGCGGCGCATCGCCATCTCCCGTTGTTGTTGTTTGATTTTTGACTTGATGAGCGGGTCACCTTCACTGTTTTTATACTCGTCCTTCACATCTTGTTTCGACATGCGAATCGATTTCTCAAAATCGAATCGTTGATAGAAAAAGTCGAGCAACGCGAGTGCGAGCAAGGCGACGCTCACCCATAGTCCAAGTTCGATCGTGATGCTCGCGAGCGCGATGACCGATTCACGGACATGTTCGACAGCCATCCGGGACAGCTCTTTTTGATTCTGCCAGAGCACGGCAACAGCAGTCGTCAGGATAATCAATAATTTGAATAAGGACTTTAAAAATTCGACGACCGCTTTCATACTGATAATCCGCTTGACCCCTTTGATCGGGTCGATGCGTTCGAGTTTCGGTTGGATCGCCTCTGCCGAGAACAACGTCCCGATTTGAAGATAGTTGATCAAAATCCCGAACACGACCGCGACGACGAAGAACGGTCCCACAATCAAACCGACACGAAGCAACAAGTCGGTAAGCATCCCGGACAATCCATTCGATAAGTCGAACAACAAGTAACTCGTACCGAGCAAATCTTTCGTCAACCCGAACAGTTGCTTGCCGAGATACGGACCTAAAAACGATAACATGAGAAACATCGCGAACAAGGCGAACGCGCCGGTCAAATCGGCCGACTTGGCGACTTGTCCTTTCTTGCGCGAGTCCTCCCGCTTACGCGGGGTCGCTTTTTCGGTTTTTTCTCCTGCAAAAAATTGAAGATCGACCGATAAGGTATATAGAGGCTTCATGAGGCGTCTCCTAGCAATGTCATAAAATCACGCAACACTTCTTGTAAAATCGGGATGAACTGGCTGATGCCGTTCAAGGTCAACCCCATCATGACGACCATGACCGAGAAACCTGCAATCAGTTTGAATGAGAATCCGATTGCAAAAATATTGAACTGCGGGGCCGATTTCGCCAAGAACCCAAGCGCCATGTCGACAAGCAAGAGCGATGCCATGAGCGGAAAGGCGAGCTGTAAAGCGACCATCATCGTCATCGTGACGACCTTCACTGCCATCATGAGCGACGCTTCACTAAAGTTGATGATCGGCTGGCCCGGTGGATATATTTGAAAGCTATAATAGATGCCATCGATCAGCAGTAAATGTAAATTGCTCGACAGCATGATAAACAATGTGAAGATGTAATAAAAACGTCCGATCAATGGCGACTGGCCTCCGAACATCGGGTCATACGCCGATGCCATCGCGAGTCCGAGCTGCAAATCGATGACCCCTCCCGCAATCTGGGGCGCAAAGAACAAAATATTGATCAATATGCCGAGCACCAAGCCGATCAGCACTTCGTATAACACTTGCAAGATATAGGCTTGCCCGAGCTCGAGCGGCTCCGTCACCGTGAACATCGCATAGTAGGCTAAAAAAGCACTGAAGGCGACGCGATGCATGACAGGTAGCTGTCGGGATGAAAACAACGGGACGCTCACGAAGAAACCGGACAGACGTGCGAACGTCAAACCGTATAGACTGATAAAATCGACCGCGTTCATTTCGAGGCGACCTCGACCATCAGTTCAAAAATCAATCGGGTGAACCCTTCAATCTGTTGCAGCATCCAAGGCCCAAAGATAACGAGCCCGATAAACACCGAGACGATTTTTGGGACGAACGATAACGTCTGCTCTTGAATCTGTGTCGTCGCCTGTAAAATCGAAATGACGAGACCGACGACGAGTGAAATCAACAAGAGTGGCATCGAGATTTTTAATAACGTCCACACACTCTCCGTCGCCAAATAGATGACCATTTCCTGCGTCATATTCGTTCCTCCTACATACTTCTAAGCAAGGACTCCACAATCAAGTGCCATCCATCCACCAACACAAACAATAACAGTTTGAACGGCAAGGCGATCATGACCGGTGGAAGCATCATCATCCCCATCGACATGAGGACACTCGCCACAACCATATCGATAATTAAGAACGGCAAGAAGATCATGAATCCGATTTGAAACGCCGTTTTCAGTTCACTAATCGCATAGGCCGGGACCATCGCGAGGAGTGGGACGTCTTCGACCGACTCAGGTTGCTCATAGTTCCCATATTTAATGAATAATTGCAAATCTTCTTGGCGCGTGTATTGGGCCATGAACCGCTTCATCGTATTCCCCGCCTCTTCGAACGCCTCGTCTTGACTGATTCGGTCGTCCATGTATGGCGACAGTGCCTTGTCATTCAACTCCGATAGCACCGGTGACATGACGAACAACGTGATGAACAGGGCGAGCCCGATAATCAGTTGGTTCGGCGGTGTTTGCTGCGTACCGAGCGCCGGACGGATAAAGGAAAGTACGACGACGACGCGCGTGAAACAAGTCATCAAGATTAAGAAAGATGGCGCGAGCGTGAGCAGTGTCAACACGACTAACAATTTGATCGAAGTTGATGTGCTGTCTGGTGTCTCTAGGTTGATCAGTTGTTCAATCGTCGTCATCGTTTCTTCCTCACTTCTTCAATCTGAGCCAATTGCTGTTTAAACGTGTCGAGAAAAGCCGATGTGTTCGAGTTGTTCAAGGCTGGCGCGTCGTGGATTGCTTCATCCATCGCTTCGGCATCGACCCGATCAAGCAGTTGAATCGAGTCACCGACTCCGAGCACGTAAACTTGTTCGCCGAGCTTGACGAGTTGTACCGATCGGTCTTTGCCGAGCGGTACCCCGCCGAGATGTGTCAAATGCTGTGCCGTTTTGACGCCTTGCGTGCGTGCGTTCAACCAACGCACGAGGACGAGAAAACCGCCGATGACAACGACCATGCTCAAGATGAGCTTGATTGCTGTCCCGACCGATGAGACGGCCGATTTCACCGGCTGGTCTTCAGCGTCTGGCTGTTGTTGCTCGAACTGTTGATCGACGGTGGCGGCCTCGACCGTGGCCGGGACGCTTAGCCCGACCACGAGAAGGATAATCAACCACCACTTGTTCATTGTGCGACCGTTTTCGAAACCGCTTCGACGACCCGTTCCGCATTGAACGGCTTGACGATGAAGTCTTTCGCCCCAGCTTGAATTGCGTCGATCACCATCGCTTGTTGTCCCATCGCAGAACACATGATTACTTTCGCGTTTGAATCAAAGCCACGAATTTCTTTCAAAGCGGCCAAACCGTCCATCTCTGGCATCGTGATGTCGAGCGTGACGAGGTCCGGCATGAGTTCACGATATTTTGTGACCGCATCCACACCGTTCTCCGCTTCCCCTACGACTTCAAATCCATTCTTTGTCAAGATATCCTTAATCATCATGCGCATGAACGCCGCATCATCTACCACCAAAATTTTTGCACTCATTGTTCTTCCTCCTTAAACGATGCCAATCCGCTCGTGCGGTTGGATAATTTCTGTTACACGTACCCCGAAGTTCTCTTCGATGACGACGACTTCGCCGCGGGCAATCCGTTGTTGGTTCACATAAATATCGACCGGCTCACCGGCAAGTTTATCGAGTTCGATGATCGAGCCTTGCGACAACTCAAGCACTTCGCGGACCGAACGTTTCGTCCGCCCGAGCTCGACCGTCACGCTGAGCGGCACGTCATACAACAGACCGAGGTTCGCTGGAATCGAATCGTTCGTCGCAGGCGCATGCAGTGGCATGAATTCCGCTTGACTGACAGCGACTTCCGGTGCCGACTTCACTTCCTGACGTACAGGTTGTTGGGGAGCCGGTGCGGCCGGTGCTTTTGGTGCTTCTTGCTTCGGGGCGGCCGCAGCAGGCACGACCGGCTGAGGGGATGTGGCCGTCATCAATTCATTGACGAGCTGTTTCCCGAATTGAATCGGTGCGATTTGGACGATTTTTGAGTCGATCAACGTACCGACTTTCAAATTGAACTCGATCAACACCATCGTCTCCCAAAGTTCGAGACGATCGATGATCGTTTGGGTCTTCGTCGCATCGAACACTTCGACGAGCGGCGGTGAAATGTCAATTTTTTTTGAGAACACCGTCGACAAAGATGTCGCCGCTGCCCCCATCATTTGGTTCATCGCTTCTTGCACGGCCGAGAGTCGAATTTCGTCCAACCCTTCCGGATCGACATCGATCCCGTTCCCGCAGAGCATCAAATCCGAGATGATGGCCGCATCCTCACGTGTCAACACGAGGACGTTTTCGCCTTTCAAACCTTCTGTGTAACCGACGCGAAGCGCCACGTGCGGTGTTGGATAACGCTCACGGAGCGCATCGATTTTGACTTCACTGACGATTGGGGTCGTGATTTCTACTTTTTGTTGCAGTAACGTCGATAGTGCCGTCGCCGAGTTACCGAACGAGATATTCCCGATCTCTCCTAAGGCGTCGCTCTCCATCGAGTCAAGATGCTCTTCGGGCTTCGCCTCTGGTTTTGACGAGTCGCTCGTCCCTCGTAATAACGCGTCTATTTCATCTTGTGACAACATCTCACTCATTGCTCTTCCTCCTTCACCCGGTGGAGCACTTGGACGGCCATCCGCTTCCCGCTCACACCGACTTGCCCTTTGAACACTTTATTTTCCCCTACCATGATGGATAATGGGTCTTTCACCAATTGGTCGAGCGTCAAACAATCCCCGACCTCTAAATGTAACAAGTCACCGAACGTGATTGTCGTCTCTCCGAGCAGAGAAACGACCTCAACCGTCGAGTTCATCAATTGGGCTTTGAGCGGTTCCTTGCTGTTGCCGCTCGCATTGCGGCGGTTGGCCTCCTGCATCCAGTAATGGCTCGACAGTTTGGATAACACCGGCTCGATCGTCACGAACGGCAAGCAGACGTTGATCGTGCCGCTCACTTCGCCGATGGTGACACCGATCGAGATAAGGACGACCGTCTCGTTTGGCGAGACGAGTTGAAGAAACTGCGGATTGACCTCGACCGCGGTCATCTCTGACTTGATCTCGGCAATTGACTCCCACGCCTCCCCGTATCCGGCAAACGCTCGTTTATATAACTGGGTCAAGATGCGCATCTCGATTTCTGTGAAGCTCTCGACTTTTTCGATTTCGACTCCTGGACCACCAAGCAGACGGTCGAGCATCGCATATGAGATGTTCGGGTTGACCTCGATGATGAAGCGGCCGTTGAGCGGCGGAGCCTCAATCAAGTTGATCATCGTCATACTTGGGATGGA
Organism: Exiguobacterium sp. s21; assembly: GCF_018617975.1. Classification (NCBI taxonomy): domain Bacteria; kingdom Bacillati; phylum Bacillota; class Bacilli; order Caryophanales; genus Exiguobacterium; species Exiguobacterium sp. s21. The sequence goes on along the minus strand of NZ_JACSLF010000002.1, from coordinate 322,794 downwards.
ATGAATGAATTCATCGTACGGGAGCTGCTCGACCGAATTGACCGTGAACTGCACGTACGTCCGGAGCTGAGCCGAAAAGAACGTCGTCAACATGCGCGTGAAATGTTCATGGATTCGGGTCAGACTTCGGATTTGGTCTTTCGAGAAGCGGACCGCCCGTTTAAAGTCATATTGCCGAACCTTCCGCTCTTCTTCTTGATTTAAAAAGGAGTCGGCTTCGACGTCGCCACTGCTTAACGCCGATAGCAAGGCATCAATTTCTTGTTGAGATAAGACTTCTCCCATGATGCCACCTCACTGTATGATTTTCTTCGTCATATAGACTCGTTGGACCTCACCTGACTCCAACAGTCCGTTTAATTGTTTACGGAGCGACTGCTCAAATTTCTGCATGTCTTCCTTCGTCGTCAACTGGGCTTTCGTCATGCCGGCCAAATCACCAAGGATGACGTTATGCACTTGAAACTTGCGAAGTTCGAGATCTTCTTTCGTTTCAGCGGCATCGGTCACGATTGTGAACTGGACGTTGATGAAACGCTCATCTTGAATGTTCGTTGTCATGTCGTCTGTCGTGAAGCTACGTTCGGCCAACTCTTCGGCGGTGACCGGTTTCGTTTTCGCCGTCACGTTGTCTCCGAACAAATATTTATAAGTCATGAATCCGGCCCCGCCCATGACGAGCAGGACGACTAGCAAGATGAGCACCATCTTCATGGCGCCACCTTTTTGTTTTTCTTCACTCATCTTCTTCACCTCGTATGCCTGTCGTTCCAATCAGACCGATCGAGGCATAAAATGCCGTCGTCCGGTCGATGATTTGTTGTTTCGTCTCGCTGACGATATACGTTTTTCCGTTATACAAGTGAATGATCGTATCCGGTTCGGCCTTGACCGTCTCGATGAACAAGGCGTTCAATACGAGTTCTTCACCCCGGAGTGTCGTGACGCGAATCATCAGCGTTTCAAGTTGACGAGTTCTTGGAGGATCTCGTCCGATGTTGTGATGATACGAGTGTTCGCTTGGAAACCACGTTGAGCGACAATCATTTCTGTGAACTCTTCCGACAAGTCGACGTTCGACATCTCGAGCGCGCCCGAGACGAGTTCTCCACGTCCATCTTGTCCAGGGATGCCGATGTTCGGTTCACCTGAGTTTTGCGATTGAATGAAGTTGTTTGCTCCGACTTTCGAGAGTCCGGCATTGTTGGCGAACGTGACAACTTGGATTTGACCGACGACCGTCGATTCCCCGGCATTGTTCACGTAGCTGACTTGTCCGTCTTTACCAATCGAGAGTGACTTCGCACCGGCTGGGATGTTGAGGCGGTCACCCGTCGTACTGAGGACGTAGGCTCCATCTCCATTGACGAGGTCGCCCGTGTTATCTGTATAGAAGTTACCGGCCCGTGTGTATTGCGTTTGACCGTTCACATCCAAGGCGAAGAATCCTTCTCCTGAGATCCCGACGTCAAGTGCTCGCCCTGAGTTTTGCATGGCTCCTTGGTTATAGACGTTGTCGACGGTCGCCATCGTGCCCCCGAGACCGACTTCTTTCGGGTTGACCCCGCCGCTGACTCCGTTCGCCGCGGTCGCACTACCAACTTGCTGACTGACGAGGTCCTTGAACGTGACCCGACCTTTTTTATAGCCGAACGTGTTGACGTTGGCGATGTTGTTCCCGACGACGTCAAGCTTGGATTGGAAGTTCTTTAAACCACTGATTCCTGAGTACATTGCTCTTAACATGATGAATCCTCCTATGCTTGTTTGATGGAAGTGATGTTGTACACGTTGACGGACGTTCCGTCTTCAAGGTCGGCCACATAGCCGGCTTCGGTCTTCGAAATCGAGAGAACACGTCCCGAGCCTTTAATCGTCTCGGTTTCCGTTTCGTTTGTATAAGCGACCGTTTGCCCGATCATATTGCTGAACTCCGAAATCGAAGCCATTTGCCGATCGACAAGGGCCGAATCGAGTTGTTTCGAAATCGTCTGCATCTGTTCGAGAGAAGAGAACTGGGCCATCTGGGAGATGAACTCACGGTCTTCCATCGGTGACATCGGGTCTTGGTTGGCGAGTTGCGCGAGCAACAGCTTCAAAAACATGCTTTGATCATATTGGTTCGTTGCTTTCGGCATCGATTGATCCGGTAACGTATAGTCACTCGTCTTCGGCTGGATGGTCGTCATCTTCTGGTTCTCCTTTCGGTTGTTCCTGCTGTTCCGGTTCCGGTTGGTCGAACTCGTTGAATCCGGACCCTTTCGTCTCGAGCGCCTGTTGGGTCAAGTTGATCTCGACACGGACGTTTTGTGTCAGCGGTTGAAGCGTCTGTTGCAACTGTTGGACCTGTGACTGAAGCAACTGCTTCGCTTCTTGGTTGCTCGCAAACAGTTTGACGACGAGTTCCCCATTTTGACGTTCGAGTTTGACGACGAGCTCGCCTAACTGTTCAGGATAGAGGCGGACCGTGAACACTTTGGATCCGTCGGCTCCGCTCTTGAACGGTGCACGTTGCAAAGCGGCTTCGATTCGGGCCTGCAAATTCTCCGGCAGTGAACCTTTCGAGGCATACATCACCATTTCCGAATCAATTTGCGGTTTCGACCAGGTCATCCCTTTGGGCATCCATTCGGTCTCTTTTACCGAGGGTTGCAATTGCGCAACTTGTGTTTCGGTTTGAGTAAGTTCGGGTATAGACTTAGGGGTCTGTCCGAGCGTCCCTTTAAACTGCGCAACGACTTGTTGGATGATGCGCACGTTCTCCTCCACTTGGTCGGTCGGCACGGGTGTAACGAGTGCTTCCGTTTCCTTTTTCGTCAGCGTGAACGAGATTGTCGGCGCCGCCATTTGTCCAGCGAGGAGTGCGGGCGTCACGGCCGATGTCGTCTCAAGAGTTGTCGCTGACTGATCCGGGGCGACTTGATTTAAAATCCCAATATAAGCATCCATAAACTTTCGGTAAGCATCTGCCGGCAGTGATTTCAACCATTGCAGGCTGTCGGGCTGTTGGAGCCATTGCTCCAATCGGTTCGATACATTCTCGAGCGGAAGCGATTCCTCGTCTTCCGTGGCGACCGCCACCTCTGTAGATGGCGTCGAGGTCCCGAGCATCGCCGAGAGTAATTCCAAAAACTGTCCGGTCGGGGTCGCAGCCGCTTCCCCGCCTTTTTGGGTCGTCCCTTGTAGCGATTGGGCGAGTAAGGCGATATTCATCATCACGTCCTCCTTTCCTGTCATTGGAGCAACTGGGTCACGACGGCGGCCTGTTGGGCATCCATCCGTCCTAAAATGTCGGCTTGTTGCTTCGGTGACAATTCTTTCAATAAGTTGGCCACTTGCGGGCTCTCGAGTTCATTCATGATGGCAGCAGCTTGTTTCGCGGACATCTCTTCATAGACGCGAGAGACGTCCGAGGTTTCTTCTTCCGCCGCACTTGCCGTCGCCAATTCCGCGACGAGCCGGTCACGCTCTTTGATCAACTTCGATACTTCCTCTTGGCGCGCCTTCACTTCGTTCGTCAACTCGACATTGTCCGCTCGAAGCTTCTCAATCTCGGCGTTCGCCACTTTCAAACGATTCGCGGTATCCGCGTCGATTCCGGTCACGTTCACGTCCGTCTTCACTTTTTCTTCCGGCTCTTGTTTCGCACCAATCTCTAGAAACGGGACCGATAACAACGGACGGTCCATCGCATAGTTCATGACGACGATCCCTCCAACGAGTAGAAAGATGGCCGGGACGAGAACGAGCGCGACCAGTAGCTGTCTTCCCCGCTTCGAGTTGTCTTTTTCCATCGGTTTACTTCCCTTTCCCGTGATGAATCACTGCCAGCTCATCGATGAAATGTTGCTCGATGAGCTTCGTCGCAGCCACTTCATGTTGACTGACTTTTTCATGCAGCGTTACATATTTCTTTTCCTCAACGACTTTTCCGAGCAAGCGCTCTTGTGACAGATGGTACCGATTGCGCGCCTGCTGGACGACGAGCTGTTGCGTCTCGATTTGACGTTTCAGCCGTTCACGTGTCTGCTCACGATATTGCGACATGAGCAGGTCGATGACGCCATCCTGTTCATCTTGACTCTTCATAAGCGACTCGTACGTCAACACGAGCCGATAGAGCGCCTCCATCTCCGTCTCGAACCGTGCTTTCTGTTGTCTCATCTCCGTCGCGGACTCTTCTTTCTCATGTTCCGCGATCGGCATGATGCGTTCTAACAATAGTCTGTTCATGGTTCACCTCGCACGATCTTGGCCAAACGTTCGAGCGATTGCTCGAGCGGGGCCTCTTCTTCGATGGATTGCTTTAAAAAAGTCAATAACTCTGGGTATTGCTCAATCGCCGTATCGATTGCCGGGTTCGTCCCTTTTTTATAGGCTCCGATATTGATCAAGTCCTCGGCGTCCAAGTACGTCGCCAACCAGCCGCGGAACGTTTGGGCGGCCTCACGGTGCATCGGCCCCGCAATTTGGTTCATGACACGGCTAATCGACTTTAAGACGTGGATTGCCGGGAACTGGCCACGGTTCGCGAGCGAACGGTCCATGACGAAGTGGCCGTCCAGTATGCCTCGCACCGCGTCTGCGATTGGTTCATTCATATCATCCCCGTCGACAAGGACGGTGTAAAAAGCGGTGATCGAGCCCGTCACAGCGGTACCGCTTCGTTCCAACAGTTGCGGCAACATCGCGAACACGGATGGGGTATACCCTTTTGACGTCGGAGGTTCACCGGTCGCAAGACCGATTTCCCGTTGCGCCATGGCAAAGCGGGTCACCGAGTCCATCATGAGGACGACTTCCTTGCCTTGGTCCCGGAAGTATTCAGCGATGGCTGTCGCCGTATAAGCCCCTTTCAATCGGACGAGAGGCGGTTGGTCGCTCGTCGCCACGATGACGACCGAGCGGGCCATCCCTTCTGGTCCGAGCTCTTTCTCGATGAACTCTTTCACTTCACGGCCACGTTCACCGATTAAAGCGATGACGTTTATGTCGGCCGATGAGCGTTTGGCGATCATCCCGAGCAGAGTCGACTTCCCGACTCCTGAACCCGCGAACAACCCGACCCGTTGCCCTTTACCGACTGTTAACAGACCGTCGATGACGCGGACGCCGGTCGACAAGACATCTAAAATCCGCGGTCGCTCGAGCGGGTTCGGTGGCTTCCGAAGGACATCGTAGCGTTTTCCCGGAGTGACTGTTTCACCGGACAAGGGACGGCCGAGACCATCGAGCACTTGTCCGATCAGTTCGTCACCGACCGGGACTTGGAGCATCCGACCCGTCCCTTTGACCATACAGCCCGGAGCGATCTGGGTCGTCTCCCCGTAAGGCATGAGGAGCACGCGGGCCTCATTGAATCCCACGACTTCCGCCTCGACATGTTGGCCGGACGGGAGCTCGATCAGACAGCGCTCTCCGATAAAAGCGCTCGGCCCCGTCGATTCAATCATCAGTCCAACGACTCGACAGACCCGGCCGACTTTCCGGACGTATTCGTCCTCGGCGGATGCCGTGATTGACTGAAGGACGTGGTCAATAAGCGCCATCTGCCAAAACCTCCTCGATTTTGGATTGGATGCGTTCAAAGCTGTAAGTCAAATCGAGTTCGTCACCGTGGTGAGGTGTCTCGATCCGGACGCTCGTCTCGCTTAAACCGGCATCCGCCCGATATTTCAAAGGCGGACCGTCTGGTGTCGCCCACTCCGAATCGAAACGTTGAATCGAAGCGAGACGGGTCGGATGGACGTACACCGTCAACGACTCGGCGTCGAGCTGACGGAGCAACTGTTCTCGAATCCGGTCGGCGAACAGCGCCTCATCTTTCCGGACAAGCTCTGTTGTGACGCGGGCGCTGACCTCGAGGGCGAGGGCGACGAGTTGTCGCTCCGCGTCCCGCCACTTCGTATCGAACAGTTGTTCAAGTTCGACGGCGACGGTGTTCAGCCGCGTCATCAACTCGTCGTACTCCGCCTTGCCTTCTCGTCTACCGTGGTCAAATCCTGCGTCAAACCCTTCTTGTCGGGCTGACGTCAACACTTCCTCTCTCAGCACCGCGAGTTCCTGTTCCATCGAGGCACGGCGACTCTGAAGCGCTTCTTCGTCTAAACGGAGTTGTTCACGCTTTTGTTCCAACTGCTCATTTTCTTGGTCGTCATGCTCCACCGATACCGGCTCAAGAAACGGTTTCGAGTCGATTCGTTGCGGTTCGAGCGGTGTCGCGTAATAGCGTTTAATCACGTTAGACAACGATGTCATCTCCTCCGCCGCGGCTGATCACGATCTCTCCGACGTCTTCTAAGCGACGGATGATGCCGACGATACGGCTTTGCGCTTCTTCGACGTCACGCAACCGGACAGGCCCCATGAATTCCATGTCTTCTTTGAACGTTTCGACCATTCGCTGTGACATGTTTTTGAAGATGATCTGTTTGACTTCTTCGGACGACACTTTGAGGGCAAGCAATAGGTCGTCGTTTGCCACTTCGCGGATGATTCGTTGAATCGCACGCGAATCGAGCGTGACGATATCTTCGAAGACGAACATCCGTTTTTTGATTTCCTCGGCCAGTTCCGGGTCTTCAATTTCAAGCGCATCGAGGATGGTGCGCTCGGTCGTACGATCGACCCCGTTGAGCACTTCGACGACCGCTTCGATGCCACCAGACTGGGCGTAGTCTTGCATATCGGTCTGGGACAAGTTTTTCTCGAGAATCTGTTCAATCTCGTGAATGACGTCTGGATTGAGTCGATCCATCGTCGCGATCCGCTTGGCGACTTCCGATTGAATTTCAGGCGGGAGTTCCGATAGGATTTGTCCCGACTTGACCGGTTCGAGATGCGCCAAGATCAAGGCGATCGTCTGCGGATGCTCGTTCTGGATAAAGTTGAGCAACTGCTTCGGGTCGGCCTTACGGGCAAACTCGAACGGTCGAACTTGGAGCGTCGATGTGAGCCTATGGATGAGGGCCATCGCTTTCTCTTCTCCGACCGCTTTCTCGAGCACCGTTTTCGCAAACCCGATCCCGCCTTGCGTGATATAACTTTGTGCCATGGCGAGTTCGTGGAACTCGCCCATGATCGCTTCTTTTTGTTCGGACGATACTTTCTTCAAGGCCGAGATTTGTAACGTCAACTGCTCCATCTCTTCTTCCGACAGATGTTTGTAGACGTTCGCAGCCACCTCAGGTCCAAGCGAGATCATGAGCATGGCCGCTTTTTCCCGGTTCGCTTGTTTTGCGTAATTCACAGTACTCACTCCTCAGACATCCAAGTACGGAGAAGTTTGGCGAACTCTTCAGGATTGCTCTCTGCCAATTTCTCCAACTGTTTCTTCTTGACGGCCCCTTCGCCTCGTTCTTCAAGGTCAAGGTCCGGTACTTCGTCTTCATATGGGACTTCCCATTCGTTCGATTCGGCAATCGGTTCACGTTTGCGTTTACGCATCGCGAAGAACAAGAGCGCGAGCAAGACGACGGCCCCTGCTGCTGCCGCATACATCCACCACTGGGTAGGTTGTTCGACCGCAGCCGCTTCTTTCGTCTCAGCGAACGGACGCGATACGACGACGACTTTCTGTTCAAGTTCCGCCTCTGTGAGTGCCTCGCCGGTCTTGGCGAGTGACGTCCGGATAATCGAGTACATCATCGTCTCGAGGTCACCTTCGAGTTGTGGGTCAATCGTCGTCGCCCCGTTCGGCGGTTCGACGATCAATTGAACACCGAGATCACGGATTGAGTACGGTGCGTTTTGAATCTGTTTCGTGATGCGGTTGACTTCATAATTGATGATTTCATGATTCTTTTCGCTCTCTTCTTCCCCGGTGCCGGTGGCGGCCGGGAAATTGACCGTGTCATTCTCGGCCGTGCCCGCCGCGGTCGCCGCGCCGGTACCGCCGGTGTACGCTTCGGCGATTCGTTCGGCCGATGTGACGATCCCTTCCATGCTGTCCTCATTGACAGGTGTCACGAGGTTCTGCTCTTCTGCCGCTTGCGTCGTGTCGATATCGGCCGTAACCGAGACGAGGACGCTCCGCTCTCCTAAGAGGACGGAAAGCATCTGTTGAATCTGTTGACGGACATCTTTCTCAACTTGACGCTTCAAGACGAGCGGATCGGTGGATGATCCTCCTGCCGTCGTCGTTTGGTCCAAATCGTAATACGTAAAATATTGGTCCATGACCGAGATGTTTTCTGGTTTCAAGTTCGGCACGCTCTTACTAATCAAATGGTAGAGCCCTTTGACCGTCGCCGGTTCAAGATTCGTACCTGCTCCTAAATTTAAGACAATCGACGCCGTCGGCTCGCCCTGGTCTTCCGCCAAGAAGACCGATTTCTCAGGAATCGAGATGATGACTTTCGCTTGGTTGATCCCTTCGATTTGTGTGATCAACCGCTCGAGCTCGGTCTGCATCGCACTCCGTTCGATGACGGCCATCTCGCGGTCGGTCGTTCCGAAACCGGCATTTTCACTGAAGAAACTGTAGTCGATTGCGCCTGACTTCGGGATGCCCGCTGCCGCGAGGCTGACTTTCAATTGATCGACCTGTTCGCTCGGTACGTATACACTCACGCCGTTCGATGTCGCTTTAATTTCGGCTTTCACACCGTCAGCCGTCAGCTTCTCCGTCACCTCGCCCGCTTCTTGGGCGGACAGGTTCGTATAAAGCGGAGCCATGTTCGGGCGCGACAGCCAGACGGTCAAGACCACCGCGACGAGAAGTACGCCGGCGATGACGAGGCCCCAAAAGATTTTACGGTTCGTCTTCATCGTTTGAAGGGAACCGGTCAGTGAACCGAATCGTTCTTTTAACTTTTCATTCATCGCAACTCGTCATCCTCTACATTAAACTTGCATTCGCATCATTTCTTGATAGGCCTCGACCGCTTTGTTTCGCACCTCAATGGCGAGTTGCATCGCAATCGACGACTCTTCACTTTGAATCATGACTTGATGTAAATCCGCTTTGCCGACAGCAAGGTCGGCCCGGGCTGAACTCGTCGCTTGTTGGACATCGTTCAACGAGCGCATCGCCTCGTTCAAATACGTACCGAACTGAGATGGTGTCTCTTTTACCGTCGGCGTGACGGTCGGTTGTGTACCGATCAACTGTATCGGGTTAATTTGCATCGTTTGTCACTCCTTATCCTTTACCGATTTCCATCGCTTTGACGAGCATCGCTTTCGTGGCGTTCATTGCAGCAATGTTTGCCTCGTATGACCGGGTGGCTCCCATCAAATCGACCATTTCTTTCAACAAGTCGACGTTCGGCATTTGAACGTAGCCGCGGTCATCCGAATCTGGATGGCTCGGGTCATAGACGAGCTTATACGGGCTTTCATCTTCCACGATTTGTGATACTTCGACGCCGCCACTGACGGCGGACAACTGTTGTCGAAACGGTGCTTCCTGCAAGACGGTCATTTTCCGCGTATACGGTTGCCACTCTCCGTCGACGAGTTTGCCTCGTGTCGTCTGGGCGTTCGCGATGTTTGCGGATACCGTGTCCATCCGAAGCCGCTGTGACGTCAATGCCGTCGCCGAGATATGAAAACTATCAAACATCCCCATCGTTAACGTCCTCCTCTAATGACGGTCTTGAGTCCGCCGAGCCGGCGGTTCAATTGTTCCATCATCGCTTCGTATTGAAGTTGGTTCCGGGCCAACTCGCTCATTTCATAGTCGAGGTCGACGTTGTTCCCGTCACTTCGCATCGCTCCTCCGGCCCGGTCCGTGATTGTCGTTGCCGCTCGTTCGCTCGGACGCCCACCCGCTAATTTGAGACGCATCTCGTTGTTCAACGTCTGTTCGAACACGGCTTGTTTCGCCCGGAAGTTCGGGGTATCGATATTTGACAGGTTATGGCTGATGACCTTCTGATTTACGACCGAATGATTGATCGCTTGCTTCATTAATTGATAGTCGGTGCCGATCCAATTCATGCGTTTCACTCACTTTCACCAAAAGAATGCATGTATATACCTCATTTGGAAAATCTACTATTACATTGAAACAAATCTGTAACAGTGTTAAAAGATATTTTTGTTAAAACAGGTAAATTCCATCTTCTGTTTTTGTCGAATTTACGACGAATTCTGAAAATAATTACTTTTGCACTAAAAAAAGTCGCCCCCGACGTATTGGAAGCGACTTTATAAGTCGAAAGTCCTAATTCAATAGACTTTCCTATAATTCATATACTGAATTGTCTTTATTTCAATTCGATTTCAACTTTTGTAATTCGAACAAGAAGTTGTCATTTAGTATCTTTATATACGTTCCTTTCATACCAAGCGAACGTGATTCGATGACGCCTGCGCTTTCCAATTTGCGGAGCGCATTGACGATGACCGAACGTGTGATTCCCACTCTATCGGCAATTTTGGAAGCAACTAACAGCCCTTCGTTTCCACCGAGCTCCTCGAAGATATGTTCGATCGCTTCGAGCTCTGAATAAGAGAGCGAGTTGATTGCCATTTGAACGACCGCCTTCTTACGGGCCGACGCCTCGGCTTCAGCCGCTTTCTCACGCAGAATCTCCATTCCGACGACCGTCGCGCTATATTCTGCCAAGACGAGGTCGTCTTCCGTGAACTCATTGTTGAGACGACCGAGTACGAGTGTCCCGAGACGTTCGCCGCCTCCGATGATTGGGACGATCGTCGTCATCGAGTCGAGGAACAGTTCACGGTTCTCGACCGGGAAGGCTGTATATTCACTGTCAATGCCGATGTTTTCTGTCGTCTCCTTCACGTTGAACAAGTTCGAGGCATAAGGCTCCGGGAATTGGCGGTCGACTAAAAACGCCTTCATCCGTTCGTTCTCGATCTGTTGTTTGATCGCAAAACCGAGCAAGCGGCCGCGACGGCTCACGATGAACGTATTCGCTTCGAGTACTTCGCGCATTTTGTCCGCCATTTCTTTAAAATCAACGTGCGCGCTTGCCTCTTGTTGAAGCATCGTGTTCAATTGGCGTGTTTTGTCTAGTAAGTTCATAATTCTTATTTTCCTCCCTGTATGTGCATACAGAATCTTATAGTATAAATTGGCTCAAGTCTCGATCTTCCGCGATCGATCCGACTTTTTCTTTTACATAAGCCGGTGTGATTTGAACGTGTGTCTGTGGCATATCGGCCGCCTCGAACGACAAGTCCTCGAGCACGCGCTCCATGATCGTGTACAAGCGGCGGGCACCGATGTCGTCCGTCTCTCGGTTGACGTGCGTGGCGATACGAGCAATCTCTTCGATGGCCGAATGCGTGAACTCGACACTGATCTCCTCAGACTCGAGAAGAGCGGTGTACTGCTTGATGAGTGCCTGGGACGGCTCGGTCAAGATCTTGACGAAGTCTTCTTCGGTCAAGCTGCCCAATTCGACGCGAATCGGGAACCGACCTTGAAGTTCAGGAATCAAATCGGACGGTTTAGCCATATGGAATGCGCCGGCGGCGATAAACAGCACGTGGTCCGTCTTGACCGGGCCATACTTCGTCACGACGGTCGACCCTTCGACGATTGGGAGAATGTCACGTTGGACCCCTTCCCGCGAGACACCGGCGTGATCTTGCGACTTCGTCGCAATCTTGTCGATCTCATCGACGAAGATGATCCCCATCTGTTCACTGCGGCGGACGGCCTCGTCATGAACCTCGTTCATGTCGAGCAAGTTCTCCGCTTCTTCAGCGATGATGAGCGGTCGTGCTTCACGGACTGGCAGTTTGCGCTTTTTCCGTTTTTTCGGCACGATTTGACCGAGCATGTCTTGGAGATTCGATAACCCTTCCATGCCTTGTCCTTGGAACAAGTCGACGGTCTGTTTTTCTTCGAGATTGACCTCAATCAACCGTTCTTCGAGCTCACCGAGTTCAAGCAAGCGGCGCAGTTGCGCGCGATCGGATGACTGTGTGCTCGTCGGTTCTTCGGTCTTTTGACCTTGACCCCCGAACAGCGCCTCAAACGGATTGGATGCGGTCGGTTCGACCTTGGCTTTCCCTTGCAGGGCGTCGAGGATGCGTTCAATCGCTGCGACCTCGGCTTGTTCTTTCACGCCCTCTTTCTTCTCTTCCTTCACGAGACGGACCGAATCTTCGACGAGGTCCCGGACCATCGACTCGACGTCACGGCCGACATAACCGACTTCCGTGAACTTCGTCGCTTCGACTTTGACGAACGGTGCGCCGACGAGTTTGGCCAACCGTCGCGCAATCTCCGTTTTCCCGACACCGGTCGGTCCGATCATCAAGATATTCTTCGGTGTCACTTCATCGCGCAAGTCGGCGCTCAGTTTTTGACGCCGATAGCGATTGCGGAGCGCGATCGCGACCGCGCGCTTCGCATCTTTCTGTCCGATGACGAAGCGGTCTAACTCCGCTACGATTTGGCGGGGTGTCAGTTCACGTTTCATTCAGAATCGCCTCCGATCGTTTCTACGATGACTTGGTCGTTCGTGTAGACGCACAGCTCCCCGGCAATCTCGAGAGCGGCACGGGCTATGTCTTCTGCTGTTTTCTCCGGCGAATGCCGCACGAGGGCACGTCCGGCGGCGAGGGCGTAGTTTCCTCCCGAACCGATGGCCAAGATGCCGTCGTCCGGTTCAATCACTTCCCCGTTCCCAGACACGAGCAATAAGTGATCGCTGTCCATGACGATCAACAACGCCTCAAGTTGGCGGAGCATCTTATCCCCACGCCACTCCTTGGCCAGCTCGACGGCCGCACGCGGCAAGTTTCCGTTATACATCTCAAGTTTCGATTCAAACTTTTCGAAAAGGGTGAACGCGTCGGCGACGCTGCCGGCAAATCCGGCGACGACTTTGCCGCCATAAAGACGTCGTACTTTTTTGGCCTTGTTTTTCATGATGACGGCGTTCCCGAACGTGACTTGTCCGTCTCCGCTCATCGCGCCGTGTCCGTTATGGTGGACCGCGAAAATCGTGGTTGCATGAAACATCTGATGACCTCCTACTTTCTCGGATGTGTAGCTTGATAGACCGCTCGCAGACGCTCGGTCGAGACGTGGGTATAACGTCCGGTCGTGGAGAGCGACTCGTGTCCGAGCAGTTCCTGGACGGCGCGAAGGTCCGCTCCGCGCTCGAGCAGGTCCGTCGCAAAACTGTGACGGAGTGAGTGTGGCGTCAACGGCTTGTGAAGGCCTCCCAGCTTCCGGAGTCGCTTCATAACGTAGCGAATTTGGTCCGTTGTCACCCGATTCCCTTTTTGACTGAGAAATAATGCCGTTTCCTGAGTCGTCGCGCACGTTTGCCGCATGTCTAAGTAACGGTCGAGCGCCGTGATGGCGAACTGTCCGATTGGGATGTAACGTTCTTTCTTCCCTTTCCCAACGACATGGACGAACGCGAGGCCCGTATCGTAAGACGACACGTCCATGCCGCACAACTCGGCGACACGCATGCCTGTCCCGTACAACATCTCGACGATCGCGACATCACGTGCCCGTAGGAATGGGTCGTCTTGCCCTTCGGCTGCCTTCAAAAGCTGTTCGACATCGCTCGGCACGGCGAACGTCGGTAGCGTCTTTCGCCGTTTCGGTGACGTCAAACCATGAAACAACGGTTCACCGCCCGTTTCACGTGCCACAAATTTCCCGAATTGTTTGAGACACGATACTTTTTGGGCGACCGTCGTCGTGGCGGCGTCTGCCTCATAAAGAGCATATAAATAACGCCGCGCCGACTGCACATCATAAGGATCTTGATGTGTCGATTGGCAATAAACGGCGTACTGGTCGAGCGTCTGCTCGTAAGAGCGTTTTGTATGAGGAGACAGTCGGCGTTCGACTTGGCAATAGCGCAAAAACGATTGTTGATCGTCAACGAATCTCATCCTCTCGCCTCCTCGTTTTCAGCTTAAAAACGCATGTTCCCGTCAAATCGAAATTAGCATAGCATACACAGTCAGAGGTGACAATAGATACCTCTTCAATAATCTGAAAATTTTCAAAGTGTTGTACAAATTACACAATTGAAATTTAGATTCATCAAAAAGGAGCCAAAAATGGCTCCTTTCCCTTAAATCTCTTTATACTGTTGAATCGTTTCGAGGGCACGGTTCGCGTAACGCTCGTAACGTTCTTGTTTCTTCATCTTCTTCGGAGCATCTTCAAGCGACGGCACGAGACCGAAGTTCGCGTTCATCGGTTGGAAGTGTTTCCCGTCCGTTGTCGTGATGTAGTGCGCCATCGAACCGAGCATCGTCTCACGTGGGAGGACGACGAGCTCTTCCCCAGCGATCAGCTTCGCCGCGTTGATCCCGGCGAGGAGACCGGAGGCCGCCGACTCGACATACCCTTCGACACCGGTCATCTGGCCGGCAAAGAACAACGTGTCGCGTGTGCGGGCCTGATACGTCGGTTTCAAGAGGCTCGGTGAGTTGATGAACGTGTTCCGGTGCATGACACCGTAACGCACGATCTCGGCGTTCTCAAGACCTGGAATCAATTGAATGATTCGTTTCTGTTCGCCCCACTTCAGGTGCGTCTGGAAACCGACCAAGTTGAAGAGCGTCCCGGCCGAGTTATCTTGCCGCAATTGCACGACCGCATGCGGACGTTTGCCCGTCTTCGGATCTTCGAGGCCGACCGGCTTCATCGGTCCGAACAAGAGCGTCTTCTTGCCGCGTTGGGCGAGTACTTCAAACGGCATGCAGCCTTCGAAGTAAATCTCTTTCTCGAACTCTTTGAGCGGGACGACTTCGGCTTTGACGAGTTCGTCATAGAACAAGTCGAACTCCTCTTCCGTCATCGGACAGTTGAGGTAGGCCGCTTCGCCCTTATCGTAACGTGACTTCAAGTAAACCTTGTCCCGGTCGATCGTCTCGCCGTCCAGGATTGGAGCGGCTGCGTCGTAGAAGTACAAATAGTCTTCACCAGTGAACGCTTTGAGCGAAGCCGAAAGATCAGGCGATGTGAGCGGCCCGGTCGCCATGATGACGATCCCGTCCGGAATCGCCGTGATCTCTTCGTTGTGCACGGTCACGTTCGGATGGTTTTTCAACGTGTCGGTCACGAATCCTGCGAAGTCGTGACGGTCGACGGCGAGAGCGCCGCCGGCCGGTACGCTCGCCGTATCCGCCGCTTTCAAGATGAGCGAGTCGAGCGTACGCATCTCTTCCTTCAAGACACCGACCGCATTTTGGAGCCCGTTCGCCCGGAGCGAGTTCGAGCAGACCAATTCCGCGAATTGGTCCGTATGGTGTGCCGGCGTCTTTCGCACCGGTCTCATTTCATACAAATCGACTTGAATCCCGCGCTTCGCGAGTTGCCAAGCCGCCTCGGAGCCGGCGAGGCCCGCTCCGATCACAGTTACACGTTGCTGCAAAGTTAATCCTCCTCTAACTGATGTACCTCGGCATGGGTACAGTTCGTACATTGATATTTCACGCCGTCTTTGATTTTTTTCTCGACCATCATCTTACCACATTCCGGACACGGTTTCGCGACCGGTTTGTCCCATGAGACGAACTCACAGTCTGGATAGTTCGAGCAGCCGTAGAACAGACGACCTTTTTTACTGCGTCGTTCGACGACTTGTCCGTCTTTGCAGCTCGGACATGGGACGCCGATCTCGACTTGTACCGGTTTCGTGTTCGTACAGTTCGGGAAGTTCGAGCACGCCATAAATTTACCGTAGCGGCCCATTTTGATGACCATCGGCGCACCGCATACTTCACAGTCGATGCCAGCCGGTTCATCTTTCACTTCGATCTTCTCGATCTCGGCCTCGGCCCGTTTCAAGCGTTTCTCGAAACTGCGATAGATTGGGGCAACGACGTCGGTCCATTGGACTTCCTCGTTCTCGATCGAGTCGAGGAGCGTCTCCATGTCGGCCGTGAACTGTACGGTGATGAAATCGTTGAAATACTCGTCAATCATCTCGATGACAAGTTCACCGAGCTCCGTCGGGACGAACTTCTTCTCTTCGAGGACGACGTAACCACGTTTTTGAATCGTGTCGAGCGTCGGTGCATATGTCGACGGACGACCAATCCCGAGCTCTTCCATCGCCCGGACGAGCCGTGCCTCACTATAGCGCGGCGGCGGTTGGGTGAAGTGCTGTTTCGGCTCGATCGTGTCGAACTTGACGAGGTCGTCGACTTCGAGCGGTGGGAGCAACCCTTCTTTTTCTGGATTCGTATCTTCGATATCATCATCTTTCGATTCGATATACACTTTCATGAAACCTGGGAATTTGACGGTCGACCCGTTGGCACGGAAAATCATGCCGTTCGATTCGACGTCGATTTTTACCGTGTCGAGGATAGCCGGCGCCATTTGGCTCGCCACGAGACGTTCCCAAATCAACTTGTACAGTCGGAGCTGATCGCGTGACAGGTATGCTTTGACCGAGGCCGGGTCACGTAACGCCGACGTCGGACGAATCGCTTCGTGGGCATCCTGGGCGTTTGCCGCCTTCTTCTCTTTTTGTTTCTGCAATGCGACATACTCTTCACCGAACGTGGACTCGATATACGATTTCGCTTCTTCTTTCGCCAAATCTGAGATCCGTGTCGAATCGGTACGCATATACGTGATCAAACCGACGGTACCTTCTTTCTTACCGAGGTCGATCCCTTCGTAAAGCTGTTGCGCGAGCATCATCGTTTTCTTGGCACGGAAGTTGAGCTTACGGGCCGCATCCTGTTGGAGCGAACTTGTCGTAAACGGGAGCGAGGCGTTCCGCTTCCGCTCTTTCTTCGTGACATCGATGACTTTGAACGAGTCGTCGATCGCGTTGAGCACCGCGTCGGCGTCTGCCTCGCTCTTGAGCTCCAGTTTCTTCCCGTCTTTCCCATAAAAAGATGTCTCGAACAATTCGCCTTCATGGTTGAGCATGAGTTTGATCGTCCAATACTCTTCTGGGTCGAAGGCGTTGATCTCCCGCTCCCGGTCGATGATCATTTTGACGGCCACTGATTGGACACGTCCGGCCGATAAGCCTTTTTTGACTTTCTTCCATAATAATGGGCTCATCCCGTATCCGACGAGACGATCCAAAATTCGCCGCGCTTGTTGGGCGTCGACGAGATCGTGATTGATTTTACGTGGGTGCTTGAATGACTCCTTGATCGCATCTTTCGTGATCTCGTTAAAGACGACCCGACATTCTGTCGTTTCGTCGACACCAAGGGCACGCGCTAGATGCCAGGCGATCGCTTCCCCTTCGCGATCCGGGTCAGCCGCGAGAAAGATTTTCGTCGCTTTTTTGGCTGCCGTCTTCAATTCTTTCAAAACTGGGCCTTTTCCACGAATCGTAATGTACTTCGGTTCAAAGTCATGTTCCACGTCGACACCGAGTTGACTTTTCGGTAAATCGATGACGTGACCCATTGACGCTTTGACCGTGTAATTCGATCCTAAATAACGTTTAATTGTCTTTGCTTTCGCCGGTGATTCGACGATCACCAAATATTTTGCCATACATCTGCTCCCCTTTTAGAGGTCGTTTTAAATCCCTACCATAATATTCATGTTGTCGCTCGTTTGTCAACGTCCAATCCTTGAACGCATTAGAATTTGGTCGGAAGTCGTCAATGGAATCGCCCCGTCCTCAATCAATCGATTCGGACCTGCCGCGAGCGGATCAAGCGGGCTTCCAGGTACCGCAAACACCGTCTTTCCTTGCTCAAGCGCATGTCCGACCGTATTCATCGTCCCGCTCTTCTGACGGGCCTGAATGACGACGAGCTGATCGCCGAGTCCGCTGACGAGACGATTACGTTCTAAAAATTGAAATTTTTTGACAGGTGTTTCCGGTGGATATTCGGTGAGGAGTAACCCGTGTCTCGAAATTCGTTCGAACAGCGGCGCATGCGCTTGAGGATACATGTGTGAAAAGCCCGCTCCGAGGACAGCAATCGTCGGACGGTTATGCTGGAGTGCCAACTCATGGACGAGACCATCGATGCCGAGCGCACCGCCCGATACCGAGACAGTTTCTTCTATTAAAGGGTAGAAATGCTCGACGAGACGATGGCTGATGCGATTCAATTCACGGCTTCCGACCAAAGCAGTCGTTTGTTGTTGTAGTACCTCTAAATCGCCTCGGTAAAACAAACAATACGGAGGGTTCGGAATGTCGAGCAACGCGCGCGGGAACGCGTCGTCTTCCCACGTCAAAAAACGGTCGTACGTGACCGTTGAACGAAGCGCCCGTTTTGCTTTGTTCCAGACGTTCGGATGGAAGGGACGAGTGCTCGAACCCGGATGCGATAAGTAATGATGGACGAACTCGACAGGCAGCCGTTCAGCCGCGAATCGAGCGATTGTTTGATTCATCACAATCACCTCTAAAAAAATGAGGGATGGCGCGCATCCCTCATTTCCGAATGGTTTACGTGGTCGGTTGACCCGTCACGCAAGCTTCATACAATCCTTCTTGCTTCAACACCCGGATGAGCGTCTCTCCGATGACGGCAGGCGTCTCGGCGACTTCGATTCCGTTGGCATTCAACGTCTTGATTTTCTCGGCGGCCGTTCCTTTTCCGCCTGAGATGATGGCGCCCGCATGGCCCATCCGTTTCCCTTCAGGAGCGGTTTGACCACCGATGAAGCCGATGACTGGCTTCGTCATGTTCGCCTTCACCCATTCGGCGGCTTCTTCTTCGGCCGTTCCACCGATTTCACCGATCATGATGACCGCTTTCGTGTCCTCATCTTCGTTGAACGCTTGGAGCGTATCGATGAAGTTCGTCCCGTTGACCGGGTCTCCACCGATTCCGACCGCTGTCGATTGTCCAATCCCGGCCGTCGTCAACTGATGGACCGCTTCGTACGTGAGCGTCCCTGAACGCGAGACGATCCCGACGTGGCCTTTCGTATGGATATAGCCTGGCATGATGCCAAGTTTTGCTTCCCCTGGCGTAATGATTCCCGGGCAGTTCGGTCCGATGAGACGGGCCGGTTTGTCCTCGAGGTAACGTTTCACTTGAATCATGTCGATGACCGGGATGCCTTCTGTGATACAGATGATCAGTTCAATCCCGCTATCGGCCGCTTCCATGATTGAATCGGCTGCGAAGGCCGGTGGTACGTAGATGATCGATGCGTTCGCGCCCGTTGCTTCGACGGCCTCTGACACCGTGTTGAAGACTGGTACGCCGTCAAGTACGGTCGTGCCACCTTTTCCAGGTGTCACGCCTCCGACCAATTTTGTGTTATAAGCCAGCATCTGTTCGCCGTGGAACAGACCTTGTTTCCCCGTGATCCCTTGAATGATCACTTTTGTATCTTGATTCGCCCAAATACTCATGTCGTTTCCCCCTTATCGAACGAGTGCCGCGATTTTTTCTGCACCGTCAGCCATCGAGCTCGCCGAAGTGATCGCAAGTCCAGATTCATCGAGAATGCGTCGTCCCGCATCCACGTTCGTGCCTTCTAAACGGACGACGAGTGGTAAATCGAGACCGATTTCTTTCGTCGCCGCGACGATACCTTCAGCGATGATGTCACATTTCATGATGCCACCGAAGATGTTGACGAAAATGCCTTTGACTTGGTCGTCTGACAAAATCAATTTGAACGCTTCCGTTACTTTTTCTTTCGTCGCACCGCCGCCTACATCGAGGAAGTTAGCGGGTTCGGCGCCGTAGTGCTTGATGATATCCATCGTCGCCATAGCGAGACCGGCTCCGTTGACGAGGCAACCGATATTTCCATCGAGCGCGATATAGCTGAGGTCGTGTTTTGACGCCTCGACTTCACGCGGGTCTTCTTCCGTCGTGTCACGAAGATCGACGATGTCTGTATGACGATAGAGCGCGTTGCTGTCGAAGTTGAGCTTCGCATCGAGGGCGATGACGTTTCCGTCTTTCGTCGTGACGAGCGGGTTGATCTCTGCGATCGTGCAATCCGTCTCGACATACACTTTGTACAGTTTCATGACCATGTCACTGAACTTGTTGACGAGCTTGGTCGGCACTTCCATCTTGAAGGCAAGACGGCGCGCTTGGAACGGACGGAGTCCGACGACCGGGTCGACGACTTCTTTATGAATTTTTTCTGGCGTATGTTCAGCGACTTCTTCGATGTCCATACCGCCTTCTGATGAACCCATGATGACAATTCGGCCGATCGAACGGTCAAGCACAAGTCCTAAGTAGAATTCTTGATCAATCGCAGATCCTTCTTCGATGTAAAGGCGTTGCACGACTTTTCCTTCAGGTCCAGTCTGGTGCGTGACGAGCGTCTTGCCGAGAATCTCTGACGCATACTGTTTGACTTCCTCATCCGTCTTCGCAAGTTTGACACCGCCGGCTTTCCCGCGGCCCCCTGCGTGGATCTGGGCTTTGACAACTTTTAGTTCACCGTCTAGCTTGGCAGCGGCTGTAACTGCTTCTTCAACACTAAACGCCGGATAGCCCGTAGGTACGGCCACTCCGAACGCACGAAGCAATTCTTTCGCCTGATACTCATGGATATTCATTTCGTTTCCCCCTTAGTCCCCTTTAATATCGGCACGTCTATTGTAACGAAAAACTGAAAGCGCTGTCTATCGTTCTTGCTTTAAGTTTTCATCTTTTTTTCACATCTACCCCTAGACATCTTCGATTTTTCCTTGTTCCATCTGATAAAGAAACACGAAAAGCTCGGCGATGACCTGATAAAGGTCGTCCGGGATATGCTCCTCAATCTGTAAAGCGGACAATAGTGACAATAGCGCCGGGTCCTCATGGATCGGGACCCCGTTCTCCTGCGCGAGCGCGAGCATGCGCTCGGCGACGAGTCCGCCCCCTTTGGCGACGACACGCGGGGAATCCATCGATTGCTCGTAGGACAAGGCGATCGCTTGCTTACGGTCCGTCATATGCGTTGGTCCACCTTTCCGAGCGGGGCGAACGTGTCTGGCACGGATTCCCGCTTTTCTTCGAACGAGAAGCGTGACAGTTCATAGCCGCTCGCTTCAAGCGCCTTGCTGAGCGACGGCTCATAAGCGTTGACGAACGGGCTCAAATCGTGCCGTTCATTGAACACTTTGATCGTGATGTGTCGCTTTTGGACGAGCAGATCGATACCCGTCTCTCCAAACTTCGGTGTCTCCAAAAATAGGACGATGCGTGCGTGGTCGGCGTCAATCATCTCGCCCTTCGGCGCCTCGAGGCGGAATCGGACTTGTTCAAACGGTCCTAATTGCGGTATGTGAAATGCTTGAGCGACGTATGGCGGCGTCTGAAGGGCATTGAACGTCTCCTGAGCCCGGACGAACTGCTCGAACTTCGGGTCCCCTTTCGCTTTGAACAACTCGCCGATGAGTTGCTTCACATCCGACCCGGCTCCGCTCTCGAGCAGTTGACGCCCTTGCGCCTGAAGCGATTCAGGCGTGTCGAGCGGCTGACGGGCGAGCCGACCGAGTTCCGAACTTAAAAGGGCGAGCGGGGACCGTGCGGCTTGCGCAAGGGCTTCTGCTTGTTGCGGCACGACTTTCAAGACGAGCTTTGGTTCGAGCTCGGTGACGACCATCTTGTACGTAACATTCTCTTTGACGTCAGCGTTCACCCCGACCCGGAACAAGCCTTGCGGCAGTTGCATGACCGCCTCGCCTCCCGGCAGCAGCTGGAGCACCCGACCGACGACCGTATTGCCGATGAGCAATTGCCGCGAATTCTGTTCCGTGACCTTGAACGGCATGACGCCTTGATGATCGATCCGCATGATGACCCCTCCTACATATGTTTAATCGGCGCGAACGATTTTCGGTGGATTGGCGTGATCCCATGTTCCGCTAGTCCGGCCAAGTGCGCTTTCGTCCCGTAACCGGCGTTCTGTTCGAAACCGTAGCCGGGATAGAGGACGGCGTAGTCTTCCATCATGTTGTCACGGACGACTTTGGCGACGACGCTCGCCGCCGCGATCGATACGCTCCGGGCGTCGCCTTTGATGAGCGATTGTTGCGGGATGTCGAGCTCGAGCGTCATCGCGTCAATCAAGAGCGCATCGACTTCACCGAGTTGCCGGACCGCCTCCATCATCGCGAGTTTCGTCGCCTCGTAAATGTTGACGCGGTCAATCACGTCGGCGTCGACGATCCCGACGCCGACCATGGCCTCGTCCACGAGGGCCCGATACGCGACTTCACGTGCTGATGGCGACATCAGTTTCGAGTCGTTCAAGCCCGGATGATAAAATCCTTCCGGCAAGATGACGGCCGCGGCGACGACCGGACCGGCGAGCGGTCCTCGACCGACCTCATCGACGCCACCGATGCGGACATAACCCTTTGCCTTCAACTCGTCCTCGAACACGCTCCGGGCCGCATAATCGTCCTGGCGCTCACGTTCGACCTTGAACTGGCGCTCACGCTGCCTGAGCAACGTCTGGACGCCTGCGCGCGGGTCATCCTTCAGTTCGGCCCGGACTGCTTCCCACTCTTCATATCGGACCGTCTGTAGCCGTTGTTTAATCGCTTGAATCGTCATGCTGTTCCTCCTATTCAAAAAAGCCCTGTTTGCACAGGACTTCACGCCATGTCATGGTCGGCCGGTGTCTCAAGAGAGACCCGTCCGATTTTCTCATGACGTAGTTCGTTCAATAGTAATTCGCTCGCCTTCTCGAAATCGACGTAGCCGCCGCTGACGAGTCCACGTTTCTTCCCGATCACTTCGAGCAGTTCGACGGCGTCTTCCGGCAGTTGATCGATTTTGAATCGCTCTTTCACCTGTTCCGGATAGCGGGCCGATAGCTCACGGGCCGCATAGAGCGCGATATCATCAAGGTTCAAAATATCGTCCTTGATGGCACCGGTCGCCGCCAAGCGATAACCGACCATCTGGTCCTCGAACTTCGGCCATAGAATCCCCGGCGTATCGAGCAATTCCATCTCGCCGCCTTTCATCTTGATCCATTGCTGACGCTTCGTGACACCCGGACGGTCGCCAGTGACAGCGATATTGCGTCCAGCGAGGCGGTTGATGAGCGTCGATTTCCCGACGTTCGGGATGCCGATGATGAGGGCGCGGATCGGACCGGGATTCCGGCCTTTCTCACGCATGCGGTCATGCTTCTCTTGCATGAGCTTCTCGGCACCCGACATGAGCTGCTTTAAGCCTTTGCTATGTTTCGCGTCGACGGCGACGACCTCGACGTCGTCACGCTTCAAGGCGCGGAGCCAGGCGTCGGTGACGACGGGATCGGCCATATCGGCTTTATTCAAGACGATGAGACGCGGTTTGCCTTCTGTGATCTCATCGACCATCGGGTTACGGCTCGATTGTGGGACGCGTGCATCGACGAGTTCGATGACGACATCGATGAGCTTTAACTTTTCTGTTACTTGTCTTCGTGCCTTGGCCATGTGGCCAGGGAACCATTGAATTGCCAAAAAAACACCACCTTATTCTTGTACGGTCCCGAAATCGCCGAGCGGCCAGAACACGAAGTTCGTTTTGCCGACGACGTCCTCTTTCGGGACAAAGCCGATTTCACGGCTGTCTTTCGAGTTTTGTCGATTGTCACCCATCACGAAGTACGAACCTTCCGGGACGACCGTTTCGCCCGTCACTTGTTCGAGCGTGAAGTTTTCGGTAAGAGGAAAGCCGTTCATCTGGGCCTGGAAATCCTCTAAATACGGTTCTTCGACCGCTTCGCCGTTCAAGTAAAGCGTATCGTCCCGATATTCGAGCGTGTCGCCAGGAATGGCGATGACGCGTTTAATATAGTCTTTTGATTCCGTCGCGTGGAAGACGATAATATCGCCCCGATCGAGCTCACCGACGTAGTTCGAAATTTTGCTAACGATCATGCGATCGGCATTTTGGAGCGTCGGCATCATTGACTCTCCCTCGACGATGACAGGTACAAAGATGAACGTCCGGATCACGAACGCGATGACGAGCGCCACGACGATCGCCTTAAGCCAACTGAACACTTCTTTCAACTTGCCTCACTCCTCTGTCCGTTTGAACTTATTGTACTAGAAAAAAAGAAGCTTGTCGCAAGCGACAAGCTTAATCCCCATCTTAACGACGGATTTCTTTAATACGTGCTGCTTTACCGCGAAGGTTGCGGAGGTAGTAGAGTTTCGCACGACGGACTTTACCGTAACGAACGACTTCGATTTGCGCGACACGCGGTGAGTGAAGCGGGAATGCACGCTCAACACCTACGCCGTAAGAAATCTTACGGACTGTGAATGTTTCGCTGATGCCGCCACCTTTACGCTTAATGACAACGCCTTCGAAGATCTGGATACGCTCACGCGTTCCCTCTACGACTTTAACGTGGACACGTACTGTGTCACCAGGACGGAAAGCAGGTACGTCCGATTTGAATTGTTCTTCTGTGATTTCACGGAACAGTTTTTGTGTGTTCATGAATTGTTCTCCTTTTTCTTCAATGTTCATATCTTCATCTGCCCAAGCATCCAACAGCGGAACATCGGTAATCGGTGGGGGTTAACCCACATGCTCAAACATAGCATAATTTGGTCAATCGCGCAACGATTCAATGAATTTTTTATCCGCCTTCGACAGGTCGATTTGCTCGAGCAGTTCCGGCCGCCGTCGATACGTGCGTTCAAGTGACCGTTCACGACGCCACGTCTCGATGTTGGCATGATTGCCCGACAAGAGGACGTCCGGTACCTTGAGGCCCCGGAAGTCGGCTGGACGCGTATAGTGCGGGTATTCGAGGAGTCCCGTCGAAAACGAGTCGTCCTCGTGGCTCGCCTGATCGCCGAGCACTTCCGGGATGAGGCGCACCGTGGCATCGATCATGACCATCGCCGCGAGCTCACCGCCGGTCATGACGAAATCGCCGATTGACACTTCGTCCGTCGCAAGCTCGTCATGGATCCGTTGGTCGAACCCTTCATAATGACCGCACAAAAAGATAAGGTGTTCCTCGGACGCCCACTCTTCTGCCATTCGTTGATCAAAACGGCGTCCGGTCGGTGTCGTGACGATGACACGGGGTCGCGTCTTCGCGATCGCCTCAAAGGCGTCAAAAATCGGTTGCGGGGTGAGTAGCATGCCCGCCCCGCCCCCGTACGGATAATCGTCGACTTTGTGGTGCTTGTTCGTCGAGAAGTCACGGAAGTTCGTGAACGCCATCTCGACGTGACCGAGCGTGCGCGCCCGTCCGACAATCGAATGATCGAGCGGGGCGAACATCTCAGGGAATAAGGTTAAGACATCAATCTTCATCGTCGATCATTCCCGGAATCGGGGTGATGACGACACGTTTCGCCTCGACATCGATGTCGCTCACGACCGATTCGATGTACGGGATGAGCGCATCCGACTTGCCAGGACGTTTGATGACCCAGACGTCGTTCGCGCCGGTCTCGAAGATGTCATCGACGACTCCGATGACCTCACCATCGACGACAGCTTCACAGCCGATAATCTCATGGTAATAAAACTCATGTTCCGGCAACTCGTGGACGTGCTCGACGTGGACATACAGCTTCATCCCTTTATATTTCTCGACGAGATTGATGTTCTCGAGCCCTTTGAACGTGACGAGATGGAACTGCTTGTGTGGACGATACGTCGTCACTTCGAACGGCACTTTCTTGCCGTCGATGTCTAAATAGAGCGTCTCGCCCTTCTTGAAGCGCTCCGCCGGAAAATCGGTCGCGGCGAGCAACTTCAATTCTCCTTTTAAGCCATGGGTGTTGGCGATCTTACCTACGTATAACCATTCCATTGTTATGCCTCCTCACAAAAATGGGCCGACCTCATAAAAGGTCGGCCACATCCTTACTTCGCGTTTTTCGCGTTGTGGAATTTCTCCATGATCCCTGCTTTAGAGAACAAGTTACGTACTGTGTCAGATGGCTTCGCGCCGTCTGCCAACCATTTGAGAGCGAGTTCTTCGTTGATGCGAACTTCTGCTTCTGGTTTTGCAACCGGGTTGTAGTGACCGAGTTGCTCGATGAAGCGGCCATCACGTGGTGAACGTGAATCAGCTACAACGATCCGGTAGAAAGGTGATTTGTTTGCGCCCATGCGCTTGAGACGAATTTTAACTGCCATGGTAATATACCTCCATCATGTGTTTAAGAATTGACAACTTTAATAGTATACTGCTTTTTTGTCCGACTGACAAAAGTTTTCTTAGAAGAATGGAAGGCCGAGACCTTTTTTCTTCCCTTTCATTTGTCCTGACATCTGCTTCATGAGCTTCTTCATGTCATCGAACTGTTTGATGAGACGGTTCACTTCCTGGATGGAGCGACCGCTCCCTTTTGCGATCCGCTTGCGACGACTCGCGTTGAGCACTTCAGGATTGGAGCGCTCATGCTTCGTCATCGAGCGAATGATCGCCTCGACATGATCAAGTTGCTTCTCGTCGATTTGGACGTTCTTCAACCCTTTCATCTTACCTGCACCAGGTAACATCGAGAGCAATTCATCAATCGGGCCCATGTTTTTCACTTGACCCAATTGCTCGATAAAATCATCGAACGTGAACGATGCGTCGCGAATTTTGCTTTCAAGCTCTTTCGCGGCATCTTGGTCCATCTGTGACTCGGCTTTTTCAATGAGCGTGAGCACGTCACCCATTCCAAGAATCCGTGACGCCATGCGTTCCGGGTGGAAAGGTTCGAGGGCATCCAACTTTTCACCGAGACCGACGAACTTAATCGGCGCTCCCGTGACTGCCTTGATTGAAAGGGCTGCCCCACCACGTGTGTCACCGTCGAGCTTCGTGAGCACGACGCCGGTGATTCCGAGTTTCTCATTGAAGCTATCGGCCACGTTGACCGCATCTTGACCCGTCATCGCATCGACGACGAGGAAGATTTCATTTGGTTTGGCAATCGTCTTCACGTTTTCGAGCTCGCCCATGAGCGTCTCGTCAATATGAAGTCGACCGGCCGTATCGATCAACACGAAATCGTGATGATTGGTTTTGGCGTACTCGAGCGCTTTTGTGACGATTTCTTCCGGCTTCACTTGGTCGCCAAGTGAGAACACCGGTAAATCGAGCTGCTTGCCGAGTGTCTCGAGCTGTTTGATGGCCGCAGGCCGATAAATATCTGCCGCGACGAGAAGTGGACTCCGGTTATGCTTTTTGCGAATCAAATTCGCGAGCTTACCGGTCGTCGTCGTTTTCCCCGCACCTTGTAACCCGACCATCATGACGACTGTCGGTGGTTTTGGGTTAAATGTGATTGGGACGACGTCGCTTCCCATCAAGTTCGTTAGCTCTTCATGAACGATTTTGACAACTTGTTGGCCAGGTGTCAACGATTTCATGACGTCTTGGCCGATGGCCCGCTCTTTCACGTCGTTGACGAACTGTTTGACCACTTTGAAGTTGACATCGGCTTCAAGGAGAGCGAGACGAACTTCTCTCATCATCTCTTTGACATCTGCTTCGGAAATTTTACCTTTCCCCCGCATTTTCGCCAGTGTCGATTGCAACCGTTCGGATAATCCTTCAAATGCCATGCTTCAGCCCCCTACTCTAAATTCTCAAGCGCCGAAATCGTTTCCGTCAAATCGAGCGAGTGCTCGACTTGACGTTTGAGCGTTTGAAGCAGTTGTTGCCGCTGTTCGAATTTCTCGAACAAGGCCAACTTCTCCTCATACTGCTCAAGCATCGCTTCGGTACGCTTTATGTTATCGTAGACCGCTTGACGGCTGACTTCAAACTCTTCCGCAATCTCTCCGAGCGAGTAGTCATCTAGGTAATAAAGAGACATGTAGTTGCGCTGTTTCGGTGTGAGAAGCGCTTGATAAAAATCGAACAGATAGTTCATTCGATTCGTCTTTTCGAGCGACATGACCTCCACCTCCACATGTTAAGTGAAATCCCTTTACAACTACCAATAGTACAGCCGTCCCCACCTCTTGTCAAGTTTTTTTCTTAACAGTGAAAGTTAGGCGAGGTCATCGTTTGTCTGTTGTTTTTCTTCGAAGATGTCCCCGAATAATCCGTACACGAACTGTTCCGGGTCGAACGCCTGTAAATCATCAACTTTCTCACCGAGGCCGACATATTTGACCGGGATATCGAGCTCGTTTCGAATCGCAAGCACAATCCCTCCTTTAGCCGTCCCGTCGAGCTTCGTGAGGACGATCCCGCTCACGTTCGTCGCTTCTTTGAACGCTTTCGCTTGAACCATCGCGTTTTGTCCCGTTGTGGCATCTAACGCGAGCAATACCTCGTGCGGCCCGTTCGGTACTTCACGTTCGATGACGCGCTTCACTTTCTCGAGCTCTTTCATCAAGTTGACCTTGTTTTGCAAACGACCGGCCGTGTCACAGATCAAGACGTCGACGCCGCGTGATTTCGCTGCCTGCACAGCGTCGAACACGACCGCAGCCGGGTCCGACCCTTCGGCTTGACGGATGACCGGGACTCCGACCCGTTCACCCCAGACTTGGAGCTGATCGATGGCACCGGCCCGGAACGTGTCGCCTGCCGCGAGCATGACCGAACGCCCTTCCGACTTCAATTGATGGGCGAGTTTGCCGATCGTCGTCGTTTTGCCGACACCATTGACGCCGACGAACAAGATGACCGTCAATCCGTCCTGCATGTTCAACTCACGATCCGCCTCGTCTTCTTGGAGACGGTTCGCCACGACTTCGACGAGGGCGTCACGGACAGCGACCGGGTCTTTCAAATTGCGACGTTTCACTTCTTCTTTCAAATCTTCGACGAGGTCCATCGTCGTCGTCACGCCGACATCCGCTTGGATGAGCAAATCCTCGAGTTCATCGAAGAAATCCTCATCGACTTCGCGGAACCGATAGACGAGGTCGTTGACGGCACTGGCAAATCCGTCTCGTGTCTTCGTCAATCCGTCGGTAAACTTTTGCGACACCTCTTGTGTCGAGGTCGTCAATTTATCTTTTAACTTCTTAAAAAAACTCAACTTAATTCCTCCATCTCTTGTTCCGTCTCGACGACGCGCTTCGCTTCGGATAGTTCGACCGAAAGCACCTCGGAGACACCGTTTTGTTGCATCGTCACGCCGTAGAGCGTGTCCGCCGCCTCCATCGTCCCTTTACGGTGGGTGATGATGACGAATTGTGTATCGATTGAGAGCGTCCGGATATATTCCCCGAACCGATGGACGTTCGCCTCGTCGAGAGCCGCCTCGACTTCATCGAGCACACAGAACGGGACGGGTCTCGTTTTCAGGATGGCGAACAGAAGCGCGATCGCCGTCAAGGCCCGCTCTCCGCCGGATAACAGACTGAGCGTCTGCAACTTCTTCCCGGGCGGTTTGGCGACGATCTCGATGCCCGTGTTGAGCAGGTCGGACTCGTCGACGAGTTTCAAATCGGCCTCCCCCCCGCCGAACAGCTCGTTGAACGTCTGTTTAAAGTGACCACGAACGAGCGTGTACGTCTCTTTGAACAAGCGCGTCACTTCACGGTCCATCTCGGTGATGATGTCGTATAAATCCTCTTTGGCGCTGACGAGGTCGTCCCGTTGCTCGGACAAGAACATGAAGCGTTCATTGACGAGGTCGAACTCCTCGATCGCGTTCAAGTTGACCGGTCCGATTTCTTCGATTTGACGAACGAGCAGTTTGAACTCTTCTTTCGCCTCATCGAGCGGAATCGTGAGGGTCGGAAGCAAATCGAGGACGAGCCCTCGTTCCTCGAGTGCGTCGAGTTTCCACTTCCGCTTCAACTCGAGCTCGTTCGCCTCGGTCTCGAGCTTGCGGACATCCGCCTCGACCCGACGACGCACGTCCAACGCCTGTTGTTCACGCTGTCTGAGGATGCGATACGACTCTTCTTCGGCGTGAAGCTGTTTCGTATGCAACGCCATCCGCTCTTTCAATCCGTCCATCTGTTTGACCGCCTCGACGTGCTCGAGCTCGAGCTCGGCAGACGAGACGACCCGGCCGCTTGCCACATGTTCGAGCTCACGCTCGATCTGACCGAGACGGGACGTCTGTTTAGCGACCTCGGCCTCGAGCCGCTCGACTTCTGCGCGGACGCGGTCGAGGTCGAGCATATTGCGTTGACGATCGAGTTCATTTTGACGAATGGCTGCCTGAAGTTGGCCCGTCGTCTCGGCGCCTTTGGCTTGCTCGCCGCGGAGCGCCTCGAGTTCGGTCCGAATCGAGGCTTGCAATGCATCCGTCGCCTCAAGTTCTTCGGCGAGCCTTGTCAACTCATTCGTGGCGGATGTGATCGTTTGGGCGTAACGCGCCATCTCATGGTCGAACAGTTCGAGTTGCGCTTTGGCGTCTTGCGACACCCGTTCCAAGTTTCTAAACGCCTGTTCCGTCGAACGGAGCGTCTCTTCGGCCTCGCGCTTCTTGAGCCTGAGCGTCTGGAGCGACGCACGCAATCGGGACATCTCATCGGTGTACGTCGACACCCGCAACTGTTGCTCGTGAAGCATGGCCAACCCTTGCGTCAATCCTTGCTTCAAATCATCGAGTTCACGGGACTGGGTGAACAAGGCGACACCTTGCTTCCGGCTACCCCCGGTCATCGACCCACCAACGTTGACGATATCCCCTCCGAGCGTGACGATGCGATAGCGATACCCCGTCGTCTTGGCGATCCGGTTGGCCACCTCGAGGGAATTGGCCACGATCACGGCGCCGAGGAGCGACCGTTTCAACTTCTCGTAGGCCGGGTCCGTCTCGACGAGGTCGGCGGCGATGCCGACGAATCCGTCGACTGATTCGAGACGGTGTGCGACTTCACTCGGGACGTAACGTTCCTTCACGCTCGTCATCGGTACGAACGTGGCTCGTCCGGCACTTGCTTTCCGCAATCGTTCAATCTCTCGGCGTCCGACTTCTTCCGTCTCGACGACGATATGTTGTTGCGTCTGACCGAGCGCCGTCTCGATGGCGGCCTCATACGACGGGAGAACGCGAATCAATTCTGCGACGGCACCGAGCACGCCCGGTCCCCGTTCTTTCAAGACAAATTTGACCGCATGGAAATAGCCTTCGTACGACTGTTTCATCCGTTCGAGCAACTCGATCCGGTCCTCGGTCTTCTGACGCCGGCGGTCAAGGTCGTGGTACGACTGCTCGGCCCGCGACAATTTGTCTCGAAGCGTCGCTTCCCGTTCGGTCAAATCAGCTTCTTCCGCCATGAGCGTCTCCCACGTGTCCCGAGCCTCGGCGAGACGAGCTTGTTCGGCCTCGAGTGATGCCGTCTGTTCGGTCCTCACGTCAAGGCGATCCTTGTTTTCGCGAAGCAGACGAGCTTTCGCTTCTTCCGCTTGTTCGATATCGCGCCGTTCCCGCTTCTGTTGGTTGCTCAGCGTGGCCCGTGTCGTCGCCAACTCGAACGCCTCTCCTTGAAGCTGTTCGATTTCTGCGTTAAAGTCACGCGTCGCCGCCGTCAATTGCACGTCAAGTTCGGCGCGTGCCGCTTCCACGGTATGTAACGCCTCAGCTTTTGACGCCATATCCGCGTTTGCCACGTTCAACTTCTGCGTCAACTGTTCGGTCTCTTCGGCCAATTCGACCCGTTGGCGCTCGAGGCGTTCTTTCGTCTCCGCCCCGTGCTCTTCACGGGCTTTCGCGAGCTTGATCTCACCTGTCAACCGTTCCAGCTCGGTCGCTTGAGACCGTTCTTCTTGATGGAGCGTGTCGAGCGTTTCTCGATCTTTGGCGAGCGTCGCCTCAAGCGTCGTCCGCTCTTCTGAAATCGCGGTCAACGCGTCATCTTGCTCGGCGAGATTCGTCTCGGCCGTCCGCAGTTGCTCAGACACACGAGCGATGCCCGTACCAAGTTCTGTGATCTCGGCGCCGAGAATACCCGTCTCGAGCTCATCGTGGCGCGCTTTGGCGACTTGATACTCGCGTGCGAGCGCGGCCTGCTCTCGGAGCGGCTCGACCCGATCGGCGAGTTCATACAAAATGTCATCGGCCCGAGACAAGTTCAACTCGGTGTCTTGGAGCTTCCGTTCGGCTTGTTTTTTACGCTGCCGGTACTTCAACACCCCGGCCGCTTCTTCGATGACAGCCCGACGATCTTCCGGTTTCCCGGAGATGACTTGCTCGACCCGTCCTTGCCCGATGATGGCGAACGCATCGCGTGATAGGCCCGTATCCATGAACAGGTCGATCACATCTTTAAGCCGGCACGGCTTCTTGTTCATGAAGTAGTCGCTGTCGCCGCTCCGCGTGACACGGCGCGTCACACTGACTTCTTCATACGGCAACCGCAAATGGGCGTCCGTGTTGTCTAGGACGAGCGTCACTTCGGCGACGTTGCGATGGTTCTCACCTTCACTGCCGGCAAAGATGACGTCTTCCATTTTCGCTCCGCGGAGCGATTTGGCCGACTGCTCACCGAGTACCCAGCGAACAGCGTCCGATATATTTGATTTCCCGCTCCCGTTCGGCCCAACCACGGCTGTGACGCCGGGACGAAAATCCAGTTCAATCCGCTTGGCAAACGATTTAAAGCCAGCGAGTTCGATTCGTTTTAAGTGCATCGTGACCATCCTATCCTCAGTAAGCATTCATTTGTTTATTTTACCACAGTTGCCAGTTCGTCAAAATGCTAGAATCATGCTATTCTAAAAAGAACTGTAGAAAGGGGTACGACCGATGACTAACGAACAAATGATTGAGGAAATTCTCGACAAAATGAACATCATCAACCGCGGCGCCATCAAAGCGGAAGAATATAACCGTGCCGACGCCTCGGCCGTCAAAGAGATTTACGACTACGTGATGAACCGCTCATCGCTGTCGATCTCTGAAGTGGATGGGATTGTCGAAGAACTCGGACAATTGACGTGATGAGATGACAGAAAAGGAGTGGACCCATTGAGGTCCACTCCTTTTCTTATAGGCCGGCGTACTGCCGGTTGAATTCAATCAACGCTTCTTTCGCCGCGAGTTGCTCGGCTTCTTTCTTCGATCGGCCGATGCCTTCGCCGACGATATCGTCTGACAGACGGGCATGGGCGACGAACTCCCGGCTATGGGCCGGACCACGCTCTTCGATAATCGTGTACGAGACAGGCCCGAGACCTTCTCGCTGGACGCTTTCTTGGAGCTGACTCTTATAATCGGTCTGTTCTTCAAACACACCGGCCAAGACTTTCGGAAAAACCGCTTCGGCGAGGAACTGTTCGACTGGTTCAATCCCTTGGTCCAGATAGAGCGCGCCGATGTATGACTCGAACACATCCGCGAGTAGCGCCGGGCGCTTGCGTCCGCCGGTCAACTCTTCGCCTTTCCCAAGCAAGATAAAATCAGAGAAAGCATAGGCTTCCGCAAAGTTGACGAGTGATGGCTCACAGACGATGGCCGCCCGCAACTTCGTTAATTCCCCCTCGGAGCGCTCCGGATACGTCTCATACAAAAACCGAGACACCGTCAACTCGAGCACCGCGTCGCCTAAAAACTCTAAGCGCTCATTGTCTTTTTTCAGACCGCGTTGTTCGTTGACGTATGAGGAGTGGGTGAACGCTTGCATCAATAGGTCTTGGTTCGTGAATCGAACCGACAACCGTTCTTCAAGTACTTTAAACTGCTCGAGAATCCGTGACCGCTCGAGCTCATTTCGCCGACGCCGTTGCGCCGACCCTTGACGGTCAAACCGTCGCTTGTCCTTTGTCATAATTCCCTCCGTGTATAAGCACAAGCCCACCGCTCATGACGAGCGGTGGGAGGCTTGATTACAATTTAGTTTCGATGTAAGCGACGACGTCGCCAACAGTCGCGAGCTTTTCAGCATCTTCGTCTTCGATTGTGATATCGAACTTGTCTTCAAGGTCCATGACCATTTCCATTACTTCGAGCGAATCCGCACCGAGGTCATCCTTGAATGATTTGTCGGCTGTGATCTCAGATACATCTTTCCCGAGTTTCTCTGCCACTGCTGCTTGTACGTCTACTAAGATTTGTTCTGTTGTCATGATAAAATCCCTCCAAATTAAAGTATATAAAATGTGTTTCGATTGGTAAAGTTCTGATTTTAAGCCATCGTCATGCCGCCGTCAACGGCGATCGTCTGACCCGTCACGTAAGCCGCTTGGTGAGAGGCGAGGAATGAGACGAGGTTCGCCACATCTTCGACCTGACCGAAGCAATTGAACGGGATTTGACCGAGCGTCGCCTCGCGTTGCGCATCTGTCAACGCGTCAGTCATGTCCGTCTGGATGAAACCAGGACAGACGGCGTTCACCGTCACGTGACGTCCGGCGAGTTCACGCGCGACCGACTTCGTCAGCCCGATGAGCCCCGCTTTCGCCGCCGCGTAGTTCGCCTGACCGGCATTCCCCGTGATCCCGACGACCGAAGCGATATTGATGATGCGGCCCGCCTTCGATTTCAAGAGCGTCCGCGTCGCGGCTTGCGACGTCAAGAACGCACCTTTCAAGTTTGTCGACAGGACATCGTCAAAGTCAGCTTCCTTCATGCGCATAAGCATACCGTCCCGCGTGATGCCTGCATTGTTGACGAGACAATCGATGCGGCCGTACGTGTCGACCGCCGTCTTGATGAGTGTTTTCACATCATCACTGCTCGAGACGTCGGCTTTGACGGCGATGGCCTCGCCACCGTTCGCTTCGATTTCGCTGACGACAGCGTTCGCTTTCTCAACACTACCCGAGTAATTCACGACGACCCGAAAGCCGTCCTCCCCTAAACGCTTCGCGATGGCGGCCCCGATTCCTCGAGATGCGCCTGTCACGATTGCTACTTGGTCATGCACGTACTTCTCCTCCTAACGCGGCCACCTCTTCGAGCGTCGTCGCCTGTTTGATCGTCACTTTCGAATCGATCCGTTTGATAAGACCTGACAGCGGTGACGTCGGACCGAACTCGATGAACGTGTCGACACCAGCGTCGATCGCTTTGCGAACACACGCTTCGAATCGGACCGAGGCGTACAATTGCTCAGTGAGAAGTGCTTTCAATTTTTCCGGGTCGGTATGGACATCCGCATCGACGTTGGAAATGATCCCAATCGCCGCCGGTTTGAACGGCGAAGAAGCGAGCACATCTTTGAACCGCGTCGCGGCCGGCATCATGTAGGAGCTGTGGAACGCCCCTGAGACGTTCAGCGGCAAGACGCGTTTCGCACCCGCTTCTTTCAAGTCTGTTTCGGCCTGTTTGACCGCATCGACATGCCCCGAGATGACGAACTGACCCGGACAGTTGTAGTTGGCGATTTGTACAAGGTTCCCGCTAGCACTGATTTTCTCCGTCACATGGAACGCTTCGTCGACATCGGTCATACCGATGACGGCTGCCATCGTCCCATCCTTCACTTCTGACATGAGCTTGCCGCGTTCGTGGACGAGCACGCTCGCTTCTTCCAAGTCGATGACGCCGGCGACGACGAGTGCCGCATATTCTCCAACGCTGTGACCGATCACCAAGTCTGGAGTGGCCCCCGTTTTGGCGTGAGCTTGTGCGAGTGATGCCGCATGCGCCACGATGGCCGGTTGGGCCACTTCTGTCCGTTGAAGCTCTTCTTTTGATCCTGCCGCCATGGCGTCGATTAAATCAAATCCGAGGCGACGGTTGATCGCTTGCAGTTGTTCAGGATTGTCGAGGAACGTTTGGCCCATGCCGACGGCTTGTGACCCTTGTCCCGGAAATACCCATGCTGTTTTCCCCATGTACTCACCTTCTTTGAATTAGTTTGTGGCTTTTGCTTGTTTGATTTTCGCGACGACGTCGTGATCGACCATGATTTTCGCCTGTTTGAGCGCGCTCATGATGGCGAGCGCGTCGCTCGAACCGTGTGCTTTAATGACCGGGGCGTTGATTCCGAACAAGCCGGCCCCACCGTGTTCCCGATAATCTAATGTTTGTTTCAATCGCTTCAACTTCGGTTTTAAGACGAGAGCGGCGAGCTTCGAGACGAGATCGCTCGTGAACTGCTCTTTCATCATCTTCATGAGCATCGACGACGAACCTTCGACACCTTTGAGCAAGATGTTTCCGGCGAACCCTTCCGTGACGATGACATCGACATCACCGGA
Organism: Exiguobacterium sp. s21; assembly: GCF_018617975.1. Lineage (NCBI taxonomy): Bacteria > Bacillati > Bacillota > Bacilli > Caryophanales > Exiguobacterium > Exiguobacterium sp. s21. The sequence continues at coordinate 286,886 of NZ_JACSLF010000002.1, read as the reverse complement.
CATCGCCTCGCGCGCTTCCACGTTGCCGACAAAGTGGACCGGGGCTTGTTCAAGGAGGGGGTACGCCTCTTTCGTGAGGGCGTTTCCTTTCCCAGCCTCGGTCCCGATGTTCAGTAGCGCGACCCGCGGACGTTTGACGCCGCGAACGTGCTCGGCATAGAGCGAGCCCATGATCGCATAGTCGACCAAGTGCTCGGCCTTCGCGTCCGGGTTGGCCCCGACGTCTAAAATGACGACACCGCTACCCGTATATGTAGGGAACGTAGGTGACAACGCGGGGCGCTCGATTCCTGGGATCCGTCCGATGACGAATAGTGACGCCGCCATGAGAGCACCGGTATTCCCAGCCGAGACGAGTGCGTCGGCCTCTCCGTCTTTGACGAGTTTGGCCGCCACGACGAGTGAGCTGTCCTTTTTGCGACGGACGGCTCGGACCGGTTCGTCGTCCCCGGTGATGACTTCGCTCGCTGGAACGATTTTGATTCGCGGGTCGGTCAACCCGTACGAAGCGAGTTTGACCTCATCTCCGACTAAAAACAGTTCCATCGATTCGTTCGGGAATGCGTCGGCAAACTGCTTGACGCCTTCCACGATCGCTTTCGGGGCGTGATCCCCGCCCATTGCATCAATTGCTAATTTCATGCCTGTTCCTCCTCACCGCGACGATAAATCGTGAAGTCTCCGCTAAAGACACACTCTTCGCCGACATAACTATCCACTGTGACGTCCGTTCTTCCGTCCCGACGTAGTTTGATTACACGAGCCTTGGCAACGACTCGCTCTCCATGATGGACCTGGCGACTAAACCGGATGTCCGCTTTAGTGGTCAACGCCAATTCATCATTGATGAGCGCCACCGCTAACGAGTTGGCCTGGGCGAACAATACGTGTCCCCGGGCGATCTCGTTGCGGCTAAAGACGTGTTCTCTCTCAATGTCGAGAACCGAGATGGCCGATTCATCGAGCTTCAAGTCAATCATATCACCGATGACCTCGCTCATGGCGAGCGACTTCACTTCATCGAGGTGTTCTGAGGCTACATGCTTAATCCGTTCTCTCACTTCCGGAATTTTCAACTCCATCCGATCGAGACGAATCGTTTGAATACTGACGGCGAACTGCTTCGACAGCTCTTCGTCTTTGATGAACGGGTTACGATCAATCGTTTCTTGCAATAAGCGTTGCCGCTCTTTCTTAGGTACCCGCATTCAGTTCCCTCCTAAACTCTATGCTAAAGAACTTAATACCTGGTACTAATAGCAGTATATATTCTTTAGATTGTATTTTCAAGTGTTGTTTCTCATTCCAAGCGGCTCCCGACGAGTAAGTCGAGTCGCTTCAAGTATTGACGGAGCGGCGCATACGTCGCTTCATTCCAAAACGCCTCGCTGCCGAGCAGACGAACCGCGTCTTGCATCGCTACCTCCATCACTTTTAAATCAAGTACGGGATCGGCGACGCGGAAGCTCGGAAGACCGCTTTGGGCCGTCCCAAAGAAATCACCGGCCCCGCGCAATTCCAAGTCTTTCTCGGCCAAGACGAATCCATCGTTCGTCTCCGTCATCGTCTTCAAACGAAGTTTGCCGACATCGGACTTCGGGTCCCCTACCAATATACAATAAGATTGGTCGGCGCCTCGACCGACGCGTCCGCGCAACTGGTGTAGTTGCGCCAAGCCGAACCGCTCCGCATCATGGATGATGATCAGCGAGGCGTTCGGGACGTTCACGCCGACCTCGACAACCGTCGTCGAGACGAGGATTTGGAGGGCATTGCTGGCGAACGCCTTCATCACGTCATCTTTCTCGGTGCTCGACAGTTTTCCATGCATGAGACCGACCGCATAGTTTGGGAAACGTTCCCGCAACACTTCGTAGAGCGCAGTCGCACTCTCGACCTCGAGCGTGTCCGATTCCTCGATGAGCGGGGCAATCACGTAAGCTTGGCGTCCAAGCGTCAGTTCACGGTCGACCATCGCGTGGACCCGGTCGATTTGATCGGTCTTGGCCCAATACGTCTCGATCGGCTTCCGGCCGGCCGGCATCTCATCGATCGTCGACACGTCCATCTCGCCGAAAGCGCTGATGGCAAGTGTCCGCGGGATCGGTGTCGCCGTCATATAGAGCACGTCGGCGAGCTCCGCCTTGTCACGGAGCATCTTGCGCTGTTCGACTCCGAACCGGTGTTGCTCGTCGGTGATGGCTAAATGTAGGCGCGAGAACTCGACCGGCCCTTGGATCAAGGCGTGCGTCCCGACGATGATATCGACGTCCCCCGCTTTGATGGCCTGAAGCAACTCAGTACGGGCCTTGCCTTTGACCGAACTCGTCAATAAACCGACTCGAATCCCGTACGGCTCAAACAGCGCTTGAAGCGAGGCGAGATGCTGTTCAGCCAAAATCTCGGTCGGGACCATGAGCGCCCCTTGATAGCCGGCGCTCACCGTCGCATACAAGGCGATCGCGGCAACGACTGTCTTTCCGCTCCCGACATCCCCTTGTAGCAACCGATTCATTCGTTCTGGCACTTCTAAATCCCCGACGATTTCCCGGATGACACGCGTCTGCGCCCCGGTCAACGGAAACGCAAGTTGTTTGACGAATTCGTTCAATTGAGGCTTATCGAGCGTGAGGGCACGGCCTTTCCCCGACCGTTCCATCTTCCGGAACGCCTGAAGCTTCAATTGATAGAGCAGACATTCTTCATAGACGTAACTGCGGCGTGCCTGTTTGTACGTCTCGACCGAATCAGGGAAATGCATCCCTTTTAACATCGCCTCCCGGTCCTCGAGACGATAGCGTTGCCGAATCAATTCCGGCAGGCGGTCCTCGAACGAGGTCGTCTGTTCAAACGCAAGCTTGACGATCCGGCTGAAGTTCTTCTGGGTCAACCCGGCCCGAAGCGAATAAATCGGTTGCAGCCCGTCCGACAGTTCACCGAACTCGAGGTCGGTCGCGCTGATTGTCATCCGGTTCATGTCCCATTTCCCTTTGACCGTCACGGTGGCGCCGAGCGTGAGCTTGTCTTTATAGAACGCCCGGTTGAACATCGTCACGTGGACGACGTAGCGTTCCTCGAGCAATAGCCGAAATTGGAGCCGGTTCTTGCCTTTACTGTAATAACGGACGAGCGGTTCCGCTTGGACGGTACCGCTCCATTTGACGAGATCGCCGTGGATGGCCGTCGTCACCGTGCCGCTATTATAATTTTCATAACGAAACGGGACGTGCTCCAGCACATCCTCGATTCGTTCGAGACCCATCGTCTCTAATTTTTTGGCCATCTCTGGCCCGACCCCTTTGAGCGTCGTCAGCGCCTCACTTCTCGACATTTTCTTTCTCTCCAAAGATGTTTCGTTCGAGACGGCGGGCCGTCGGCGTATTGGCAAGTCCGCCGCGGGCTGTCTCTTTCAAAGCGGTCGGCATCATCTGGCCGATCTCATGCATCGCCGAGATGACCTCGTCACAAGGGATGCGAGACGTGATACCAGCGAGGGCCATATCGGCCGCGACAATCGCGTTCGCTCCACCCATGGCGTTCCGTTTGACACACGGCACTTCGACGAGACCCGCCACCGGGTCACAGACGAGACCGAGCATGTTTTTCAAGGCGATCGCAAACGCCGTCGCCGATTGTTCCGGCGTCCCACCGGCTGCTTCGACGATGGCCGCCGCGGCCATTCCGGTCGCCGAACCGACTTCCGCCTGACAACCACCGGCCGCCCCTGAAATCGAGGCGTTGTTGGCGACGACGAACCCGAACGCACCAGACGTGAACAAGTACCGGACCATTGCCTCGCGGTCCATTTCCAGACGTTCTTTGACCGCAAACAACGTACCCGGTACGACACCGGCGCTGCCGGCCGTCGGGGTCGCACAGATGCGTCCCATCGCCGCGTTGACTTCATTCGTCCCGATCGCTTTGGCGACCGCGTCTAAAATCAAATCCCCAGCGAGCGACTTGCCCGAGCGGATATAGTCGGTCATGAGCACGGCGTCATTCCCCGTCAACCCCGTCACGGACGTCACGCCTTCGAGTGCCCGTGCAACCGCTTCTTCCATCACCTCGAGGTTGCGTTCCATCATGCCGACGACGTCTTCACGCGTCGAGCGTCTGACGTGCACTTCTTGCTCGATCATCACTTCTGAGATCGGAATCCCTCGTTCCGTTGCCGTTCTGACTAATTCTTCTACTGATTTAAACATATTGGTGTCTCCTTATTCCCCAAAGATGGCTACCCGCTCGATTTGAGGTAACCGCTCGATTTCCGCTAACACGTCTTTTGACAAATGATCATCAATCTCGATCGCCATGAGCGCTTGCTTGCCTTTCTCATGACGGCTCACTTCCATATGGCCGATGTTCAACTCATGTCTGGCCAAAATCCCCGTCACGGCCGCGATTGCCCCGAAGCGATCGTGGTGCAAGACGACGAGTGCCGGCCCGCCGCCCGACAATTTGAGCGGGAATCCGTTCAACTCGGTGATCTCGATCGTCCCGCCGCCGATTGAAATTCCGACGATCTCAAACGTGCCGTCCTCGTCTTCTAGGCGGACGCGGCCCGTGTTCGGATGATCCGTCAGCGCATCGCTCGTCTCAAAGACGACCTCGATGCCGCGTTCTTTCGCGAGATCGAGCGCTTGCGGGATGCGCAAATCAAACGTATCGAAGCCCATGATGCCACCGACGATGGCCACATCGGTCCCGTGTCCCCGATACGTATCGGCGAACGACCCATAAAACGTGATGTGCGCGAGCCGTGGCGTCCGCCCGAACAGTTTTCCCGCCATGAGACCGATGCGGGCGGCGCCCGCCGTATGCGAACTCGATGGACCGACCATGACCGGTCCGATGATATCAAACACACTGCGATATTTCATCGCATTTCCCCCTTTCAAAAAAACCCTACCTTCATTATACAGAAGGTAGGGCTGAGTTACAGCTTATTCCACACTAAAAATGTAGGAGTAGAGCGGTTGTTTCCCGTCATGAACCTCGATTTCGATCTCGTCGTTCTTCGACTCGATGTACGCCGAGAGTGCCTCCACGTCTTCTGCTGAGGAACCTTCGCCCGTCAAGATCGTGATGATCTCGTCGTCGGCATCGACGAGGACGTCGACTAATTTCTTCGCCGCTTCGAGGCTCGAGGCCGATGAGGCGACGATTTTCTTCTCGGCGATCGCCATGTGGTCGTCTTTACGAATCTCGACACCGTCGATGCTCGTATCACGAACAGCATACGTCACTTGACCAGACTTGACCGTACTAGCCGCCGTCTTCATGACGCTTTCGTTCGTCTCCACATTGGCTTCCGGGTTGAACGCGATCGCTGCCGCAAGTCCTTGTGGCACCGTCTTCGTCGGAATGACCGAGACGCCGCAAGGTGCGACCGAGGCCGCTTGTTCGGCAGCCATGATGATGTTCGAGTTGTTCGGGAAGATGAAGACATGGTCCGCGTTGGCCGCTTCGATCGCCTTGACGATATCTTCCGTCGATGGGTTCATCGTCTGACCGCCCTCGATGACGTGGGCCGCCCCGAGTGAACGGAACAATTCGCTGACGCCTTCACCCATGGCGACCGTGACGATCGCATACGGTGCTTTCGTCTTCGGAGCCGTCGGTTGGACGCCATGTTGGTTCGCGCCGTGCTCTTCTTCTAGAATGGTCGAGTGCTGTTGACGCATATTCTCGATTTTGACAGCGACGAGTTCACCGTAACGCTGTCCTTTCGTGATGACGTCGCCTGGCGTCTCGACGTGAACGTGAACTTTAAGCAACTCTTCATCTGCGACGACGAGGAGTGAGTCCCCGAGTTCAGACAGTTCGTTGCGGAACGCGTCCTCGTTGAACGGGGCATCCTTCAACTTCTCATCTTGGAAACGAACCATGATTTCCGTGCAATAACCGAACTCGATGTCTTCGGTCGACATGAATCCTTGCGCGGCGTGGGCATGATGTTCGGCTTCGATGAGCGCATCCATGACCGGTGCATGTGGCTTCTCGAGCTCTTTTCCTTCGAGGCTCGCAAGGAACCCTTCATAAATAACGAGCAAGCCTTGGCCGCCCGAATCGACGACGCCGACTTCTTTCAAGACCGGCAATAAGTCCGGCGTCCGCTCGAGTGAAGCTTTCGCTTCCACGATCACACGTTCCATGAACTCGTTGAAGTCGCTCGTCGACTCTGAAGCACGGAGCGCTTCGTCGGCCGCTTCACGAGCAACCGTCAAAATCGTTCCTTCAACCGGTTTCATAACCGCCTTGTATGCCGTGTCGACACCACGTTTCAATGCCTCAGCGAAATCGACTGTCGACACTTCGGTCTTTCCTTCGATCGCTTTACCGAAGCCACGGAACAATTGGCTTAAAATAACACCGGAGTTCCCGCGTGCCCCCATCAAGAGACCACGTGCAAACTTCGATGAGACGTCAGCGATATTTGTCGTGTTGAGTGCGGCCACTTCCTTCGCACCCGATGTCATCGTCAAATTCATGTTCGTTCCCGTGTCGCCGTCCGGCACCGGGAAGACGTTAAGCGAATCTACATAATCCGCATTCTGGCTCAAGTTGGCTGCACCGTTCGCGACCATGTTCGCGAACACCAATCCATCTAAACGTTTTAAACCCACACCAAATCCTCCTTCGTTCTCGTCAGTCATTCGTCAGACGAACGCCTTGTACGAATATGTTTACCGACGAAACGTTTAATCCTAAAGTTTCACCGAGCGTGTATTTTACACGGCTTTGCACGTTATATGCGACTTCCGACACTTTCGTCCCGTAACTCACAATGATGTGCATGTCGATATGTACGTCTTCTCTATCTTGACGTACGACCACGCCTCGGGCGTAGTTTTCACGCTTCAATAGTTCTGCAATCCCGTCTTTCAATTGAGCTTGAGACGCCATTCCCACAACGCCGAAACATTCCATCGCCGCACCGCCTGCGAGTGTTGCGACCACGTCGTTCGTGATGTCAATATTGCCATATGTTGTCTTCATTTCAATTGCCATATGGAGTAGCCTCCTTCATTCGGAATGATACCTTCACTACATTCTACAATAAGTACCTAGTTATTAAAAGAACCTGCTCCATAAACTCGGTCAATTGTAGCCGTAACCCTCATTCATTATTAAAATCCTTTCCAGTAATGTCAAGTTTTTTTCTTGTCATCCTATGATTTTCTAGTTGCATCGTGAAAAAACCCGTGCTAATATAAACGAGTGTCTATTAGGACGAACCCACATAAAAAAGGAGGGGAAACGCATGGCACGTAAATGCTACGTAACAGGTAAATCACCTAAATCAGGTAACAACCGTTCGCACGCACTCAACAAGACAAAACGCACTTGGGGTGTAAACGTACAAAAAGTTCGTATTCTCGTTGACGGTAAACCTAAACGAGTTTGGGTTTCAGCTCGCGCTCTTAAATCAGGTCTCGTTGAACGCGTATAATTTTTATACACGAACGAAATAAATCCCAGCGGCATTCGCCGATGGGATTTTTTTGTGTTCATTTTTTGATATACAGCACGAGCACCGTGCCTTCATGCACAATCAAATCCGCTGATTCGCCGGCCCACTCGTTCGAGATTGTGAGCGCCTCATGGCTGACGACATCGTGGTGGTCGAGCGGATATTTGACGCCACGGATTGACACGTTCGCCCGTTTCCACGGGACGAGCGACAAATAGTGATCGTCTTGACGCGGGAGCTCGTGACGCCCGGTTCCGACAAGACGAACGGTTTGCCCGGCCGTGAACAAACACATCTCTGGATACGCCTCGAGCAGCCCAATATTACCGAGCGTCATGTCGAGGCGTCCACCGAGAGCGCCGTACACGAGCATCTCCGTCGCCCCGTGTCCACGGGCCGCCTCGAGCGCGATCTCAAGGTCGGTCACATCTTTTTCAGATGGGTAACGGACGGCGTCGATCGGCACTTCGCCCGTGAAAGAGTCGAAATCGCCGACGACGAGATCCGGGTTCAGCCCGTGGTTCAACAGTGTCTCGTACCCCCCGTCGACGCCGATGATGTAATCGACGTCACGAGGGAGTCCCGAGATTGGTTCCGGGCTGGCCGCCACGATCAGCACCCGCATTAGCGGACGTCCCGGGTCGCGAGCGTGGCGAAACGTGGTGCCGAGACGAACAAGAGAACGAGGACGACGGCCGACACGAGGAAGGACGGCAACATATACGTCATGTTATAAGCAAACGAATAGGCGACGACCGGCCCTTCCGCATACTCGGCGAAGAAAACGATCCCTGATAAAACGTGGGCGCCGTAGCGAAGCAAAGAACCGAGGAGCGCCCCGAGCACCAAGTAGACGACGAGCGTCTTTTTCGCCTCGTCCTTGGCGGCTCGTTTCACTTGTCCGGCGAACAGTCCGGCCATACCGACGACACCATAAGCGAATGTGTAGTCGAGCAGGAACTGGACCGGCGTGAAGATGTAAGCCCCGAACAGCAGTTGCAACGTTCCGACGAGCGCTCCTGTCGCCAGTCCTCCTTTTAATCCATGGCGGTACGCCATCACGAAGATTGGCAACATCGCCAGGCTGATCGATCCACCCTGCGGCATCCGGAACGGGATGAGCAAATCAAAGATCAAGCCGAGTGCGGCGAACAATGAGATTTCAATGAGCGCCTGTAGTTTTAAACGTTGTTTCATCTTATTCCCTCCTAATTATATGAGCGAACGACAAAAAGCAGCATGACGTAAACGCCATGCTGCTATCGAGTAGCAACGTGCATTTTCGCCACATCCCTACGTCCGTGTGAACGGAACAGGTTCAAAGGGTTAGCAAATGCCTCTCAGCCACAGAATGTGACACCCCTTGCGACAATATTTGTTGTTCTATTGACGATTATACACGAGATGCGTGACGAATGCTATCGATTGCGTCTTTATAGCTCGGCTCGTTATAGATGGCTGAGCCAGCCACGAGCACATCAGCTCCAGCGTCGATGCATAATTTCGCCGTCTCTGCGTTGACACCGCCGTCGATCTCGATTTCAAAGTCGAGACGACGCGCTTGGCGCATCTCGCTCAGCGCTGCAATTTTCGGGACGACCGATTCGATGAATGCCTGGCCCCCAAAGCCAGGGTTCACCGTCATAAGGAGCACCATGTCGACGTCACCGAGCACATGTTCAATCGACGACAGCGGCGTATGAGGATTCAAGACGACACCACACTTGGCGCCAGCCGCTTTGATTTGTTGCAACACGCGATGCAAATGATTCGTCGCTTCAACGTGGACGGTGACGATGTCTGCCCCGGCCTTGATAAAATCTTCGACGAACCGTTCGGGCTGGTCGATCATCAAATGGACGTCTAACACCATGTCCGACTTCTTCCGTAAGCTCGCTAACACCGGTAGGCCGATTGAGATGTTCGGGACGAATTGACCGTCCATGACGTCAAAATGGATGTAATCCGCTCCAGCCTCTTGGACCGCCCTCACTTCTGCCTCTAAATTGGCGAAGTCCGCCGCTAAAATCGATGGTGCAATTTTAATCATGTCAGTACCTCCGTTGTCTATCGTTTAACTCTGCCATAAACGTAACATAATTCTCATAGCGGGTGGAAGCGATTTCTCCAGCTTCGACGGCCGCTTTGACGGCACAACCTGGTTCGTTCAAATGGGCACAACCGCGGAATTTACAGTCATCGTGCCGCTCGACGAACTCAGGGAAACACCAGCGCATCTCTTCGACTTCGAGTTCTTCTGGGAACTCGAGGCTCGAGAAACCAGGCGTATCGGCCACGAGCCCGTCGGCAAGCGTGATCAGCGTGACGTGACGCGTCGTATGCTTACCGCGCCCGAGTGATTTCGAGATTTTCCCGGTCGCAAGTTCAAGCTCAGGTGCGACCGCGTTCAAGAGCGAGCTCTTGCCGACCCCGGTCTGTCCGGCGAATACGCTCGTCTTCTCCTTAAACGACCCACGAATTTGTTCGATTCCCGATCCGTCCTCGGTCGACGTCTCGATGACCTCATAGCCGATCGAACGGTATAAGGCCGCTGCTTCATGAATCTTCTCCCGTTCCGACTCCGTCAACAAGTCCATTTTCGTCAAAACGATAATCGGATGGACTTGCTTCGATTCAATCAAGACGAGGAAACGGTCGAGCAGATGGAACGAGAACGCCGGCTCTTTTACCGAGAATAACAAGAACGCTTGATCGATATTGGCGATTGGCGGACGGACGAGATGGTTCGACCGCTCGTCAACAGCCAATATATAACCGGTACCATCCCCTTGGTCTTGGATGTCGACATCGTCGCCGACGACAGGTGAGATGTTCCGGTTTCGGAAATTGCCGCGGGCGCGACAACGGATCTCTTGTTTCTCTTCCGTCATGACGTCATAAAACCCGCCTTGTAATCGAATAATCGTACCTTTCATTCCATTACCTCCTTAGAAAAAGAGGCGACGCGCACGCCACCTCTTCATTGTGATTCTTTTGCTTGTGCGTAAGTCACCGTATCCGTGCGAACAACTTCGCCATCGACTTCAATCGTCGCGGTTCCGACTTCGTCCGGTGCGATGACGAGCGTATACGAGTAAGTCGTCGTCTCCGTTATCTTATCACGCAACACCTCGACTTCGCCACGGGCATCGACCGTCCGAATGACGACTTCGAGCGCTTCAGCCTCTTCCCCTTCGGGCGGCGGCTCGATTTCGACGTTGACTTCCCGTTCGATTGAGACGTCGGTCGGTTCGACCCCTTGTGACACGATGACGGTCAGTTCCGTCCCCGGGTCGACTGCCGTTCCTGCCGTCGGGAGTTGGCGGATGATTTGATTTGCAGGAACACTCGTTGAATACTCATCACGTTTGACGATTTTCAAGCTATTCTGTTCGGCATACGTCGTCGCTTCCTCGAACGTATAGCCCGCCAAGTTGGCGAGTTCGATTTTATTACTGCCGGTCGAGACGACAAGCGTCACCGTCTCTTCAGATGGGACGACCTCGTTGCCTGGGGCGATCGATTGGGAGATGACATCCCCGCTATCGACCGTCTCGGATGCCTCCGACTGAATCTCGATATCCGTGAACTCAAGATCTTTGAGCGTCCGTTCGGCCGACGACTGGGACAGTCCTTCAACATCCGGCATCTCGACCGTCTCTTTTCCGGCCGAGACGACGATTGTCACGGTCGTCCCACGTTTCGGCTTCCGTCCGGCTTGCGGTGTCTGCGAGATGACGTCGCCAGCGGCAATGTTGTCACTTGCCCGTTCAGTTGCCTCGACGACAAAACCGGCCGTTTCGAGCTCGGTCGTCGCCTCGTCGCTCGTCATGCCGACGACGTCCGGGACGACGGCACGGGACATCTCGTCAGCAATGACGTAAGCCCCGATCCCGCCACCAATCAACAGGAGCGCAAGCAAGAGCCAAAGCCACCACTTCTTCTTCCGTTTCGGTTTGTCTTTCACAGGTTCACTTACTGCGACCGGTTGCTCGGGCGCCTCTTTGACGTTTGGCTCATCCGGTACGACTGGCGCCATGACGAGCGTCTGATCAAACGCATCTTGCTCAGCGTTCGACCGCTTCGGTTCATTCGCACGTTCTGAATCAAGTGACGTCATGCAATCTTTTTTGAACGCGGCGACCGAGGCATGACGTGCGCCCGGTGACTTCGCGAGCGCCTGCATAATACAGTTCTCGAGCGCTTGCGGGATGTTCGGGTTCAAATCCATCGGTCGAATTGGGTCGTCTTGCAGATGCTGCAGCGCGACGGCGACCGGCGTCTCGCCGATGAACGGCACCCGGCCGGTCACGAGTTCATAGAGCACGGCGCCGAGCGAATAAATATCTGACTTCTCATCGGCGAACTTTCCGCGCGCTTGCTCCGGGGAAAAGTAGTGGACCGACCCGAGGACCGACATCGTATGGGTCAGCGTCGCGTTCGACATGGCCACCGCAATCCCAAAGTCCGTCACTTTGACGTTGCCGCTCTGATCGATCATCATGTTTTGCGGTTTGATGTCCCGATGAATGATTCGATTCGCATGGGCATGGTCGATCGCATCACAAATCTGTCCCATGATGCGAAGCGCCTCGTCGACAGATATGTACTCTTCTTGCAAATATTGTTTCAGCGTCATCCCGTCGACATGTTCCATGACGATGTAATAGATGTCGCGTTCGTCTCCGACGTCGTAAATGGCGACGATATTCGGATGGTTCAGACTCGTCGCCGCATGGGCTTCTCGTTCAAACCGGCGTATAAATTGTTCATTATGCGAGAATTCAGATCGCAACACCTTGATGGCGACGGTTCGGTTTAAAATCTCATCGTGAGCCCGGTAGACATTTGCCATGCCGCCGCTGCCGATTTGCTGTTCGATCCGATAACGATCGTTGATTCGTTCTCCACTTCGCATCGGATTCATCCTCTCTTTCTATCTGTGAACTGGACGAGGGCAACAGTGATGTTGTCACTCCCACCCAAACGGTTGGCTCGATCGATCAATTGATCCGCCTTGACGTCCGCCGAGACGGGGCGTTCCAAGACTTGCTTGATCTCGTCATCGGTCAAATGCGTCGTCAAGCCATCCGTACAGATTAAAATCGTGTCAAACTCGGGTTCGGCAAACACTTGCAGATCAGGTTCGACATGCTCTTTCGAGCCGATCGCACGGGTGATGATATTACGTTTCGGGTGGACGCGTATCTCTTCCTCGGTCAACTCCCCGAGCTGCTTCAACACGTTCACGTAGGAATGGTCTTCTGTCAACTGCTGAAGTTTATCGTCACGCAAGGCATACACACGACTATCCCCAACGTGGACGATGACGATCGTCTCGTCGTGCCAGCAGACACCGGCGATCGTCGTCCCCATCATGAGCAGGTTCGCTTGTTTCGAGAAATCGAGCACTTGCTCATTGGCCAGTTCCACGTTGTGGCGAAACCAATTCTCCATCTCCATCGGTGAGGCCGGAAGCGTCGGGAAGGCACGACGAAACTGCTCGATGACGAGCTGACTCGCGACCTCCCCGGCTTCATGCCCTCCCATACCGTCGGCCACGAGTGCGATCCCGGCGTGCTCGTCCCCTAAAATCAAGACGGCATCCTCGTTTTGCGCCCTCACTTGCCCCCGGTCGGTTCGGTATGCTAATTCCATCTTCCTGATTACCTCGTTTCTTGTTCGCGCTCCTTCGCTCGAAGCTGCCCACAAGCCGCATCGATATCCGAACCTTGTTCGCGACGAATCGTCACGTTCACTTTTCGGTCTTTGAGCACTTTTTCAAAGGCAAAAATTTGTTTACGTGGTGTGCGGACGTAGTCGCGCTCGAGCACGTGGTTGACTGGAATCAAGTTGACGTGACATTTGACGCCTTTCAACAAGTCCGCCAACTGATGGGCGTGTTCTTCCGTGTCGTTGACACCACCGAATAAACCATATTCGAACGTGATGCGGCGACCACTCTTCTCTGTATAGTAGTTGACGGCTTCCATCAACTTATCCAAGTTGTAGGCACGGTTGATCGGCATGAGACGAGTCCGAATCTCTGTCGTCGGCGCGTGAAGCGAAATGGCGAAGTTGATGCGCATCCCTTCATCGGCGAACTTGTAAATCTTCGGTACAATCCCACTCGTCGACACCGTAATATGGCGTGAACCGATGTTCAAGCCGTCATCGTGGTTGACCGTGCGCAAGAAGCGCATCAATTCGTCGTAGTTATCGAACGGTTCGCCGATACCCATGACGACGATCGAGTCGACTCGCTCTCCGCTCGCGTCGAGCGCGCGTTGGACGTCGAGGACTTGCGCCGTGATTTCACCGGCTTCTAAGTTACGTTTCAAACCGCCGAGTGTCGAGGCACAGAATGTGCAACCAATCCGGCAGCCGACTTGTGTCGTGACACAGACCGAGTTGCCGTACTCGTGACGCATGAGCACCGTCTCGATCGAATAACCGTCTTGAAGCTCGAACAAGAACTTGATCGTGCCGTCCTGTGATTCTTGACGGACGAGTTCTTTCAACGTCGTCAATTGGAACGCCGCGTCTAATTTCTCGCGGAGCGGTTTAGAGACGTTCGTCATATCGTCGAACGATGTCACACGCTTGACGTACATCCAGTCATATAACTGTTTCGCGCGGAACGATTTTTCTCCTGCTTCGATGAGCCACTGTTCGAGTTCTGAATACGTGAGGGAATAGAGTGACGGCTTGGCACCGACCAATGGATTTTTTTCAACTGCTTTTGGATTCATATTTATACCTCTTTCTTGAATGCGGCGATATAGAAACCGTCCGTCCCGAACGTCGTCGGGAGTAATTTGAGTTCAGCGCGGTCCGATGACACCATCGGGCGCAATACTTGGGGAAGACGGTCCTGGAGTGTCTCATCCCACGTCAATCCGTTCGACAAAATGTAATCGGCCTGTTGCTCATTCTCAGACGGGTCGATCGTACATGTCGAGTACACTAGCGTACCACCTCGTTTGAGGAGTGGCAAGACGGCGTCGATGATTTCACGCTGGACTTTCGGCAGTCCGGCGAGAGCAGATTTGTCTTTTGTCCATTTGATATCGGGCTTGCGGCGGATGACGCCGAGTCCTGAACATGGGACATCGAGCAAAATCCGATCGAAGCTCTCCGGTTCAAACTTGTCACCGGCCTGACGGGCATCGAGGGCAAGTGCGGTCACTCCATCGATATGCAGACGCTTCGCTTGTCGTTCAATCAACTTCGCTTTATGCGGATGCAAGTCGAGCGCGACGAGCGTTCCGCCGTCCATGCGTTCGGCCGTATGCATCGCTTTCCCGCCCGGGGCGGCACAAGCATCGAGCACGCGTTCTGTCTTCGCGGCTTGAAGCGCATCGGCGACAATCATCGAGCTCTCATCTTGAATCGACAACAAGCCCATGTCGATGAACGCCGTCGCGTGAACGTTTCCGGACTCGATGACGAGCCCGTCCGCGGATAGTTCCGACCGTGTGGCGACGACATCGACTTCAGCGAGCCGTTCAATCATCTTGTCAACGGTGACACGTTGGCGGTTGACCCGGACTGTGACCGGCGCCGGTTCGTTATTCAATTTGCACATCGCCTCGGTCGCTTCGACACCATACGTCTCCACCCATTCGGCGACGAGCCAATCAGGATGGCTATGTTCGATGGCAATCCGTTCAGCGTCTGGCAGCGTGCTCAAATCCGGAAACCCATCCCGGACGACGTTGCGCAAAACGCCATTGACGAACTTGCCGGTTCCCGAATGGCCCCGTTTTTTCGCGATTTCAACCGCTTCATGCAACACGGCCCGATCCGGGATCTTGTCGAGATAAAACAGTTGATAGACGCTCATCCGCAAGAGCGGCAAGACAAATTTGTCCAATTTTTTCGGGTTTTGGACCCGCTTCTCTAAAATATAATCGAGCGTCCGTTTCCGACCGAGCGTCCCGTAGACGAGCTCCGTGTAGAGGCCGACGTCTTTCGTCGCTAATTTTTTTTGTTTCAATAGGTCGTTGACCGCAATCGTCGAATAGGCGCCGCCTTGTTCGATTTTGATTAGCGTATCAAGCGCTGCAACTCGTACGTTCATATTATCCTCCTAGTCGATCGCCGACTTGTAACTTTTGGCCGGCCCCACGCATAAATGTGGCCCCGTCCATTCGTTTTTTACCAGATGGTTGCAAATCGATCACTTTAATAGCGACCGCGTCACCTGTCGCGACGACAAACCCATCCTCTTCAAGCCGTACAATCGTTCCCGGTTCACCCGTCCCTGACGTCTTCGACCCGAAGAACAGTTTGACCCGTTCACCCGCAATTGTCGTATACGCCGTCGGGAACGGATTCATCCCTCTGATATGGTTATAAATGTCTGTGCCGGAACGGGTCCAGTCAATCTGTTCCCGCTCCCGGCTGATGTTCGGTGCGAACGTGACGTCACGCTCGTCCTGCGGCACGGCTTCAATCCAACCAGCAAGGAAAGCAGGAAGCGTCTTGATTAACAAGTCAGACCCTGCGACCGCCAGCTTGTCGAACAACGTACCGACCGTGTCCAATTCTTCGATTGGTACGACCGTGTTGGCAATCATATCGCCGGCATCGAGCTTATCGACCATGTACATGATCGTGACGCCCGTCTCTTTGTCCCCGTCGAGGATGGCTTGATGGATTGGAGCACCACCCCGATGTTTCGGCAAGAGCGAGGCATGGACGTTGATGGCTCCATGTTTCGGCGCTTCTAACAGTTCGGTCGGAACAATTTGACCGTACGCCGCCGTCACAATCAAATCCGGTTCAAGTGCCAAGATGTCCGCATAATCGGTGCGCACCTTTTCAGGCTGTAACACCGGGATGTTGTGGCGCAGGGCACACTCTTTCACCGGCGTCGGTTTCAGTTCGCGTTTTCGTCCGACCGGCTTGTCCGGTTGCGAGACGACACCTACGACATTGTATCCTTCTTCGAGCAAGCGCTCAAGTACGGATACGGCAAACGTCGGAGTGCCCATGAAGACGATGCGTTGATCCGTCCCTTTTTCCGGCACGGCGAGTTTGTCCGTGAACAACACCCCGTCGAGATGATCGATCTCATGTTGAATCGCCCGAGCGAAGAAACCGCTCGCCTTCACTTGTTGGGTGCGGCCCTTCAAATCTTGCGTCTTGACGACGATCGTCTCATGCCGTTCGACGAATCCGAACTCTCCCGGGATGCTCAAGCACCCTTCAAGGCCGACCTCGCTTCCCGACGTCTCGATGATCTCTGGATTGATCAACACGAGCGGTCCCGTCTCATCATCCGTATGGACGACGGCGAGCCGTTGATTCAAGTTGACCTGCGGGGCGGCAACGCCGACGCCGTCATATTCGTACATCGTGTCGAACAGTCGATCGACCGTCTGACGCAACTTTTTATCAAATTTCGTCACCGGATCACACGTGATCCGTAAAATCTCATTTGGAATCTCTACTACTTTATACATCTGGTTCCACCTCACATGAATACGTATGGGTTTACGTCGATACTCAATTGATACTCTTTTTTACTGATCGCCTTCGCGCGTGCCTGTTGCAACGCGGCGAGGACCGGATATAGCGCCTCAGGATGTTTCGTTTTGATGAACAACTGATAGCGGAACAAGTTCTTTAGTTTAGACAACGGTGCCGGCATCGGTCCATTCAGCCGTGACTGGGCCACATGCGCCTCGACGAAATCAGAGGCGAACAGCTCGGCCTCGGCTTGGGCGACGAGCGGACTTTCGGCCGCGAACGTGACGAGCGTGACGTACCAATACGGTGGATGGTTGCCGACTTGGCGCAACTGCATCTCACGAGCGAAAAAGGATTCATAGTCGTGCTCGCTCGCCGTCTCGATGACGTAATGGTCGGGATTGTACGTCTGCACGTATGCCTCACCTGGTAGACTTCCTCGACCGGCCCGGCCCGCGACTTGGGTGACGAGCTGGAACGTGCGCTCGGTCGCCCGGAAATCGGGCATGCCGAGTGTCGCATCCGCCGCGAGCACCCCGACGAGCGTGACGTTCGGGAAGTCGAGTCCTTTGGCGATCATTTGGGTGCCGAGCAAAATGTCGGCCTCTCCATCCTCGAAGCGTTTCAACAGTTGCTCGTGCGACCCTTTTCGGGACGTCGTGTCTTGGTCCATCCGGATGATCCGCGCCTCGGGGATGCGGTTCAACAGCTCGGTCTCGATCTTTTGCGTGCCGGTGCCGAACTGTTTGATTTTCTTGCTGTCACATGTCGGACATTTTGATGGCATCCCAATCTCATAGCCACAGTAGTGGCATTTGAGCCGGTCACCATGTTGGTGATACGTCAAGTTGACGGCGCAGTGCGGACAAGTGAGTCCTTCCCCGCAGTCGCGGCACATGACGAACGTCGTGAAGCCACGACGGTTGAGCAAGATGACACACTGTTCTTTTTTGGCGATGCGGTCGTTGATGGCGACAAATAAATCTTCTGAGAACATCGTCGTGTTGCCTTTGGCGAGTTCACGTCGCATATCGATAATATGGACCGGCGGCATCTCGCCCCCGTACCGCTCACTCAATTGCAGATAGCGATAGACGCCTTTTTGGGCGCGGGCGTAAGACTCGAGTGACGGGGTCGCACTACCAAGGACAACCGGGCAACCATGGTATCGGGCCCGCCAAATCGCAACGTCACGCGCATGATAGCGCGGGTTCTCTTCTTGCTTGTACGTCGTCTCATGCTCTTCATCTAAGATGAGCAGGCCGATGTTCTCGAGCGGGGCGAAGATGGCCGAGCGTGCCCCGACGACGACATCGACTTTACGCCGCTTGATCTTCCGCCATTCATCATATTTTTCCCCTTGCGACAAAGCGCTATGAAGCACAGCGACCCGGTCGCCGAAACGGCGCTTGAACCGTTTCACCATCATCGGCGTGAGCGAAATTTCCGGCACGAGCAAAATCGCCTGTTTGCCTTCATCGACGACTTGACCGATCGCTTCGAGATAGACTTCTGTCTTCCCGCTGCCGGTGACCCCATGCAGGAGCAACGTCTCCCCGGCTTCCGCGTCACGGATGGCATGAACGGCCGTCGCTTGACTCTCGTTCAATTGGACCGTCTCAACGACCTGTTCGATCGTGGCATACGGGTCGCGATTCAGTTCGACCTCGGTCACTTTGACGGCACCGAGCGATTCCATTTTTTGCAGTTGGGCGCGCGATAGCCCGATTTGACGTAACGACGACCAGTACATGCGCGGTACGTCCTTTAGCAACTCAATCGCTTCTTGTTGTTTCTTCGCACGGCCCGGGATGACAGTCGCATCAATCAGTTCGATGACGAGGTCCGTCTTGACAGTCCGTTTCTCTTTTAACACCGGCGCGAGCAAGATGTCCCCTTTTTTGGCGAGCGCCAAGATGATGGACTGCGTCTCTTTCGGGTACTCGGAAAGATGGGTACCGGCCCGGACGCCGTCCGGGAGCGTCTCGCCCTTGATTTCTTTGTCATAGCTCACTTTCAGCGCCGCCGGTAGCATCGCGAGAAGCGCCGACGACCGGAAGCAGAGCGTCGTCTCTTTCACGTGTGTGGATAAGTCGAGCAACTCGTCCGTCAGAGATGATTCTTCATCTAACAGGGCTTCAAGTGGCTTCAAGCCTTCACGCGTCCCTTCCGAGACACCAGTCACGATCCCGAGCAGGCGTCGTGAGCCGAACGGGACCGAGACGCGCATGCCCGGCTCGATCAATGTCTCGAACTGGGACGGAACCTCATAATCGAACGGACGGTCGATCGTGATGACCGGGGCGTCGACGTGGACGTGGGCGATCATCGTAAATCTTCCTTAAAGTGGGTGAGCAGCTCGACGGCGAGCTCGCGTTTGCTTTGACGAGGCAAGCGGACATGAGCCCCGTCCGCGCGAAACAACATGACCTCGTTGTCGTCAGAGCGGAAGCCGATATCTGGCTTCGACACATCATTCGCGACGAGGTAGTCGACCCGCTTGCGGGCGATTTTATCGCGTGCATGTTGCTCGAGGTTCTCCGTCTCGGCCGCAAAACCGACGAGGAGCTGATGCGTCTTCTTCTCGCCGAGTGTCTTCAAGATATCGGTCGTCTCTTCAAGCTCGATCGTCAACGCCCCGTGTACTTTTTTGTGTTTCTCGGTGTGGACCGTCTTCGGACGATAGTCGGCGACGGCTGCCGATTTAATGACGAGATCTTGGTCATCAAAGCGTGCGAGCACCGTCTCGAGCATATCTTTCCCGGATTCGACGGCGATGGCGGTCACACCGTCCGGAATCGGTACTTGCAGCGGACCATGGACGAGCGTGACGAAGGCACCCATATCGCGGGCCGCCTCGGCGAGCGCGACGCCCATCTTGCCTGATGAGTCGTTCGATAAGAAACGGACCGGGTCGATGCGTTCGACCGTCGGCCCTGCCGTAATCAATACTTGCTTCCCGAGCAGATGTTTCGGGACGAACTGGCTCTCGATAATCCGGACGAGGTCTTCCGGTTCCGGTAGACGTCCCCCCCCAATCCAGCCGCAGGCGAGGTTGCCGACACCGGGCTCGATGATTTGATAACCGAACGTTTTGAGCGTTTCGATATTGCGACGTGTGGCCGGATGTTCAAGCATATTGACGTTCATCGCCGGTGAGACGATGACCGGGCATTTCGCCGCTAAGATTGAGGTCGTGATGAAGTCATCGGCAATACCGGCCGCGAGTTTCGCGATCATGTTCGCCGTGGCAGGTGCGACGACGATCAAGTCACTCGTATCGACAACGTCGATGTGGGCGATTTTGGTCGGGTCATGTTCCTCGAACACGTCGGTGTATACCGGGTTTCGACTGAGCGCCTGAAACGTCGCTTTCCCGACAAATTCTTCGGCTGACGCGGTCATTGCCACCCGAACGTTCGCACCAGCCTGGACAAGTTTCGACGTGAGCGCGCACGCCTTATACGCCGCAATCCCACCGCTCACACAAAGCAAGATATTCCGATCGTTCAACATTCACAATTCTCCCCCTTATAGACAATGAGACCCAAGTCGTATCCGACTTGGGTCACACTTCATCCGTTGTTTTTTTCGTTCGTGATGATTGTCGTGTCACCCGAATACAATTCTTCTAGCGCTTGACCGACCGGCTTATACGATTTTGGCGCGGCGACTTTCGGTGCTTTTCCGTCCTGGATTTGGCGGGCCCGCTTCGCGGCCACCGTCACGATCGTGTATTTCGACGGGATGATACGTTGTAAGGCATCAATCGAAGGGTATAACATTAAATGACCTCCATCATGGCTTTTTTATAGAGAGATGCGACACGTTCACGTTTACAATGTTCGGCCGTCACGATCGCTTTGATACGATCAATCGCTTTGTCCACTTCATCATTCGTAACGACGTAATCGTATGCATCCATCAATTCAATTTCTTCCCGGGCGACGAGCAAGCGTTGCTTGATCACATCTTCCGATTCCGTACCTCGACCGACTAAGCGGTTGCGTAATTCTTGCAAGCTTGGCGGAGCCAAGAATAAAAAGACCGCTTCCGGGAAACGCTCTTTCACTTGGAAAGCACCTTGGACTTCAATCTCAAGGATGACGTCTCTTCCGCTCTCGAGTGTCTCACGAACCCATTCGACCGGTGTCCCATAATAGTTGCCGACAAATTCAGCGTGTTCGAGCAATTGATCGTGCTCGATCATGTCTTCAAATTGTTCTCTCGTCTTAAAGAAGTAATGCACGCCTTCCACTTCCCCTTCACGCGGTTTCCGGGTCGTCGCCGAGACCGAATATTGAAGGTTGTTGTCCTCTTCCTCACGGAGCACGCGGCACACTGTCCCTTTACCGACGCCACTCGGGCCAGACAAGACGATTAATAATCCTCGTTCTTTAAAATTCACTGCAAGACCTCCATCTTCTAACATCACATTTAATTATAATAGCAGTCAATCAATTGTTCCGGCAAGAAGAAGTTCGGATTTCCTACTTCATCGTACCATATTTTCCATGAATCTGATAACGTAGAGACAGAAAAAGAACAAAGGTGATGAGACTAGTGGCATATGATGGATTAATGACATATCGTGTTGTAACAGAATTACAAGCTCTTGTCGGAGGGCGAATCAATCGCGTGCACCAACCGTATTCCCTCGACTTGATGATTCAAGTCCGATCGAACCGCCAAAGCGTCCAATTGCTCGTTTCGGCGAACGCGATGTACGCGCGGCTCCAATTAACGGATAATCCGACCAAGAACCCGCAAGAACCCCCGATGTTTTGCATGATGCTCCGCAAACATATCGAAGGTGGCTTCATCACGGCGGTCGAACAAATCGGACGCGACCGTGTCATCGTCTTGTCGATTCGTTCACGAAACGAGCTCGGCGACGAAGAGAACAAGAAAGTGTATATCGAATTGATGGGACGGCACTCGAACGTCGTGTTAACGAACGAGGACGGCAAAATTTTGGACGCGATCAAGCACTTGCCACCGTCACAGAACACGTACCGGACAATCATGCCGGGCAGCGATTACTTATTGCCGCCGGCCCAAGACAAGTGCGACCCGTTGACAGAACGTGAAGCGGGCTTGAAGCGAATCGATTGGAACGCCGGAAAACTTGATAAACAACTTGTCGCCAGTTTCGCAGGCCTGAGCCCGCAGATTGCACAAGAAATCGTCCATCGGGCCAAACTCCCGAACCGGGCGAGCATCGAAGAGGCGTTCATCGGTGTGATGGCCGACCTCGAAGGACCGTTCGTTTTCCAACAGCTCGCTTCCGGAAAAGAACGTTTCAGTCCGATCGTGCTCACGTCAGGAGAGATTGCCGCCGAAGAACGCTACGAGACGAGCAAAGACGTCCTCGACCGCTTCTTCTATGAAAAAGCGAACCGGGACCGCGTCAAACAACAGGCGCATGATGTCGAACGTTTGCTCAAGTCCGAGCTCGAGAAGAACATCTTGAAGCGGAAGCGTCTGCTCGACGACTTGAAGGCGACGGAACGGTCCGATGAGCTCCAAAAATACGGTGAACTGTTGACGACGTACTTGTTCCAACTCGAGAAAGGTATGACCGTCGCTCACGTCGTCGACTACTACGACGAAGAAGGCGGTATGATCGACATCCCGCTCAATCCGCTCAAGACGCCAAACGAAAACGCACAAGCTTACTATAAGAAATACAACAAGTTGAAAGTCGCCAAAATCGAAGTGCAAAAGCAAATCGAATTGAACGACGCCGAGATTCAGTATTTAGAGACGCTCGTCGCCCAACTCGATGTCGCCTCACCTGCCGATATCGTCGAGATTCGAGAAGAATTGGCTGAAGGCGGCTATATGAAACAACGGAATCAAAAGAAGAAACAGACGAAGAAAATTTCGCTCGAAGCGTATACGTCGTCGACGGGGACAGAGTTCTTCGTCGGGAAGAACAATACGCAAAACGATCATTTGACGTTCAAGTTCGCACGTCGCGACGAGATTTGGCTCCACGTGAAAGATATTCCCGGCTCACACGTCATTATCCGTTCGAGCGAACCCGACGAGACGACGCTGCTCGAAGCCGCGACAGTCGCCGCCTACTTCTCGAAGGCCCGTGCCTCGAGCGGTGTGCCGGTCGATTACACGAAAGCGCGCTATGTGAAAAAGCCGAGCGGCGCCAAGCCTGGATTCGTCATCTATACGGATCAGCAGACGGTGTACGTCACGCCGGATGAGCGGCTCGTCAAATCACTCCAGCAATGAGTTCAGACCACGTCACATGACGTGGTCTTGTTTGTGACTTGCATAGAAATCGATGCTTACTATCGCCTTCGCCGGCACCCTCCGTTCCTGGGGCGATGCGGATGCCTCCACAGTGCGTACCGCACTTTACGGGGTCATCCTTGCATCGCTCTCCCCTAGGAGTTCGGGTGCCGGCCCGGACATAGGTTGGTCCTGCTTCTTTTTGGTTTTCCTCTAATACGTAAAGATGAAAGATTGCTTGTCCGTGGCGCCGGAGACTCCTACAGGATAGCAATCCGACGGAGACCCAGCAGCGACGCTAGTCGCGATGCGGCTCCGGGATTGCCTGTGGAAAGCGAAGGCGCCTAAAGGACGGGCTCTCAATCAATCATAAAGCAAGGCCCCGTCGCTAAAACGGGGCCTTGCTTCATTTCGGATTATGTTTGAACGCTTCGAGCTGTTCATGATAGTCGAGCAAATGCCCGTGTAAGATTTCAGAAACGGATAGATCCTCATGCGGCAACGTGAACAGCGAATACGGCTTGTCACACGTGTAGAGGATGTCGTGATGATGCGCAAGGAGATATAAAAATTCGGATTCGAACGCCCGGCGTTCTTCCTCACCAATCAATAATAGTGCCTCGCGGTGTTCGGCGAGACTCTCGAGCAGCAAGACGAGCTTGTCCTCAAGGTGAATCAATAGACGATACTGTTTGATCGTCAAATGCTTCAATGTCACGTTCGTCACTTTCATGTCTTCTTGGAGCATCATGTGCAGCTCCTGATGCCCGAGGATGCGGGCCCGCGTCTCAAGCAATTCTGATGGGGATCCGACAAGTTCGCGCCAATGGTGGAACATGTAGGCCGATGTCTTTCGAATCTCACTGAGCAACCGATCTTCATAACGAGGCGGCAGGAACGCATAGTTCACTCCGAGTGAGACGAAAACACCGACGGCCGTCAAAAGCGAACGGGTCCACGCATAATGGAAGAAGTCGGTCGTCGGGTTCTCGAGCATGAGCACGATTGCGAACGCCGCGTACGTCGACATGTGTGTCTTATCGAACGTCGTGTTGAGCGTGAGCGCCACGATGACGGCGAGCCCGATCGAGATCGGGTTGACTCCGAACGCGTAGACGATCAAGAGACCGCACATGAGCCCGACAATCGTCCCGAAGATTCGACTGAAGACGATATTTGATGACCGTTTCACGGTCGGTTGCATCGCGACGACGGCCGCGATGGCCCCCATGCCTGAATAGATGCCAAACACGTACCACGACAAGGCGATCGTGATGGCGACGGCAATCCCCGTCTTTAATGTCCGGAGTCCGACTTTAGGGATGTAACGTTTGTTGATCATTTAAGTTCGACCTTTCCTGTCTCGGAAATGAGTTCGATATTCGGTCGGTTCGAGTTCGACAGATGATACACGCCGCCCCCGATTTCCTTGAACCGCTCGGATGCTGTCACGTTGCCGGACGTGGTGACGTTCACTTGTCCGGTCGCATTGCGCGGCTCGTAGGCGAGCGTCCCAGCCTCGGTCTGAACCGTCAAGCTTTGATTGACGACGATGTCACCCACGGTCGCATTCCGATAGGAGCGGATATTTCCCGTGACGACCCGGACGGTCTCTAATGTCGCATCACTCCGCGTCTCGACACGAAGTCGATCACTTTCGAGTTTCTTTACATTGACTGCGTTCGCCTCCAAGACAATCGTCTTAGCGATCAATCCTTGTCCCGTCACTTGCTCGGCCTCGACATCAATCGACGTCATCGAGCTCGGCAAGGCGACGCGAATCTTATAACGGGACGGCTCATCGCTCGCCCGACTGCCGAATTGACTCAGTTGGCCATACCGCTCGACGACCGAGATTGTGTCGCCGACCGATTTGACTTTGATGCGACGCTCTTTCGAGTTCGTCTGCAATACTTCAATCTGAACCTTCTCATTCGTGCTCCGAACAAATTCGACGTTACCATGCGCCGTCTCGAGCCGAAGCCTCTTCATCTGGTATCGGTCCTCGTACGTGTCCCCGAGTGCCAACACATGGCTGAATACGAATAAATTCAAGAAAAAAATGAGGGGCAAGACGGTGAAGACGAGTCCGAACGCGATTTTACGATGTTTCGGGATCGCTTGAAAGCGAGCTTTCAAGGACTTTCCCTTCATTCTAGAATACGCCATACACATCTCCTTTATTAACTACTTTCCCTATTCTAACACGTTCAGTATGCCATGTTACCAATTGAAAAAGAATCCGCCCGGAGGTGGATTCTTAGAAAGGTAAATTACGATGTGACACGAGCGCTCCAACCTGTCGGATCATTTCGCCAGTCACGTAAAGTAGCAGCCTCTTCTTTACTGATGATTCGCTTCTTGACGGCTACCTCGAGCACATCCAACAGTGTAATCAGTGCATGCGCAGTGAAGCCGGAGTCCAATAGATTGATGTGAAGACGGCTCAGACTGTAGGAAAAGATCGCTTGAATCTTGATCACTTCCCCGCCGGCTTTCTGGATCGCTTTGGCGGCCTCGATGCTCGATGAACCGGTCGACAACAAATCTTCAATCACGACGACACGAGCGCCAGGCTCGAACCGACCTTCGATTTGATTCCCTTTCCCATGTCCTTTCGCACTCGAACGGACGTAGACGAGCGGCAAGCCGAGCCGGTCGGCGACAAGCGTCGCATGAGGAATTCCCGCTGTCGCTGTCCCGGCGATGACATCGGCGTTGAGCGGACGGATCGCTTCGACGAGCGCATCGATGATGAGATTGCGGACATCAGGATAGCTGAGCGTCAAACGGTTGTCACAATAAATCGGACTCTTCATCCCGCTCGACCATGTATACGGGTTCTCGGGAGAAAGGGTCACGGCCTCGATCTGTAATAAAGCTTCAGCGATTTGTCTCATACGTTCGACTCCATTCCTGTAAGTAGTATTCATATGCGGCGTTCGGGTCTTCGGCTCGGGTGATCGGCCGGCCGACGACGATGGCCGACACGCCGCCCTCACGCGCCGCTCTCGGTGTGGCGACGCGCACTTGATCGTCTACTGTCTCGTTCATCCGGATACCCGGCGTCACGGTCAAAAACGATGAGCCGAGCGCTTGGTGAATCGCATGGGCCTCATGCACGGACGCGACGACCCCGTCGAGTCCGGCCCGATCGGCCATGGCTGCCTGGCGAAGGACGGCCTGCTCCAGACCGCCTTTGATGTTTAATTCTTCAGAAAGCATCCGTTCATCGGTAGACGTCAACTGGGTGACCCCAATCAATTTCGTCGTATCGGTCACATCACGTAAGCCGTCTAAGGCGTAGCGCATCATCGTCTCGCCGCCGAGTGTATGGACGTTCGTCAACTCGACGCCGAGGCGGCCGATTTGACGGAGCGTCCGCCGTGCCGTCTCCGGGATGTCGTGGATTTTGATGTCTAAAAAGACGGGGTATCCATTGTCGACGAGTTGCTCGACAAAACGCCCCCCTTCCCGATAGAACAGCTCCATCCCGACTTTGACGGCTGGTTTCTGATTGATTCGTTCCAATAGACGGAACGCGTCGGCGCCCGTCTCGACATCAAGCGCGAGATACAGTCTGTTCATAAGCTTTCCCCCTGATGTCTAAAATGTGATCGATGCCAAGTTCGTCAAGTCGTCCCGGCAACGCTTCGATGATTTCTTGACAGACGTACGGGTTCTCAAAATTGGCCGTTCCGACCGCGACCGCTGAGGCACCTGCGTAGATAAACTCTAATACGTCGTCCACCGTCCGCACGCCGCCCATCCCGATAATCGGGATATCGACGGCCTGAGCGACTTCATACACCATCCGAATGGCGACCGGTTTGACGGCAGGGCCAGACAAGCCCCCGATTCGATTGGCGAGAATCGGTTGTCCGGTCGTGACGTCGATGCGCATCCCGACGAGCGTATTGATCATCGTGATCCCGTCGGCACCGGCCGCTTCGACCGCCTTGGCCATCGCCGTGATCGATGTGACGTTCGGTGACAGTTTGACGTAAACCGGTTTCGTTGACGCCGCTTTGACAAGTCGGGTCAATTCGGCCGCCATCTCAGGATCGGTCCCGAACTGCATCCCGCCGCACTTCACGTTCGGACATGAAATGTTCAGCTCGAGCGCTTTAATGGTCGGGTCGGCACTCATCTGGCGGGCGACGTGAATATACTCTTCTGGCGTCGAGCCGGCCACGTTGGCGATGATCTCGGTATCAAATCCCGACAGGAACGGAAGCTTGTCTTCGATGATGGCGTCGACACCTGGATTTTGAAGGCCGATGGCGTTCAGCATTCCTTGTGCCGTTTCAGCGACACGGGGCGTGACGTTGCCGAATCGCGACTCGCCTGTCGCCGCCTTAATCATAATACCGCCTAATATCGATAAGTCATAGAGTTTGGCGAACTCTTCACCGAATCCGAAACAGCCTGACGCCGGCATGATCGGATTTTTCAACTGTAAGCCTGGCAAATCGACGTGTAATCTCATAGCGTCACCTCTTCCGCACGAAATACCGGTCCGTCACTGCACACTTTGACGTAACCGCCTGGCGCTTCGCACACGCAAGCGAAACAAGCTCCAATGCCACACCCCATCCGATTCTCGATCGAGATATATCGCTCTTCGATATGTGATGCGGCGACTGCCTTCAACATCGGTTCCGGTCCACAGCTGAACAACACATCGGCCTCGACCCGCGCGAGCGGGCCGGTCACAAATCCCATTTCCCCATACGTTCCGTCGACCGTCGTGATGATCGTCTCCCCCAGTTCACGGAACGCGTCTTCATAAAAAATGCTCGTTTTCGTATCAAACCCGAGAATCGCCACCGTCTCAATCCCGCGTGCGGCGAGCAGACGCCGCGTGTAGTAGAGCGGTGGCACCCCGATGCCCCCACCGACGAGGACGACACGCTTGCCTGTTTGCTCGAGCGGGAAACCGTTGCCGAGCGGTCCGAGGACGTCCAAGACGTCTCCCGTCCGACGAGCGGCCAAATCTGCCGTCCCGCTACCGATGACTTTATACAGGAACGTGACGACGTTGCCTTCGACGTTCGCGACCGAGAGCGGCCGGCGCAACAGCTCTGACGTCTTCACGTGGAAGAACGTGCCCGGCGCGACTTCTTGCGGTGCGATTTCGACTTTCATCTCCATCGTCGCTGTCGCAATCAATCGGTTCGATAAAATGGTCGCGAGTTGTCTCATACGGTCACCCCGAATGTCGTGAACGCCGGCAAACTCGTTGTTTGGAACGACAGGCTCTCGATGACTTGGAGCAGCGCCTTAACCGTATCGAGCGACGTCAGACAGAGCACGCCTTGCTCGGCCGCGGCCCGACGGATGATGAACCCGTCTTTCGTCGCGAGGGCGTCACGCGTCGTCGTGTTCAAGACGATGTCGACTTCTCCTCGTTCGATGACGCTCAGCATCGTCTCACCAGACTCATTGATCTTCCCGACCGGATGGACCGGTAGGCCGTCTGCTGAGAGCGCCTGCGCCGTACCGGACGTGGCCATCAGGCGGAATCCGAGTCGATTGAAACGGCGGGCGATGTCGAGCGCCTCTTCCTTGTCTTGGTCGGCGACCGTCAATAGGACATTCCCTTTCAAGGCGATCGTCATGCCGGCGGCGACGAGCCCTTTATACAGTGCTTTTTCGAGCGTACGGTCTGTCGCCATGACTTCACCGGTCGATTTCATTTCCGGCCCGAGCGACGGATCGACTTCTTTTAATTTCGCGAAACTGAACACTGGCACTTTGACCGAAATCGCGTCCGCTTCTGGATGCAGGCCGGTCCCTAACCCTAAATCTTTCAGACTCGTCCCGAGAATCGTCTGCGTGGCGATGCGCGCGATCGGCAGGCCCGTCACTTTCGAGATGAATGGGACGGTCCGGCTCGCCCGCGGGTTGACCTCGATGACATATAAGTCGTCCGCGTAGACGAACTGGATATTGAGCAACCCTTTGATTCGGAACGCCTTGGCGAGTTTGATCGTGTAATCGACGACTTTTTCTTTCAATGCCTCACTCAATCGTTGCGGCGGATACACGGCGATCGAGTCACCCGAGTGGACGCCGGCCCGTTCGATATGTTCCATGATGCCCGGGATATAGACGTCGGTCCCGTCACAGATGGCATCGACTTCAATCTCGATGCCCGTCAAGTAGCGGTCGATGAGGACGGGACGGTCTTTCGAGGCGACGACGGCGTGGCGCATATACCGTTCGAGCTCCGAGCGCTCATAGACGATCTCCATCGCCCGACCTCCGAGCACGTATGACGGGCGGACGAGTACCGGATAACCGAGCATATCGGCGCAAGCGACGGCCTCTTCGACCGTGACCGCCGTCTTGCCCGGCGGTTGGGCGAGTCGTTCGGCCGAGAGCGTCGCTTCGAACGCTTTCCGGTCTTCAGCGCGGTCGATATCTTCAAGCGACGTCCCTAAAATTTGGACCCCTTCTGCTTCGAGCGAGGCCGCCAAGTTGATTGCCGTCTGACCGCCGAACTGGACGATGACGCCGAGCGGCTGTTCGTTGCGGATGACCTCGAGCACGTCTTCGGTCGTGAGCGGTTCGAAGTAGAGCCGGTCCGAGATCGAGAAGTCGGTTGACACCGTCTCCGGGTTATTGTTGATGATGATCGCTTCGTAGCCTGCGTCACGGATCGTCTGGATCGAGTGGACGGTCGCGTAGTCGAACTCGACACCTTGCCCGATCCGGATCGGTCCCGAACCGAGGACGAGAATCGATGGTTTGTCCGTCTTCACGGCCTCGTTCTCGACTTCGTACGTCCCGTAAAAGTATGGTGTCTCCGAAGCGAACTCGGCCGCACACGTGTCGACCATCTTATACACCGGGCGGATGCCCCAGTCGTTCCGAAGCGATTTCACCGTCTCCACAGTCTCATTCGTGATTCGGGCGATCATCTTATCGCTGAAGCCGAGACGTTTCGTCTCGATGAGGCGTTCTTTTGAAAGCGGCTCATGCTGAAGCGTCTCTTCTTGTTGCCAAATCCGAGCGAGTTTCGATAAGAAGAAACGATCGATTTTTGTCAGCTCATGCAACTGTTCTGTCGAGTAGCCGCGACGGAGCGCCTCATAGAGCATCCACAACCGCTCATCCGTCGGTGTCGTCAGTTCGCGATCGAGCTCCGCGGTACTTAGTTGCGCGAGGCGTGGCACGGCCAAGTCTTCTGTCCCGAGTTCGAGCGAACGGACGGCCTTCAAGAGTGCTTCTTCCAAATTACGGCCGATCGCCATCACTTCCCCGGTCGCTTTCATCTGCGTGCCGAGGCGACGATCAGCCGTCTCGAACTTATCGAAGGCGAAGCGCGGGATTTTAGCGACGACATAGTCGAGAGCCGGTTCGAACGAGGCGTAACTCGTCTCCGTCACCGGGTTCTTCAGTTCTGACAACTTGTATCCGACCGCCACTTTCGCAGCCAGCTTGGCGATCGGGTACCCCGTCGCTTTCGAGGCGAGCGCCGAACTGCGCGAGACACGCGGATTGACCTCGATGACGTAATACGTGAAGCTGTCCGGGTCGAGGGCGAATTGGATGTTACATCCGCCTTCGATGCCGAGGGCGCGGATGATGTCGAGTGAGACGCTGCGAAGCATCTGATAGTCGCGGTCAGACAGTGTTTGTGTCGGTGCGAAGACGATCGAGTCGCCCGTATGGACCCCGACCGGATCAAAGTTTTCCATCGCACAGACGATGATCGCTTGGTCGCTCGAATCGCGCATCACTTCATACTCGACTTCTTTCATGCCAGCGATCGATTTTTCGAGCAACACTTGTGTCACCGGGCTCGCTTTCAGTCCCGATTCGACGAACTGCTCAAATTCATTCCGGTCATGGGCGATCCCGCCACCGGTTCCTCCGAGTGTGTACGCCGGACGGATGATGATCGGGTAGCCGATCCGTTCCGCAAAGCCCCAAGCCGACTCGAGTGACTGCACGATCTCGCTTTCCGGGACCCCGTGCCCGAGTTTATACATGAGGTCGCGGAACTGTTCCCGGTCCTCAGCCTGTTCGATGGCCGATAATTTCGTCCCGAGCAATTCGACGCCGCAATCTTCAAGCACGCCGCGGCGGTCGAGTTCCATCGCCAAGTTGAGGCCGGTCTGGCCGCCGAGTGTGGCGAGGAGCGCGTCCGGACGTTCTTGACGGATGATCCGCTCGACGAACTCCGGTTCGAGCGGTTCGATGTAGACGCGGTCCGCCGTCGTCGGGTCGGTCATGATCGTGGCCGGGTTCGAGTTGACGAGGATGACCTCGTATCCTTCTTCTTTCAAGGCAAGACACGCCTGGGTACCAGCATAGTCAAATTCTGCCGCCTGTCCGATGACGATCGGGCCGGATCCGATTACAAGGATTTTCTGAATATCTGGTCGTTTTGGCATGTCACATTCCTACTTTCTGTTTGTTTTCTTGGACGATCTGCATGAAGCGGTCAAATAAGTCGTTGGCGTCATATGGACCCGGTGCCGCTTCCGGATGGTATTGGACCGAGAACGTCGGATGATGCAAGTGCTTCACCCCTTCGACCGTGCCATCGTTGACGGCGCGATGCGTGACGATGAGTCCGGTCGTCGCGAGTGATGCCTCATCGACCGCGTAGCCGTGGTTTTGGGATGTGATTGTCACCGCGCCGGTCTCAAGTTCGAGCACCGGATGGTTGGCGCCGCGATGGCCGAACGGGAGTTTGAACGTATTGGCCCCGCTCGCGAGTGCGATCAACTGATGGCCGAGACAAATTCCGAAAATCGGCAACACCGGCATGAGGCGCTCGATGAGCGGCAACGCCATCGGGACGTCTTTCGGGTCCCCCGGTCCGTTCGACAGCATGACGCCATCCGGTTCATAGCGCATCACTTCGTCGGCCGTCACGTCGTGCGGCAAGACAACGACTTCACAGTCGCGTTTCACGAGTTCACGCATGATGCCGAGCTTCGCACCGAAGTCGATGAGGGCGATACGCGGCCCGCGGCCCGTGCTGACATACGCCCGCTTTGTCGAGACGCGCTCGACTTGATCGGTCGGAAGAAGGACGTCAAAGCGATCCTGGACCGATGCCCACGTCGATTCCCCATCGACCATGACGCCGCGCATGACGCCACGTGAGCGGAGATGACGCGTCAACATCCGCGTGTCGACCCCTGCTAGACCTGGGATATTGAAGCGGAGAAGCGTATCACTGAGCGTTGCGGTCGAGCGGAAGTTCGAAGGCAAATCGCACACTTCTTTCACGATGAGTCCTTTCGCCATCGGTACGGTCGTCTCAAAATCTTCCCGGTTGACGCCGTAGTTGCCGATCAACGGGTTCGTCAGCACGATGAGCTGGTCGCAGTACGATGGGTCCGACAACATCTCCTGATACCCGGTCATCCCGGTCTGAAAGACGACTTCTCCGATCGTCTCGACGTCTGCGCCAAATGCTGTTCCTACAAATGAAGTGCCGTCCTCAAGCCATAATGTTCGTTTCATCGAATCTCCCCTTATATACGATTTTCCCAGCCGCGATCGTCATCACCGGCCAGCCTACCAGTTTCATCCCCGCGAACGGTGTGTTTTTTCCTTTCGAGCGGAATGTCGTCGGATCGACCACTTGCTCCGTCTCCGTATCAATGAGGGCAAAGTCTGCCGCCCGTCCGACTTCAATCACACCGTACGGTAACCCGAACACGTCGCTCGGACGTTTCGTCATCCAGTCGATGAGCGCCGCTTCTTCCATCTGACCCGTCTTGACGAACGTCGTGTACAAGAGCGGGAACGCTGTCTCGAATCCGGTGATGCCGAACGGGGCCCGTTCCATGCCGGCTGCTTTTTCTTCGGCTGTGTGCGGGGCGTGGTCCGTCGCGATCATATCGATCGTCCCGTCGAATAAGCCTTCAAGGAGCGCCTCACGGTCGTCACGGCTCCGGAGCGGCGGATTCATTTTAAAGTTCGGGTCGAGGCCCGGGATATCGTCTTCACAGAGGACGAGGTGATGCGGTGTCACTTCGGCCGTCACCCGGATGCCGGCTCGTTTGGCGTCGCGGATGACACGTACCGACTGTCGTGACGAGACGTGGCAGACGTGATAGTGACAGCCCGTCTCTTCGGCAATCAAGACGTCACGGGCGATATGGATGCTTTCGGCGAGGCTCGGGATGCCTTGGATGCCGTGTTCTTCACTGAACCGGCCTTCATGGACCGAACCGGCCTTGAGCGTATTGTCCTCGCAGTGGGCGACGACCGCCTTATCGAGACGTTTCGCTTCCCGCATCGCCTCACGCATCATCGCCGCCGATTGGACGCCGACGCCGTCATCGGTGAACGCGAACGCATCTGCGAGCGAAGCCATGTCGACTTGTTCGGTGCCGAGCTGTCGTTTCGTGATGGCGGCGTATGGAAGGACGCG
Organism: Exiguobacterium sp. s21; assembly: GCF_018617975.1. Taxonomy (NCBI): domain Bacteria; kingdom Bacillati; phylum Bacillota; class Bacilli; order Caryophanales; genus Exiguobacterium; species Exiguobacterium sp. s21. The sequence goes on along the minus strand of NZ_JACSLF010000002.1, from coordinate 253,278 downwards.
TACGCTTGCGTCTTGCTCGATTTTAGCCAGGAGCTGGTCCATCGTCGCCCGGTCGTCCGGGACGGGACGTGTGTTCGGCATGGCGCAGATTGTGGTGAACCCGCCGGCCGCAGCCGCCTCAGTACCCGTCTTGATCGTCTCTTTCTTCTCCCCGCCCGGCTCGCGCAAATGAACGTGGACATCGACGAGCCCCGGAATGAGGAGCTTCCCTGTCGCATCGATCACTTCATGTCCTTCGGTCGTGCCGTCATAGTCGATCGAGCGGATTTCGCCGTCCTCGATCAATAGATTCGTCGTCCGTTTCGTGTTCCCGTCATACCAAGTTGCGTGTTGAAGTATCATAATTGTCCCCCTAATGCTCGATTTAAAATGGCCATCCGGGCGTAAACGCCGTTCGTCATCTGTGGAAAGATCCTCGACTTCGGATGTTCAATCAAACTGCCGGCGATCTCGACGTCACGGTTGACCGGTGCCGGATGCATGATGATCGCTCGTCCTTTCATTCGGTCGACGCGTTCGGGCGTCAACCCGTAGCGCGCATGATAATCTTCCTTCGAGAAGATGTCGCCCATGATGTGGCGTTCGTGCTGAACGCGGAGCAGCATGACGACGTCACAGTCCGCTAACACATCGTCGAGGTCCCGATGCTCGAGCCCCATCGACTCGTCCCACCAAGAGGCGGGGCTGCAGCCGACGACGTTCGCCCCCAGGCGTTTCAATACGCTTGCGTTCGAACGTGCGACGCGGCTATGGACGAGGTCGCCGCAGATGGCGATGTTCAACCCTTCGAACGTCTTGAACTCTTCAAAGATCGTGACGAGGTCTAACAGTGACTGCGAGGGGTGCTCCCCGCTCCCGTCACCGCCGTTCAACACCGGGATGTTCAACTTTTCAACGAGTTCATGGTAATAGCCCGACTCCGGATGGCGGATGACGAGGGCATCGACCCCGATTGCCTCGAGCGTCTTGCACGTGTCGTACAGCGTCTCGCCTTTCGTCACCGATGACGTCGCCACGTCGAACGGAATCTCTTGTACTTTCAAGTGCCGTTCGGCCATTTGAAACGAATTTTTCGTTCGCGTCGAGTTTTCAAAGAACAAGTTCGCGACCGTCTTGCCGTCGAACAAGGGTGGCATGTCCCCTTGTTTGTAACGTAGCGATTCCTCGATCAATCCCATGATCTCATCGAGCGAGAGCGTATCCAGACTGACAAAATGCTTCGGTTGTTGTTTGATTAAGTTCATGTTCGTCTCCTCCTTTTGTGTGAAGGCAAAGAGAAAAGGCGTCTCTTCACCTACGTGAAGGGACGCCTTCATTTGGGTAAACTACACCCAAATAAACGAGCCTTCACTTTGCCGACCTCACGGGATCGAATTAAAAGTTACTTGCTTGTCGTGTATCTTCAGTTGTTTCGGCAGCAGCTTCGTGGACCGCTTCTTCTTTCGGCAAGAAGGCGTTCAAGAGGATCCCGACGACTGTGGCGAGTGCCATCCCTTGAACCGGGAAGCTTCCGAGTTGGACCATGGCCCCACCAAGTCCGATGACGAGGATGACCGAGGCGATGATGAGATTGCGTTTCTCAGCGAGGTCGACGTTGCTTTCGACCATCGTCCGCAGACCGTTCGAAGCGATGACTCCGAACAAGAGGATCGAGATGCCGCCTTTGACCGGGTTCGGGATCGTCGAGATGAACGCTTCGACGTGACCAAGGAAACCAAAGCTGATAGCCATGAGCGCTGCTCCGGCGATGACGTAGACACTGTACACTTTCGTGATGGCCATGACCCCGTTGTTCTCACCGTAAGTCGTACACGGTGGACCACCGAGCGCCGAGGCGACCGCTTTCCCGACCCCGTCGCCGAGGAGTGTCCGATGGAGACCTGGATCTTTCATCGTTTCGCGTCCGATGATTTTTGACGTGACCATTTGGTCGCCAATATGTTCCGTCATCGTGACGAGCGCGACCGGGACGATGGCGAGCAGTGCTCCGACTTGCCACATCGGCATGTAGTCGACGAACACCATCGTGAAGTCAGGCAGTTGGAACAAGCTCGCTTGACCGAGCGCCGAGTAGTCGATGATGCCGAACAGGGCGGCGATGATGTAACCACCGATGATACCGAACAAGATCGGTACGGCGCCCCATACTCCTTTGAACGTCGTCATAGCGAACATCGTGATGCCGAGCGTGAGAAGCGCGACGGTGATGAACGTTCCATTGTAGGCACCGTCTTTGTTCATCGACATGTCGATGGCGACCGGTGCGAGCGATAAGCCGATGACCATGATGACCGGACCGACGACGACTGGCGGCAAGAGGCGCAGCAACCAGTTCACACCTGTCTTATAGATGATGAGCGAGACGACACCGTAAACCGATCCGGCGATGATGCCACCGAACAAGGCGGCTTCGACACCCCATTGCTGGCTGACGGCGATGATTGGGGCGATGTAGGCGAAACTTGACCCGAGATAGGTCGGGACTTTGAAGCGGGTAATCGCTAGGAATGAGAGCGTGGCCACACCGGAAGCGACGAGGGCGACGGACGTGTTTAGGCCCGTCAAAATCGGGACTAAAATCGTCGCTCCGAACATGGCGAAGACGTGCTGCAGGCTGAAGAGCAGCCATTGCGGTAAGTGAGCGGGACGCTCGTGGATGTTGAGGATGGGTTTCATATGTGGTTCTCCTTCCTGGCCTCTCTGGACCACCTTAAAGGTTTTGGATTATTGCTGTTTGATAAACACTTCGTCTGTCGTGTCGACTTCACTGAGTCGGACGACGACTTGTTCTGACTTCGAGGTCGGGACGTTCTTGCCGACGAAGTCTGGGCGAATCGGTAGCTCGCGGTGTCCCCGGTCGATCAAGACAGCGAGCTGGATGTAATCCGGACGACCGTGGTCGACGAGTGCGTCCATGGCGGCTCGCACCGTCCGGCCCGTGTAAAGGACATCGTCAATCAAGACGACCGTCTTGCCGTTGATGTCGTGTGGCAGTTCAGTCGCTTTCACTTCCGGGTCAAGTGACTTCTTAGACAGGTCATCCCGGTACAGCGTGATATCTAAGTTACCGAGCGCGATCGGTTTGCCTTCTATTTCTTCGATGCGGCGGGCGAGTCGGTCGGCAAGCGTCTCGCCTCGGGTTTTAATCCCGACGAGCACGACGTTGTCCGTTCCTTTGTTGCGCTCGATGATCTCGTGAGCGATTCGGGTAAGTGCACGGCGGATGGCCGCTTCATCCAATATGGTAGAACGTTTCAAACGTTTCCCCCCTCTCTCAAATTATACAAAAAGAAGACTTCCTCATCCGGCTGGAAAAGGAAGTCTTCATATATGAGGGCAGACCTCTGCCTCAAATAATCGACGTGTCGTGGCCGCAGCCACAATCCTTTCACAGCCTCTCTGGACTGGGTTTAAAGGTGTTATGCTTCCTAGACTATAAATCGGAATCGGTTGAAAGTCAACGCGTTTTCTCGATTTTGTCCAATTTTGCAAGTTCCGCTTCGAAGTCGGCCGGGAGCGGCGCCTCGAATTCGAGCCATTCGTCCGTGCGTGGATGGAAGAAACCGAGCGTCGCCGCATGGAGAGCTTGTCCGTTCAATTGAATCGTGCGGCGCGGGCCATATTTCGGGTCACCAGCGAGCGGATGGCCGATATAACGCATATGAACACGGATTTGGTGCGTCCGTCCCGTCTCGAGCTTACACTCAACGAGTGTGAAGTCTTTATACCGCTCGAGCAGACGGAAGTGCGTGATCGCTTCTTTCGCGTTCTTGTCCGTCACTGTCATCCGCTGACGGTCGTTCGTGTCACGCCCGATTGGCGCCTCGATCGTCCCGAGCTCATGGGCAACTTCGCCGTGGACGAGAGCGATATATTCACGCTTGATTTTACGATCCTTCAACTGGCTCGCGAGCGATTCGTGGGCCACATCGTTTTTCGCGACCATGAGGAGACCGGTCGTGTCTTTATCGATGCGGTGGACGATGCCTGGTCGTTTGACACCGTTAATGCCTGACAAATCGTCACAGTGATAGAGGAGTGCGTTGACGAGCGTGCCTGATGTATGACCAGCCGCCGGATGGACGACCATGCCGCGTGCCTTGTTGACGACGATGACATCCTCGTCCTCATAAACGACGTCGAGCTCGATATTCTCTGGCAACACCTCGAGTTCGACGGCCTTCGGGACCGTCACGACGATTTCGTCGCCTTCTTGCAGTTTATAGTTCGGCTTGACGATCTGGCCGTTGACGAGGAGGTCCCCCGCCTTGATCCAGTCTTGGATTTGCGAACGTGACCAGTCACTTTGTTCGCTCATCCATTTGTCGATACGTGCCTTTTCTTCGGCGACAAATGTGTAAGTTTCCATTACGATTGTCCCCTTTCTTTGTTTAATTTTTCTTCGAACAAGACGCCGATGATCATGAAGATGACCCCGAACGTGAGCGCCATATCGGCGACGTTAAAGATTGGGAAGTTGTAGCCGAACGGATACGTGTCGACGAAATCGACGACTTCACCACGGAATAGACGGTCGATGAAGTTCCCAATTGCACCGGCGAGCAATAACCCGACGCTATAACCGAGCAGATCGAATCCGTTCACTTCTTTATGCAAGAAATAAATCAAGCCGACGACGACGATTGCGGTGACGATGAAGAAGAACACCATCTGCCCTTCGAGCATGCCCCAGGCCGCGCCTTTATTGCGGTAAGACGTCAAGTAGAGCAATTCAGGGATGAGCTCGATTGACTGCCCGATCGTCATCGTTTGGACGACAATCCATTTCGTTACTTGGTCGAGCAAGATGAGGAAAAGTGCTAATCCGTAATAACGTTTCATCAGATTCTCCTTTCAAGTCATAAGAAACCGGAGTGGACGATCGCCACTCCGGTCCGGCTTATGCGATGACTTCAGTACAACGCGGGCAAAGCTCTGGATGTTCAGCATTTTGACCGAGTTCGGTCGAGTATGTCCAGCAACGGGCACAAGCGGCACCGTCAGCCTTCATGACGCTGATTTCGGCCGTCGCATAATCGACATCGGCCGATTCGACGTAATCGAGTTGCGACACTTGAAGCAACTGACGAACGTTATCGATCGTCTCGAGCAACTGTTTCGTCTCACCTTTTGGCGCGACTTGTAGTTTTGCTTCGAGCGGTTTACCGATCAACTTCTCGCCACGGGCGATCTCGATCGCTTTCAACACGTCGTCACGGAACGTGAGGAACTTCGACCATTTAGCAAGCAATGCCGTCTCATCTTCTGTGAGAGGTGCCACTGCCTCAAGGTCTGTCAAGAAGACGCTATCAGCTGTCTTCGCCGGCACTTCTTGCCACACTTCGTCCGCTGTGTGCGGGAGGATTGGTGCAAGCAATTTCGTGAGCGTGACGACCGTGTCATACATGACCGTTTGAACGGCACGACGACGTGCGTCGTCTTCACGTTCGATATATAGAATATCTTTCGTGAAGTCGAGATAGAACGACGACAACTCGTTGACACAGAAGTTATGGCTCAAGTGATAGACAGCCATGAAATCGAACGTGTCGTACGCTTTGACGACTTTCGTCTGAAGTTGCTTGAGTTTTGTCGCCATGAAGCGGTCCGCTTCCGGCATGTCTTCGAAGGCGACACGCATCGATGGGTCGAACCCGTTCAAGTTACCGAGCAAGAAGCGCAACGTGTTGCGGATCTTCCGGTAGACTTCCGACACTTGTTTGAAGTTATCGTGCGATGCGCGGACATCCGACTGATAGTCGACCGACGATACCCAAAGACGGACGATTTCCGCTCCGTATTGTTTGACGAGATCGTTCGGTGCGATCGTGTTGCCGAGTGACTTCGACATCTTACGGCCGTCGCCGTCGAGGACGAAGCCGTGGCTGAGCACGTTGCGATACGGCGCTTTGCCCGTGGTCGCGACTGCCGTCGAGAGTGACGAGTTGAACCAGCCGCGGTATTGGTCCGAGCCTTCAAGGTACAAGTCGGCCGGACGGCGCAAGTTATCGCGCTGTTCGAGTACGCCCGCATGAGACGAACCTGAGTCAAACCAGACGTCCATGATGTCGAGTTCTTTCCGGAACTCGCCGTTCGGGCTGTTCGGGTGTGTGAAGCCTTCTGGCAACAAGTCTTTCGCTTCACGCTCATACCAGACGTTCGAGCCGTGCTCATGGAACAAGTTGGCGATGTGGTCGATTGTCTCGTTCGTGATGATCTCCGTGCCGTCCTCGGCGTAGAAGATCGGAATCGGGACGCCCCATGCCCGTTGACGGCTGATGACCCAGTCCCCACGGTCACGGACCATGTTGTAAAGGCGCGTCATGCCCCACTCCGGTACCCAGTTCACTTCTTCGATTTCACGAAGCATGTCGGCACGGAAATCTTTGATTGACGCGAACCATTGTGGTGTGGCGCGGAAGATGACCGGTTTTTTCGTACGCCAGTCGTGCGGGTACGAGTGCTTGATGAATTTCAAGTTGAGGAGGTAGCCGTTCTCTTCAAGCTTCATGCCGATTTGTTTGTTCGCGTCTTCATAGAACAAACCTTCGAAACCTGGCGCCTCCTCTGTCATATAACCACGGTCGTCGACCGGGCAGAGGACGTCGAGTCCGTAAGCTTGTCCGACACGGTAATCGTCTTCCCCGTGACCTGGTGCCGTATGGACGAGACCTGTCGCGTCAGCCGTGACGTGATCGCCGATCATGACGAGCGATGTCCGGTCATAAAGCGGGTGCTGAGCCGTCATGTGTTCGAACTCGCGCCCGTTCCAAGAACCGCTCACTGTGTAATCCGTCCAGCCGAGTGCCGTCGTCACGTCTTCGACGAGCGTTTCGGCAACGATGTATCCTTTGCCGTCGTGCTCGATGCGCGTGTACGTCAACTCGTCGCTGACCGCGATCCCAAGGTTGGCCGGGATCGTCCATGGTGTCGTCGTCCAGATGACGAAGTGGTCCGTTGTCGCTAAGACGTCTTTGCCGTCGACGACTTGGAACGCCACGTAGATCGCCGGTGACTTCTTGTCATAGTATTCGATTTCTGCCTCGGCGAGGGCCGATTCAGAAGACGGTGACCAGTAGACCGGTTTCTTCCCTTTATAGATGTAACCCTTCTCGGCCATCGTCCCGAACAAGCGGATTTGAGCCGCCTCATATTCCGGCAATAGCGTGATATACGGGTTGTCAAAATCAGCCATCAGTCCGAGACGCTTGAACTGCTCGCGTTGCGAGTTCACTTGTTCCATCGCGTACGCCGCACACTTCTCGCGGAATTCGGCGACGGTCATCTCTTTACGATTGACGCCTGCTTTTTGAAGCGCGTTCTCGATTGGGAGACCGTGTGTGTCCCAGCCCGGGATCATCGGTGACTGGTAGCCGTTCAATGATTTGAAGCGGACGATGATGTCTTTCAATACTTTGTTGAGCGCATGGCCCATATGGATGTCGCCGTTCGCATACGGAGGTCCGTCGTGCAGGATGTATTGTGGCTTTCCGGCATTTTTTTCTTGGACGCGGTTATATAGGTCCATCTGTTCCCAAGCCTCGTGCATGGCTGGCTCGCGTTTTGGCAGATTTCCGCGCATCGCGAATTCTGTTTCAGGCATCAATAGTGTATCTTTGTAGTTCATTGAAACTCCTCCTGCATCTTTTTTTGACAACAAAAAAACCCGCCCCTAATAGGGACGAGTTGGTCGACTCGCGGTACCACCCTACTAATCTCAGGGAAAGCCCCGAGACCGCTCTTGGTAACCGATAACGAGGTCAGGCGGTCGCGCTTACTAACTTCAGCCCGACACTCATAGGGGATACCGATAAAGTCTTTCTCTTAGGCTTGCACCTTCCCTAAGTCGCTTCGTAGGTATGACTTTATCGACGTGTCCTAATCGACGTATTGTGTATTATCCGTGATGTTTGGTTGGTATGACTTCGTCGTCATTATACGCAAGTTCGGTCGTATCGTCAAGAACCGTCTGGACCGGCGGCTCCCCGACAATCGTGTCCCATTCCGTGCTGTTCAAGAGCTCCATCTGAGCATCGACGAGGACGCGGAAGCGGGTCCGGTACAACTCGACTTTTTTGAGCATTTGAATGACTTCGCGCTCAGCGAGCTGTTCTTTACGTGACGCTTCTTCCTCACGGGCGAGCGCCTCGCGTTCGGCCTGCTTCAAAATGAGACTCGCTTCTTTCGCCGCGTTCGTCTTCACTTCTTCAGCTGCCTCTTGGGCGACGATAATCGATTTGTTCAATGTGTCTTCCATTGAGGAGAAGTAGTCGATACGGGCTTGCATATCGTTGACGAGTTCTTCGTACCTTCTATTCTCACGAATCAATAGCTCAAACTCTTTGATGATTTGATCTAGAAATTCATTGACCTCATCGATATCGTACCCGCGAAAACGAGTCGAGAACTCTTTATTATGAATATCAATCGGTGTCAACGCCATTCGACTTTCCTCCTAAGTTCAACGTATGATGCCATACTGGATTTTTATTTTCTCACGTTTCGTCGAGCCGAGAATCGCCGTCAATTTGACACGGCCATACCCTCGGATCGAGACCAAATCGTCTGGTTCAAGGATGAAGCTCGCATCGTCAATCGGTTTATGATTCACTTTGCAGTCTCCATGTTTGACGAGCGCCTGCGCTTTTTGCCTTGATAATCCGAGCACTTCGCTGACGACCGTGTCAAACCGGAGCGATGAGACGATTCCGAACTCGTCGCTCCATTTGACTTCGGGCACGACGAGCACGGACTCGGGCGGTACCTCTGAGATGCGAATCCGGGCCTTGCCGACCCGGTCGACGTTCATCTCGATGAACCCGACCGCCTCACGCGTCGTCGCGAATTGGGCGACGCCGTCGTCGAGGACGACATCTCCGAATTTTTGACGCTTCAACCCAGCGTTCAAGAGCGTACCCGTCACTTGACGATGCGTCAATTCGACAAATTTGGTTGGATAGTCGATTTGACGAATCGCGATATCAAAATCGTTCGGGTCGAGCTCGTAATAGTCCGGAGCGAGGATGAGTCGACGCCGTTCCGCGCCTTCAAATCCGCCGTCCTCATAAATCGCGAGCTGCTTCCCGACGAGTTGCCGGACGATTTGTTGCTCGCGTGGATCTAAAAAGTCCGTCACTTTAAACACATAGTTGTCCTCGACTTGTTGAACCCAATCGAGCACTTGCTCGACAAACGGGCGCTCATTCGGACGATAATGATCGAAGACGCTCATTTAAATACCGAAAATCGCTCGCACTCCAAATTGTGCCATCCGTAACACAAATAAAGCGACGATTGGGGAGATATCGAGCATCCCGCCAATTGGTGGGATGATTCGACGAAACGGGTTTAAAAACGGCTCGCATAGATACGATAAAATTTGACCAAATTTAGATTCGCGCGCATTTGGGAACCACGATAATAAAATATAGGCAATCAAGACCCAACTATAATACCCAAGTAATGTAACGATCGTGTTGCCTAACGCAGGTATAGCATTTTCCATTCAGTTACCACCCTTTACTATTGAGTTCGTCCTCCGAAATCAAATTCGAGATCGATCCCGTCAACTCGATGTTGTTTGGAGTACATAAAATCGTGTTATGTCCAATCGACGTCATCGTCCCTTCTAACGCATAGACGACACCTGACAAGAAGTTGACGACTTGACGAGACTGCTCTTTCGACATCCGTTGGAGGTTGACGATGACGGCCCGGTTCTCTTTCAATTGGTCGCTGATGTCTTGGGCTTCGGCGAATACACGCGGTTCGGCCAAGACGACTTTTGAACGTTCTTTCTTCTTCGTGTTCAACGCGACGATATTGTTTGATGTTTTCGGACGGTCCTCAGTTTTGACGATTGCCTCCGTCATCGGTTGTGTCTTCGTTTCGGCGACAGCATACTCGTCTCCTTCGAACTGGTTGTTCGGATCTTCCTCGAGTCCAAAGAAGTCCTTCATTTTGTTTTTGATTGACATAACGGATTCCTCCTTAAAATATATTATTGCACAAGTACGGTTCCAATACGAACAAACGATGCACCTTCTTCGATCGCCAACGTGTAGTCGTTCGACATCCCCATTGACAGTTCGGTACACGGTGCATGTGGATAGGCAAGACCTGCGACGTCATCGCGCAATTGTCTCAAGTTTCGGAACGTCTCCCGAATCACCGTCTCGTCCTCTGTGAACGGTGCCATCGTCATCAATCCGATGATCCGCACGTGAGGATACTGTTTACAGTTCTCGATGAACGGGATGACTTCCTCTTTTTCGAGACCATGTTTTGATGCTTCGCCCGATATGTTCACTTGCACGAAACAATCGATCACGCCTTGGGCGCGCTTATTGATCTCTTCGGCGAGCGAGAGGCGGTCAAGCGAATGGATCGCTGCCACATGGTCGATAATTTGTCTCACTTTACGTGTCTGCAGGCTGCCGATGAAATGAAACTTGGCATCAGGCGGCAACTGCTCGACTTTTTCAAGCAATCCTTCGGGACGATTTTCGCCGAAGTCGCGGATGCCTTCCGCATAAAGGGCGTTCGCCACGTCGGGACCGACCGATTTCGTGACCGCGATGAGCGTCACCGCTTGATCGGTCCGATGCGCGTCGATCGTCTGTCTGACTTGATTCACATTATTCGCTATACTCACGATTTCTTCTCCTTGACGAGGACGGCCGCAAATCGACGTTTGGCATCTCCGTTCCGATATGAGAAAAAGCTTCGATCGGCTACGGTCGACAAGTTCGATTGGGTCACCTCGATATTTCGTTCAGTGGCGAGCGTCTCGTTCACTCGTTGCAGGGATAGATGGGCATGGCCCGCTCGTTCGTCCGAGACTGACGCTTCATAAGCGGCCGGCGAGACAGCTTCGACCGCATCAAGGACACGGCGGTCGACCTCGTAATGGTCGGCCGTGATGGCTGGTCCGACAAACATATCAATATCTTGTTCCGGTACGCCCAATGTTGCAAATGCATCGGTCATCGAGGCCACGATGTTACCGACTGTCCCTTTCCAGCCTGCGTGTGCGACACCGATGACGCCATGGTCTTTGGCGCAAAAGAACAGCGGGACACAATCAGCGAACACGAGGGCGAGCGGTAACGAGTCAACCGTCGTGACCAGACCGTCCGTCGCCGGAATCGTCTCATCGTAACGGTACGCCCCTCTGCCTCGGTCAGCGTCTCCGACGACTTCGACGTTTGTTTGATGCACTTGGTCAGCCCATACCGAATCAGCGAGGTCGAGACCGGCCGCTTCGAAAAATTGCTTCCGATTGGCGACGACTCGATTCGGCTCATCTCCGACGTGGAGTCCGACGTTGCCTTCGTTATGCCCATCGGTCCGGGTCGTGACGTAGGCGCGGTAGCGATCCGTCTCGGTTTCCCATGTATGTAACAGTCGCATATGATTCTCCTTTTTTAGAAAAAAGGGATGCCGAGAACCGGCACCCCCCTGTTGTTTAGTTACGGCGTTGTCTTACGAACGCTGGGATGTTGATCGTCTCGTCTGGGACGTCCCCGCCATAGACCGGTCTATGGAAGTTCCCTTCATCTTGTGGCGCAGCTTCTTGCGTTTTCGGTTGAGCCTCACGGTTCACTTCAGCTTCCGGTTTTTTCTTCGGTTGCTGGAGGAACGGGTTCGTCCCTTGCGCTTCTTCTGCGAATTCAGTTGCGATCACGGTTACGATGATCTCGTCGTTCAAGTTTTCGTTGATGACCGAACCGAAAATCAAGTTCACTTCTTCATCAGCGGCACTTTGTACGATTTGAGCAGCTTCCGTGACTTCGAACAAGCTGAGGCTAAGTCCGCCTGTGATGTTCATCAAGACACCTTTCGCGCCTTCGATTGAAGACTCGAGTAGTGGAGATGAGATGGCTTTCTTCGCTGCCTCGACGGCACGGTTCTCGCCTGTCGCGACACCGACACCCATGAGGGCCGAGCCTTTTTCTGTCATGATCGTCTTCACGTCAGCGAAGTCGAGGTTGATGAGTCCAGGGATGGCGATCAAGTCTGTGATCCCTTGGACACCTTGACGAAGGACATTATCCGCTTCACGGAACGCTTCGATCATCGGCGTATTGCGCTCGACGATTTCAAGCAACTTATCGTTCGGAATAACGATGAGTGTATCCACTTTTTCTTTGAACGCTTGAATCCCGTGTTGGGCGTGTTGCATCCGTTTGCGTCCTTCGAACATGAACGGTTTTGTGACGACACCGACCGTGAGCGCTCCGATTTCTTTCGAAATCTCAGCGATGACAGGTGCAGCCCCAGTCCCGGTTCCTCCGCCCATACCTGCTGTGACGAAGACCATGTCGGCGCCATCAAGCGCTTCAATCAACTGTTCACGGCTCTCTTCTGCCGCTTTTTTCCCGATATCAGGATTTGCGCCGGCACCAAGGCCACGCGTCAATTTCGCGCCAAGTTGAAGCTTCACGTCTGCTTTTGACATGTTGAGTGCTTGCGCGTCTGTGTTGACGGCGATGAACTCGACACCTTGCACTCCGTGCTCGATCATACGGTTGACGGCGTTTGAACCGCCACCACCGACTCCAATTACTTTAATTTTTGCTACGGCGTCAATCGCCTCATCAAAGTACATCATTTCAGGTATCCCCCTACGTAATTTCCAATTGTTAACACAACGTCAAGTTTACACGCCAAATAGTTTTTCCATTAAGCGGCCAAATCCATTTTTCGTTTCGCGATCGTCCCGCTCCAAATCCACGTCGTGGTCGTGGTCGTTTGGCATCGTGCCGTCCGGTTTCGTGACGGTCACGCGCTCTTCCGGCTTTTCAAGTCGTGACTTCGAGACGTGATGATCGCTCATAAGCACGTACTTGAGGACGCCGACCGCGGTCGCGTATTTCGGGTGTCTGACGCCAATCGACGAAGGCTGATACAGTCTCGTCGTTTGACCCATAACACGAGTCGCCAATTCTTGGATGCCAGGTAAAGCAGCGGCCCCACCGCAGAGGAGATATCCTCCACTGAGCGTCGGGACGCCTACCTTTTGCACTCTATTCAACACAAGTGTAAACATTTCCTCTATTCTTGCCTCTAAAACATAACTAATTTCTGCTTGCGGTTCGAACGTGACTTCTCCGTTAATGTTCGTGAACGAGAAGCCCTCGGATGCGTCGGCCATTTCTTCAAGGGCGAGTCCGTATTCTTCTTTCGCCACTTTGGCGTCCTGGTATTTACAGTTGAGCTTGTAAACCAAGTCGCGTGTCATATGATCGCCTCCGACAGGAAGGATATATGAGTAGACAAGGTCGCCCCGATAGAAGACAGAGACGGTTGTCTTTTCATGTCCGATATCGATCAATCCGATACCAAGATCGATTTCGTCGACAGATGCCGCGCTCATACCGAGTGCCAAGTTGCCGAGGACGAACCCTTCGAGTTTCAGACCCGCTCGTTCGATGGAGCGACGAATGCTATGTAAAATCGTCTTCGAACCAGTTACCATCTTCCCGTGCATCTCTAAACGATAGCCGAGCATTCCCCGAGGATCGACGACACCTGTCTGTTGATCGACCGTGAATGACGACGGGATCACATCGATGACGCTCATCTCGTCCGGCAAGCGCATGACTTGCGCCGAGTTGATGACTTCGATGACATCTGTATCCGTGATTTCTTGGTCTTCTCGTTTGACCGACGCGATTCCGTGACATGGGGCGATTTGGATATGTTCCCCTTCGATGGCAACATATACCGACCGAATTTGATCACCGAGTGCCGCTTCGGCATGTTCGACGGCTTGTTTGATGGCTTGAACCGTCTTATCGATGTCGACGACGGCGCCACGTTTTACTCCTGCAGACGGGGCACACCCCTCCGCCAAAATGTTAAGCGTTCCCCCGAGTAATTCACCCACGACGAGCTTAATTTCTGACGTTCCTATATCCAATGCGGCCACATAACCATTCGCTTCCAAAAGGGAAACACCTCCGCGCTTTAATTTCTATACTTGAATTCCGTTACATTGTTACAGATATCCAAAAATATTGTTAGGTCCGGCAAGATATCTCACGTCTAAGTTTACAACAAATAAGATAGTGAGAAAAGGTAGAATCCTACAAATTAAGCGGTTTTGGGGTGTCAATTCGATTACAATCGATAAAAAAACAGCCCTTATGTGTCTAAGGACTGTAAAATATCAGATTATTCTTTCGGTTTTTCATACGGGACGAAATAATATCCGCCATCCATGACGACAGTTCCTCGTTGTCCTTTTGGAATGTTTTCATAGATTTCACCGTATTTGGCCACGGTTTGACTAAGCTTGAACGTCGGCGTTTGAATCGTGTTGCCGTCGTTCATATAAATCTCATATCGAGTCGATTCCCCGTCTTGTTTCGAGAACACGATTTCCGACATCCGGGCCCGCATCGCGTCATCGACTTGTTCAAGCTCAGTCGCGATTTTCTCGAGTTCCGCTTTGTCCGTGAATTCACGCAAGAGTGGACCGTCCTTTAACTTCTCAGGGTCGGTGATGCCTCCAGTCGGATGAAGCGAGCCATCGGCAAGTACCACGACTTCTTCTTGATCCGTCCGCGAATACGCGATCATCTTTTCTTCTTCGACATCGATTGTCACGATGTTATACCATGAGCGGTCGACGTCGACATCTTTCACGCCAGGCACGGCGCGGAGTTCTCGTTCAATCTCCTTCGGTGACACTTGAACGATTTTTGTGGACGTATCGATGTCCGTCCCGGCGAGCACGTACTCTTCTGTCAGCCAGGACAGACCGTTCACGTTCACCGCCTTCACGTCAGAGACCGATGTCTGCATATATACGACGAGTGCGATCAGCACCGCGAATAAGATCAAAATGGTCGACAAGCGTCGGTTCGCTTTTTTACGACGCTGATCTTTCATATACGGGATACGGTCTTCTAAACTACGAACGGTGTTCTGACGTGTCTCCATGTCTATTCTCCTTTATCCGCGGACTTCTTCGACGAGGTCGGCGAGTGATTCCGCAGCTTGCGGGAATCCTAGCCGTTTCGATGCTTCTGCCATCTCAGTATGATGTGCCAATACGTGACGGATCGACTTGACGAGTGTCTCGCCCGTCAAGTCTCCTTCTTTGATCAATTCGGCCGCGCCGCTCTCAACGAGGGCTGACGCATTTTTCGTCTGATGATCGGCCGTCACATACGGGCTCGGAATCAAGATGCTCGGTAGACCGAGCGCGGTCAACTCCGAGATCGTCGACGCGCCGGCCCGTGACACGACGAGGCTCGCGCAAGCGAGAAGCTCAGGCATATCGTAGACGTATGGCAAGACATGGACGTTTTCAGCTGTTGGCGCGGTGGCCACGACGTTGTCGTAGTGCACGTTCCCGGTCACGTAGAGCACGTTCACCGGTTCAACCGCGAGCTCGGGAATAGCTTCGATGACAGCGCGATTGATTGCTTCTGCCCCGCGGCTGCCGCCGTAAATCAAGACGATCGGCCGCTCATCGATCCCGTACTCGGCACGGACGGCCACCTCATCTACGGTCGTCTTCAACACTTCGCTCCCACGCGGGTTCCCGATGACGCGAACGTTGGCTCCGGGGAACTGCGACTCAGAACCGGCGAACGACAAGGCGACGCGGTCGGCTTTCTTCGAGAGGAACTTGTTCGTCAAGCCCGGGATGCTGTTCTGTTCATGCAAGATGGTCGGAATTCCGAGCTGCTGTGCCGTAAAGACGACCGGTCCTGAGACGAAGCCGCCCGTTCCGATGACGACATCCGGACGAAACGTCTTCATCTCTTTACGTAACGTGAGGACGGATTGAATGAACCAATACGCCGTCTTGATGTTGTCTAGCGATAGAGAACGTTTTAGTCCGGCAATCCGGATCGATTTGAACGGGACGCCCGCCCGTGGAACGAGGTCAGCCTCGAGACCGTTCTCAGTCCCGATATAAAGCACCTCGAGGTTCGGGTGCCTCGCTTTGAGTGTGTCGAGAAGAGCGAGTGCCGGGTAGATATGTCCACCCGTCCCTCCACCAGAAATCATAACTTTCATCGATTGGCCTCCTCATATGCATTCACGAGTCGGACGAAATGTTCGCCGCGCTCTTCGAACGTCTTATATTGATCCCAACTTGCACAAGCCGGCGATAATAAGATCACGTCATCAGTCGCCGACTGTTCGAACGCGAGCGGGACCGCCGCCTCGAGCGTAGCGACCGCGAACGACGGAATCTGCTCGGCCTCACCTAACGACTTGAACCGCTCTGCTGTCTCACCATAAGCGACAATCGCTTTGACCCGGCCGAGCGCCGGAACGAGAGAAGTGAGGTCGGCACCACGTTCGAGTCCTCCGCACACCCAGACAATCGGGGCCTCGAAACCGTTCAATGCGGCTTCGGCGGCCACGTTGTTCGTCGCTTTCGAGTCGTTATACACCCGGCGGCCGAGCACTCGCCCGAGGCTCTCTGTACGGTGGGCCACTCCGCCGAACGTCTGAAGGACGCGTTCGATGTGTGCTCGCGGAATGTCGAACGGTTCGACGAGCAACAAGGCTGCCAACACGTTCTCGACGTTATGGGCCCCACCAAGGGCAAGGTCCTCGACGCGGATGACCGGTTCTCCATGAAGCGTGATCCAACCGTCCACTACGTGTGCGTCTCCACTGTCGTAACCGAACGTTGAGACGGGAAGACCGGACGGGACACGTTTCATCACTTCCGTGTCGCTGCCTTTGACGACGACACGGTCTGCGGCCGTCATGTTCCGGAACAAGTTTCCTTTGGCATCGGCATACGAGTCAAAGTCGCCGTGGTAATCCAAATGCGCCGGTGACAAGTTCAACAGTGCCGCCGCTTGCGGATGGAACTGTTCGACGCCCATCAGTTGAAAGCTCGACAGCTCGATGACGATGACGTCACCCTGCTTCGCTTTCGATGCCACTTCGATGGCCGGGAAACCGATATTCCCTGCCACATGCACCGGACGACTTCCCCCTTTAAGCAATTCGTGGACGAGCGTCGTCGTCGTCGTCTTCCCGTTCGAACCAGTGATGGCGACGAACGTGGCATCGGTCGCCAAGTAGGCGAGCTCCACTTCTGTATAGATCGGGATGTTCCGTTCAAGCGCTGCTTGAAGGAGCGGGATGTGATACGGGATGCCCGGGTTTTTGACGATCATGTCCGTCGTGTCGAGCAATTCGAGCGGATGGGAACCGAAGACGCCGTTGATGCCGAGCGCTTCGATTTTCATCCGTTCTTCCGTTGACGGTTCGCTCCCGGTATTGATTGTCACGTACGCGTCGACATTTCTTAAGTAAGCGGCAGCGGCGATGCCGCTCCGTGCCGCGCCGAGTACGAGGACTCGTTTATCGTTCCACTGTTGTTGCATGTCTTCCACCATCCATTACATGAGTAGTAACGACAAGACTGCCGTGATCAAACTAATTCCACCGAACGTCAAGACGATGCGCCATTCTGACCAACCGACCATTTCGAAATGGTGATGGATCGGGCTCATCTTAAAGATTCGTTTGCCCGTCGTCTTGAACGAGAGCACTTGTAAAATGACGCTGAGCGTCTCGATGACAAAGATGATACCGACAAAGACGAGCAACAACTCGAGCTTGAGCATAAGGGCGAGACCCGCGACCGCACCACCGAGGGCGAGCGACCCCGTGTCACCCATAAAGATTTTCGCCGGGTATTTATTGAAGACGAGGAAGCCGAGCAAGGCGCCGACGGCACTGAAGGCGAACCAAGCAATTCCGGCTTCGTCTTGCCCGAGGGCATAGATGCCGAAGAAGGCGAACGTCGGGATGGATGAGAACGAGACGAGACCGTCGAGACCGTCCGTCAAGTTGACCGCGTTCGAGAAACCGACAAGCCAGAAGATGACGATGGCCACATAGAACCAACCCGTTTCAAACGCGATCGAGGTGAACGGGATTTGAATCGTCGTGTCGAGCTCCCCACCGAGTGAGAGGAACCAGACGAACAGGACGGAGACGACGATTTGACCGATCAATTTCTGGAGCGATGTCAAACCGAGGTTACGTTTGTTGACGACTTTGATGTAGTCGTCAAGGAAGCCGATCACACCGAAGGCGAGTGTCACGAACAAGAGCGTCCCGAATCCGGCGACGGCTTCTCCGAAGACGACCGAGACGAGGAATCCGATGATGAGGGCAAGCAAGATGACGATGCCTCCCATCGTCGGAGTGCCTGATTTCTTTTGATGCCAACCCGGACCCTCGTCACGGATTTCTTGGCCAAACTTTAAGTTACGCAGTGCCGGGATGGCCCGCGGCATGACGACCAATACGGTCAATAATGAACTGATTAAGACGATTAAACTGATTAGCATGTTCGTACCTCACTACTCTCTTTATTGAACTAAGCGCTCAAGCGCCAGTCCTCGCGATGCTTTTAACAATATCACAGTCTGGGGGCGTTGATAACTGCCGAGAAGCACTTTCGCTTCCTCGACGTTCGGCACCGTTGTCACGTTCACACGCGGGTCGGTAATGCCGTTCGCAATCCATTTCGCCTTCTCTCCGATGAGCACGCAATCCGTGACCGGGGCCGTGATGACACGGCCGACACTTTCGTGTTGCGTGACTTCATCTGCGCCAAGTTCATACATGTCACCGAGGACGAGGACACGTCGCGTGAACCCTTCAAGTGTTTTCATCGTCTCGATGGCGGCGATCATCGAAGTCGGGCTGGCGTTATAGGCATCATTGATCAAGTGCGCATCACCGAACATCCGCTTCTCCATCCGCATAGATGTCAACTGGACCCGATCGAGTCCGCGTTGGATCGTATCGTGTCCCAATCCGAACTTGAGTCCGCAAGCGATCGCATAGGCGGCGTTGCGGATTTGATGGGCGCCGAGCACTTTCAATTCATATAACTCGTTGTTGTATCGGAAAATCGAAGCATCGAACGTCGCCTCCACGACCTCGAGCTTCCCGTCAGCCGTCGCCTCATAACCGACGCGGTACCCGCCAGCTTCACTGAGGAGCGGCTCGTCGGCATCGACGATCAAGACGCCATCCGGTTTCAGACCGGCTTTGATCTCGAGTTTCGCCTTCGCGATCCCTTCGCGCCCCCCGACTTGTTCTCCGTGCGACTCTCCGATATTCGTGACGAAAGCGATATCCGGTTTAGCGAGCTTCGACAACAATTCAATTTGACCGAATCCGTTCATCCCCATCTCGAGGACGGCGACTTCCGTATCGCGTGGCATCCGTAACACGGTGAGCGGCAAGCCGACATCCGAGTTGAAATTGCCTGCCGTCTTGTGTGTCTTGAACGTCTCGCCGAGCACGACGGCGATCATGTCTTTCGTCGAGGTCTTTCCGTTCGATCCGGTGATGGCGACGACTTTTGGATCAATCTCTGCCAAGTAGCGGGCCGCCGCCTCTTGAAGCGCCTGAAGCGGCGATGCGACCGGAATGGCGACAATCCCTTCCGGCAACGGCCGGTCTTGCTCCCAAAACGTCACGATCGCACCTTGTTTGACGGCAGCTTCGATATAATCGTGTCCATCGACACGCGCCCCGATGATTGGGACGAACAAGCCGTCGGCGTTATCGTCTCGCGAGTCGGTTGCGACGTGGCGCACCTCACGCGTATCATCTGTCTTCATGCCGAACCAAGATGCGAGTGTTTGTATCGTCAACTGTTCCATAACCATTTCCTCCTGTGACAAAGGAAAAGAGAGCCGAGGCCCTCTTCATCCCTTTGCGTTAGTTCGACGGTGACTGGAGCTTCACTTTTAACGTCGCCCCGGTCTTGACGGGCTTGCCTTTCCCAATCGACTGGGACGTGACGAAGCCGGTACCGTCTATTTCTAAATTCAATTGGTAAAGCGTCGCCAACCGTTTCACATCACGGAGCGACCAACCTTTCAAGACCGGCATCGTGAACGACTCATCCGTCTTCAACAGCAAACGCTCGCCGACGACGTACGGTTGACCCTCGACCGGACTTTGCGCGATGACCGTTTCGCCACTGCCGAGTGACACCGGTGTGAATGCCGCCGCCTTGGCCGCCTTCACCGCCTCGTCACGGCCTTGCCCGACGAATGACTCTGTCGTCTTCGTCGACGCATCGATCGTCTTCGCCTGTTTGTCTGGCTCGACACTCCGGTAACGGAGCGCGACGTCCATCACGTCTTTGAACAGCGGTGCCATGATGCGTGGTCCCGTCGTCGACGAGTCGCTGTTCGGACGGTCGACGGCGATATACATGACGAGTTCTGGATCGTCCTCCGGCGCCATGCCGACGAACGAATGGATATATTGTCCACTCAAATACTTCCCGTTCTCCGCAATTTGCGCGGTCCCGGTTTTCCCGATGACGCGGTAGTTGTCAAGGGCGTACAATTGCCCCGTCCCGACGTCACTATTGACGACGCCGTCAAGTGCTTCCCGCGTCTGTTTTGCCGCCTCGGCTGTAATTGGCTGTCCGACGATTTTCGGATTCGTCGTCCGAATCGTCTCGCCCGTCTCACGGTTCACGACTTTTTTAATGACATGAGGTTGCTTCATCGTCCCATCGGTCGCGATGGCCGACGTCGCTTGCAAGATTTGCATTGGCGTGACGGCCGTCGATTGACCCCATGCTGTGATCAAGACGTTGAGCGGGCTCTCGAAATCGAACTGGCTGTTGACCTCGCCCGGTAAATCGACGCCCGTGCGTTGGTCGAACTTGAACGCTTTGAAATAATCCTCGTAGCGACTGAGTCCGAGCCGTTCGTTCGCCAATATCGAAAAGGCGACGTTCGACGAGTGCCAGACGCCTTCTACCATAGGAATCGTACCCCATCCGGTAATGTTGTAATCATTGAATACGGTCTTGCCATACTTATATGAACCCGACTTGTACAGTTCGTTCGGGTTGTAGACACCTTCGTTGATGGCAGCGGCCAACGTGAAGATCTTCATCGTCGACCCCGGTTCGAAGCGGGACGATACCGAGAAGTTGCTGTATGAGCTGATTTCACGCGTGTTCGGATCGAATGATGGGCGGTCCGACAAGGCGATGATTTCGCCGGTCTTCGGGTCCATAATGATCGCCGTCGCATTCTTCGGCTTGTACTCTTTATACAGCTCTTCCATCTTCGTATCGAGCAGCTGTTGAATGCGGTGATCGATCGTCAGTTGGACGTCCGCCCCATCTTCCGGGTCAACCTTCAATTGCTCGTCACTCGAGACGAGTTGACGGCCGGCCAAATCTTTCTCGAACCGATACAGCCCATACGACTCGCTCAAGACGTCATTGAGTGACTTTTCAATCCCGAGTTCTCCAACGAGTTCGATCCGCCCATTCTGGTCAATCTTTTGGGCGTATCCGACGACGCTTGATGCGAACACTTTGTTCGGATAATAGCGTTTCGGTTCTTCGACGAACGTGATCCCGGGAATCTTGAACGTTTCAATCTCTTCTTTTTGTTCGACCGTTAAATCACGACCCGGCACGCCGAACTCGATTTGCCCACGGTCTTTGTTTTGCTCGAGCCGTTTCAAGATGTCACCTTCCGTCATCGGAAGCACGGTCGCAAGTTGCTTCGCGGCCTCAGGAAACGCTTCGGGCATGAGCGTCTTGTTTTCTACCCGCTCGCCGCCGAGCTTCAACACGGCCACGACTCGGTACGACGGGATGTTGATGGCGATTGGTTGTCCAAACCGATCAAAAATCTCGCCCCGCTCCGCTTTTAACGTACTGACCGCTTTCCAGCGTTCTTCCTCGGCGAAGGCGAGCATGTTTTCCCCTTTGTACGTCTGGAAGACGGACAAATAAAGGAACCAACCGACAAAAAATAAAAAGAGTGGTGTGAAGCAAACAATCGCCACCCACGCCACTCTTTTTTTACTCTGTTGTAGAGAATTCATCAGTCAATCACCTTGACGTTGTTCTCATTGAATTGCATTCCGAGCTTTTCAGCAATCGCATAGATTCTCTCAGGTGAGCTTAGTTGGGCGATCTCATACTTCAATTCTTCATTCTCTTTCGCGATCGTGTTCGTCTCTTGTGTGATCAGAGCCGTGTCGCGCATGATGTTGTACGCTTCGTTATGTTTCGATACCGTGATGCCACCGAACAAGACAACTGAACAGATCATGGTCGGGTACAGGATGGATTCGAACAAAGTCAACGTACGTCGTTTTGGAGCTGGTATTGGTCGTTCTTGCGGAATCGGATTGCGATTCGGCGAAACTTGAGGCTGCAAAGCCTTGCGAGCAGCTTCTGGCATCAGGTATCCCTCCTACGTACAGTCTATTTTTGTTTTTCTGCGACCCGAAGCTTGGCTGAACGGGCCCGGCGGTTGTCTTCAAGTTCAACGTCCCCGGCCGTGATCGGCTTGCGCGTGATCAACTTCAACTCGGGTTCAAACTCTTTCGGGATGACCGGCAATCCTGGTGGTAACGGCGGATGCTGGCTTCTCTCTTTGAAGACTTGCTTACAAATCCGATCTTCTAACGAGTGGAACGTGATGACACAAATCCGTCCACCGATGGCGAGTAGATCGATCGCGTCTTGGACGGCGCGGTCGAACACGTTCAATTCATCGTTGACGGCGATGCGGATCGCCTGGAACGTTCGTTTCGCAGGGTGTCCGCCTTTTCGTCGTGCCGGCGCCGGAATCGCGTCTTTAATCAACTCGACGAGTTCAAACGTCGTCTCGATCGGCTTGACGGAACGGGCTTGCTCGATCTTGCGGGCGATCTGTTTCGAGAATTTCTCTTCCCCGTATGTAAAGAAGATGCGGGCAAGGTCCCCGAACGGCCATTCGTTGACGACATGGTAAGCCGATAGCTCACGCGAACGGTCCATGCGCATATCTAACGGCGCGTCGTAATTGTAGCTAAAGCCACGTTCGGCCTCATCGAGCTGCGGCGAAGACACGCCAAGGTCAAACAATACCCCATCGACCTGGGTGATTCCCCGTGCCAGCAGTTCATCTTTCAAATGGACGAAGTTGCTTTTAATGAACGTAACCCGGTCCTCATATGGAGCCAACCGCTCACTCGCGTGCTTGAGCGCGACGTCGTCTTGGTCAAAGGCGTACAGATGGCCTGTCGTCAAACGCTTGACTATCTCTTCGCTGTGACCGGCTCCTCCTAACGTACAATCGACATAAATCCCGTCTGGCTTAATATTCAATCCCTCAATGGACTCCATTTTTAAAACCGTTTCATGCTCAAACATACAAAAACCCTCTCAACCTACATTTTTCAACTATTTTATTACGTTTACTTTATCATAAAAATGTCAAGCGCCGCATAGGTTTTTAGCGAAAAGAGGAAACAAAAAGGTAACAAACAAAAAAGATTCCCTGATTGCTCAGGGAACCATCAAAAAACATTGGTATTTATTTTACAGTTTAACAAGACATCGCTCCGATTCAGACTGTTCGTAGGCGGCAAATAGCCGTTTGAACACATCGAGGCCATGACGATTCAAGAGCGGTACCATCGACCAGATCCGTTCTTGCGGCGCATCCATCGGTAAGAGCCTTGTCGACAGATGAATCCGCCGACTGTTCAACCGATATTGGTCACGTTTCGCCTCGGCCCGCATTTCGTCAGCGAGCCGATCAAGTACGTGTCGCGCCTTGGCGTCAAATCGATGGCCCCGCTTCCCGGCTTCGCGACCGAGCGCTTCCGTGAGCGTTCGGTAGGCGTAAAGACTCTGGTCGAACGCCTCGTCATCGAACGTATGGTCCGGCAACGGGTTCGTCAAGTAATCGACGAGCGTCACGCCTTCTTGGGCAAGCTTCTTCTCATCGTTCGTCGAAACGAGGACGGCCCCGAGCCGTGGGATGAGGAGCGGCATGTTCCAACCAAAGAGATGGAACAGCGGGCGCAACTGAAGCCAGTAGGCGATTTCCCCCGGGCCGGCGATATAAGCGAGCGTCGGGAACAAGAAGTCTTGCATGAGCGGACGTGACACGACGTTGTTCGAGAACCGCTCCGGGTGCTCCTCGACTTGTTGCAGCAACTCGGCCTCGGTGAATCGATGGCCTCGTTTCGTCGTGAACACCCCGTCTTGTTTCGTCAACAACTCGCGTGTGCCGTCGTGATAGAACAGATGGGCCGCATCCCGGTTCAAGTCGACGTGTGGCATGCCATCCTCGAACGCCTCTCGTAGCGCCGTGTTCAAACGATCGTGTTCACGAATCAACCGCTTGAATGCATCGCGTTCGAGCGCCCGGACTTCCGGTTGGTGCGGGTCGAACAGGATGAAGTCTTCTCCGACGAACCGGCGCATCATCCGCCCAAAAAATTCGGCGAACGAATGGCTCGCTTGGAGCACGGCGACGAGCTCTTGATAAAGTGTCGTCGTGTATGGCGTCTCCGTCTCTGATAACAGCACACGCTGTAGCATTTGCACGAGCTCAATTTTCAGTCGATCGAATTCTAACTCCCCGATCGATGCCTTGCCGGCGAGCGGGACCGTCGATAGCGCCTCTTTACGCAATTGACGCGACAACGGTTGGCTCACGAACACGTGGTTGATTTCCGCATAGTCGTGATCCTCGGTCGCCATCCAAAAAATCGGGATGACCGGTTTGTTCAGTTTCGCTTCTGCCTGTTTGGCTTTTTTGATCACGGTCAACAGTTTATACACCGCGAACAACGGACCACCGAATACCCCGACTTGCTGTCCGGTCACCATCGTCAACGCCTCGCCACGAGCCAACGCGTCGAGCTTTGATTCGAGCGCGGGAGACATCGGACCGTGGACGGTTTGTTGGTCTCGCAATATAGTTACAAGCGCGGGCAAATGCGTGAACGAACGTCCGGTCAGTTCGTCAGCCCTCGCCTCGAGTTCGTCCATCCCTTTATAGTCCAGCCATTTCGAATAGCCTGTCTCCACCTGCATCATCGGAGACGACGGGGCGTACATGGCATCTAGCGACTCTATCCTCACGTATAACGACTTCCTTTCAAACAATTAATACATCATCTCGCGTGCGATGCCGATCGTGAACAAGACGAAGTGGGCCGGGACGAGCAACAAAAACAATAGGCGCCACCCGTGCACGAACATCTTCGAATAGACGACATCCTCATGGCGAACCCGCTGCCAAATGGCGTTGGCAGGGAAGATGGCGGCACAGACGGCGAACAGCAGCCAGAACACATCGACCCCGACAATCGCCTCGAGCAAAATCCCACACGCATAGAACCATAGGACCACGCCGGCATCACAGACGAGTTTGAACGTATTAACCGATTTCGGCATAATTTTTCTAAGTATCATATACACCATAAACCAAATGACGAGTGGAAATGAAACGATATACACTAGCACGATACGCTCGCTCCTAAAATTAATTTTTGTAGGACGGGAATGACGGTCAATGTGATGCCTCGCTCGTCGGCCCGTTTCAACAGCGGTGTCAAGATGGCGTCGACCTCGGTCTGGCGCCCTGCTTCGATGTCACGTAACATGGAAGACCGGTTATGGGCCGTTTTTTCAATGATGGTCTCGATATATGTATACGGCACGTGAAGATCAAACAATGTGGACAATTCCGTATAGACGGCATCGGCGATGTCACGGCAAGGCGGCGAAGCGACCGCACCATTTTCGACACGACAGAGCGCTGTGATCGGATTGATGATCGCGTTCGCGAATAGCTTCTCGGTGACGACTTGCTCGATGTCTGCTTCCCAGACGACATCGAGTGGAGATGCGTTGAACGACATCTCTTCGAGCGAGCCGAGGCTGCCAATCCGGATGCGCCCGAGCCCGGTATGCTGGAGCCGGGCGCCGTCGCGGCTCACGCCATGTTCGACCACGCCGAGATGAAACCCTCGTTTCCGTGCGTAGTCGAGATGGGCGATCCCGTTCGAACAGATGAAGACGGGCACATCCCCTGATAATCGTTCCGTCGCCGCCTCGACCTGATGTGCTTTCGTCGTCACAAAAAAAACGTCCTGCTCCGACTCGACGAGTGACGTCACCGAACAAAGGCTTACATGAG
Source organism: Exiguobacterium sp. s21 (assembly GCF_018617975.1). Taxonomy (NCBI): domain Bacteria; kingdom Bacillati; phylum Bacillota; class Bacilli; order Caryophanales; genus Exiguobacterium; species Exiguobacterium sp. s21. Next base: position 227,293 of record NZ_JACSLF010000002.1, on the reverse strand, counting down.
CCGTCCCGTTCGTGACGCCGATTCGTTCGATCGTCACGGTCGTCGCCTCGTCGACACGGCCATAGAGCGTCACCGTATAATCCGGTTCGAACAGCGAAGCCATCAGCATGCCGACGGCGCCGTTCCCGATAATCCCAATTCGTTTAATCGGCTTCATTGCCATCCCTCCACGTCTAGTCTGCACTCAAAAGTTTACCACAATCTGTTTCCACGACCCAAAAAGAAAAAAGAAGCGATCTCCGAGGAGACCGCTTCTTTTCGCATTATTTGCTTGTTACTTCTTTACCGTTGTAGTGTCCGCAAGATTTGCATACACGGTGAGAAAGCTTCATTTCGCCACAGTTCGGGCACTCGTTCATACCAGGTACGTTGAGTTTGAAGTGAGTACGACGAAGACGTTTGCGAGTTTTCGACGTTCTACGGAATGGTACTGCCATCGTTGTCCACCTCCTTGAAAAGTTAGCCGTTCTCGTCCTCTTTTTTAGAGAACAAGTCGGCGAGGCCCGCGAGGCGCGGGTCAATTTTTGGTTGGTCGTCCGGCTGCTCGTCAATGACGGACCAGCCTTCCCCTTCAACCTGAGTTTTGTCTGTTTCGTTCCCGAAAACTTGCATCGGGACGTCTAACATGATGAGCTCTCTTACGATTGGTCGCAGATCAATCGTATTTCCTTCTGGCAAATTGACATCATCGAATTGCTCCGTATAACGCCCATTCTCCAAAAAGAAAGGCTCGAGCGATTCAATATCAAATTCATAGATGACATCGTCCAACGTACGCGCATCTGGCAACGTCAGGTCACCTTGAACCTTCAAATTGAATGTAACTTGATTAGATGTGAACGACGCATCCCCGTGCACATGCACCGGGCGAATCGAACGGATATCCGGATGGAGCTGAGTAAGCTCTGGTAGTTCGACCATCTCATCGATGGCAAAACTGTCACCCTGGTTTCGTAGCTTAAGTAGCTGTGCAATAGACCACTTCATCCGAATCACCTCAATTGCAACAATATGAATTATAGATAGGCCAACTTGTTTTGTCAATGTTTTTTCTTTACACTAAAATCAGTTGACGACGGCGCTTTGCCAAAGCGTACTTATCCATCTTACACCAATCCAATCGACAATGCAAAGGAGTAATTTTATGCGAAAAACGGCCATCATCGCTGAGTACAACCCGTTCCATAACGGGCATCTCCATCAAGCTGAACGAGCACGGATCGAAACGGGCGCCGATGCCGTCATCGCCGTCATGAGCGCCCAGTTCACCCAACGCGGGGAACCGGCGGCGTTCGACAAATGGAGCCGCGCGAAAACGGCCGTCCAGACGGGCGCGATTGACCTCGTCGTGGAACTGCCGACCCGTTACGGGGTACAACGTGCCGACCGGTTCGCAAGCGCCGCCGTCGCCATCGCCGAACGCATGCAGTGCCAAACGCTGTCGTTCGGAAGCGAGAGCGGAGACATCACAGCCGTGAAACGGGCCGCGGCCGCAAACATCGAGGCGACGCCAGCTTATCAGACGGCACTAAAAGAAGCGCTTGACCAAGGACGATCCTCGGCCAAAGCGTCGAGTGAGGCGTTCGGTGCGCTCTATCCCGATTTCGACTTGACGCTTCCGAACAATATCCTCGCCTATCACTACGCGAAAGCGGCGACGACGATCGAGCTCCATACGATTCGTCGCCTCGGTGCGGGATACCATGACCCAAGCGTCTCAGACGTCATGTCGGCCACGGGGGTGCGCGGCCACTACTTGGAGACAGGTATGGTCCGGGCCGTCCCTGACGCCACGAGAGCACTGTTTGCGGACGTGTCGATGGCACACTGGTCACTCTATTGGCCCGTCTTGCAGTACAAGTTACGGACCACCCCGAAAGACGTGCTCGACCAACTTGTCGGCATCGACAGTTCGTTATCACCGCGTTTGATTCAAGCCGGTCTCGAGCCGACGTTCGAGCAGGCGCTCGCTCGACTGTTGACGAGACGCTACACTCGGACCGCCATTCAACGTGCTCTCGTCTCTGTGCTCGTCCATTGGCGCCGCGATGAGCTGCCAGAGCGTTTCGATGAGGTGCCTTACGTCCGCCCGCTCGCGTTCAACGCGATTGGACGAATCGTGTTGAAAGGCATAAAAAAAGACGTACCGCTCATGAGCAAGTACCATCCTGACCTTGCGTTCGAAGCTCGAGTGACCGAGGCGTATCGCCTTCCTCTCGGAAATCGGTCACTCGTCGAACACGTACAAACCCCTCAATTCATTGACTCCAAATAATCGATGGCCTCCTCGACCGTCTTGACCGGAACGACTTTGATGTCACTGTCTAGGCGGTCGAGCGATTCCATCGCCTCATCGTAATTTGATCCGTCCGGCACGAAGAAAACCGACGCACCGGCCCGATCGGCGGCGACGATTTTTTGCCACGCCCCGCCGATTGGTCCCACGGTCCCGGTCTCATCGACCGTGCCGGTACCGGCGATCACAGCCCCACCTGTCAAATCACCCGGTGTCAACTGATCAAAGATTTCAAGCGTGAACATAAGACCGGCCGAAGGTCCTCCGACGTTCGTCAGTTCGAACGAGACTTCCGGGACTGTGCGCACGTCTTGAATCGGTAACGGTTCATAAATCCCGAGACCGACCCGGTCGCCGGTCCGGTCGAGCGGCTGGATAAGCGTATCGACCTCAAGCTCCCGTTCATCCCGTTCGAGCGTGACGGACACTTCATCGCCGGCTTCGAACGAAGCGACACGTTCGATGAAGTCGAGACGCGACGCGAACGACTGGCCGTCGATGGCGGTGATCACGTCACCCGGTTTCAAGACGTTCGCCGCGAGCGACCCGCTGATTGGGGCGGAGACATACATCCCTTCGAACGAAACCGTCACGTCGGCGTCCGCCAACTCATAGGCGTATTGAATCGCCGCCTGCTGGGACGATGCCATCAACAGTTCTTGTCTTCGCTCGTAGTCTGCTTCCCCTTCTCCCTCATACAAGTATCGACTGGCCGGGCTGGCATCGGTGAACGGCGTGAACCAACTGCCGACGAGCCAAAGCGGAGTCGCCCGACGTTGCGAGATGGTCACCATCTGTAGCTCGCCGGGTTCTTTGTCCCCGCCTTCGACCGTCATGAATTCTTCAATCGTCGTTGCTTCCCCCGGGTAGGTGATGTAATACGGGAGCGGCACAAACAAGAAAATCAAGACGGCCAGGAGCAACCCGAAGCCGATTTTGAGCGACTTCATTGCCCTTGGCTCACTTTATACTTTTGACGCAAGGCGTACTCGACTTGTTCAGGGACGAGTTCAGCGACGGACGCCCCGTATTTGGCGACTTCTTTCACGATTGACGAGCTTAGGAACGAATATTGGCTGTTTGTCATCATAAAGAGCGTCTCCACGTTCTCATTCAACTTTTTATTGATGGATGCGATTTGAAGTTCATATTCAAAATCAGAGACGGCCCGCAGCCCACGGACAATCGTTGCCGCCTCACGCTTCGCTGCATATTCGACGAGCAATCCCCCAAACGCGTCGGCGGTAACGTTCGGCAAATGGGTCGTCACTTCACGGATGAGCGACAAACGCTCTTCTACATTAAACAATGGTGCCTTGCTCGAATTTTCGAGCACGGCGACGATGACTTCGTCGAAGATGGCTGCTGCCCGCTCGATGATATCTAAATGACCGTTCGTAATCGGGTCAAAGCTCCCCGGGCAAATCGCGATACGTTTTGACATGTTCTCACTCCTCGGTCGCCGCATACTCATAGAAGCTGATCGTGATCACGTCCGAGTAGCGCTGCACCTTGATTTTTTCCAACTGCCCGACCTGATCCGGTAACGTCACATCGCTGCCATGTTCGCAGACGACGACCCCGTTGTCCGTCAATAGTCGGTTCGACTCAATGATGTGTAAAAACGGCACATGTTCTTCCGCATGATATGGGGGATCCATGAAAATCAATTTAAACGGCTGTCCTTTTAAAACGAGTTGGTCGAGGACCGACCGGGCGTCTTGTTGCAACACCGTCGCTTTGGACTCATAGTGTGTCGTCTTCAAATTGTCTGTGACCGTCTGGATCGCCTTTCGTTGCTTGTCGACGAACACGGCATGGTCACATCCCCGTGACAACGCCTCAATCCCTAACCCACCGCTCCCGGCGTATAGGTCAAGCGCAGCTCCCCCGGCGAAATAAGGGCCGATGATGTTGAATAATGATTCTTTCACTTTATCTGTCGTCGGTCGTGTCGCCGACCCCGGGACCGCCTTGAGTCGGGTCCCTTTTCGTTCTCCTGAAATCACTCGCATCTCCGTTCTCCTTCACCACAAAAGATGAAGGCGGTGCCGCCTTCATCTTTTGTGTTATTTCTGCTTCGATTCGTACGTCTCCGCGACGAACGGCCGCTCACTGCGGACGACCGCTTCGACGAACGGCAACGCGCTCACTTGTTCGAGAATCGCCTCATGTCCATCGAGGTCGGTATACAAGAAGGCGTACTTCTCCCGCTTTGACACGTAATACAGGTTCGCATAGCGACGCAACGCCTTCACTTGCTTCAATGATTGGACGTAGACGACGAACCCGATTCGACCATTCAACTCAAACGTCTCAGATGGCACATCCACAGCTTCCGCCTCCACAACTTCCTCCGCCTGAACATCCGCCTTCGTCGAAGAACGGGTTTCCGGTCGGGACTTTGATTTTTGGAGAAACCGAGAAGGCCAACAGCTCACTCACTTCCCCGAGCAGTTTATCTAAACTGCGTTCCGCTTTTTTAAATGCGGCCACTTCTGGCTGGACATCGAGACGCCGTTTGACGAGATGCATCTCTTTTTTAATGCGATCGTGGTCCGGGTGATGTTTCCCGAACCGCTGTACGTACTCGTAATCTTCTTTCATCCGCAAGAACTCACGTTCCACGAGGCGCGCTTCCTCCGATTGGGCTCGCGCTTGTTTCGTGGCGATATATGTTTGGAACGACTCGCTCGCTTCAATCAAATCGGCTAACGATTCCGTTTGATCGAGCAGGGCGATCGTCTGTTCAGTAATAATCATGGCTTTCACCCTTTCTGCCATGATTTTAACACATTTGATTCCCTCTGTAAGCAATCGGCTTTATAATTGAACGTGACTGTCAAGCGTCCAACCAGAAAGGAAGTGAACAGGTGCATCCGTGCACCTCGCTATGAAAAAAGTCTCATTTAACATGATTCGTTCGGCCGGCATCAAGACCGACTATGCGAAACCTGAATATTATTACGACCAGCTCGATAAAGTAAGAGCAGCCGACCTCGTCTTGTTCCCTGAATATTGGATGGTCAACTCGATCATCTACGGACTGAATAAACCGATTTTCCCGTCGCCGGCCACGTATCACCTCGGGCACGATAAGATTGAGATGACGCGCGCCTTCAAGGCGACGTTCCCGCACCGCATCCCGAAGACGCTCATCTACGGGAAAAACCCTTACACGATTGAGCGTGTCTTGGAAGAGTTCGAGTACCCGTTCGTCGCCAAGACGGCCAAGTCGTCGATGGGACAAGGCGTCTGGCTCATCAAGCATGAACAGGACTGGCTCGAATACGTCGACAAGCACGAGACGTTCTACGTCCAGCAATATATCCCGAATGACCGCGACTTACGGATCATCGTCATCGGTGAAGAAGTCGTCGGTTCGTACTGGCGCGTCAGCGAAGCGTTCTTGAACAACGTCGCCCAAGGTGCCCACTTCTCGTATGACGACATCCCGGAAGACGTCGTCGCGGAAGTGCTCGATATCGCCAAGACGCTTCACATCAATCACGCTGCCTTCGACGTCATCGTCGCAGACGGTGAATTTTACATTTTAGAGTTCAACGTCTTCTTCGGTTCGGAAGGGCTCCTGCCGCTCGGTGTGAGGCTTACAGACAAGATTGCCCACTACCTCGACACCCAGGCTTGAGGCGTTCATCTTTTTTTCACAATTTGAACACACGTTATTCCAAGAACGTTTTCGAATATGATATGATGACATATGAGGTTTATTAGGGAAAAGGGGGATTATGATGAAATTTGAGCAGTTCCACATCGAGGGAAAAGAGATCCGCTTCGGTTTGCTCGAGACGATCATGGATCATCATCATTTCATCCGTGAAGGCGCTTGGGACTATGAGCGTGCAACGTATGACATGAAATACGAGAAACAATCGACAGGCGAGACGTTCTACCTTCGCTTACCGGTATATGCGATTGAAGGACAAATCGAGGACCGTCATGCGGTCGTTAAAATGTTGACACCGATTCTCGGAAAACATTACTACCCGCACGGCGTCGAGTACGACGAAGAGTTCCCAGAAGAAATCGTCCGTGATTGCGAGCGTCGTCTTGCCGCACTCGCTGAGACACTCGAAGTAAAACCCCTTGCATAAGCGAAGGGGTTTTTCTTTTGTGCGCTCAAAAAAATGGAGAACCCGGCTGGGGTTCTCCATTTTTTATACTCCGATCACATTAAGCGTCACATCGACCTGTCCGAGCAACAAGTCGAACTGATCGCGCACATACCGATACAAGCGTTCAGCCTCGACGAGCGAGACGGGTGCGATGATTTGATAATCGTATTGCTCTTTCGACAGAGACACGACTTTCACTTCACGCAATCCGAATTCGATCGCACTGCAAGCGATCAAATCCTCGATCGCCCGTTCGGCAATCGTCACATCTCCGTAGGAATAATCATTTCCGATGACAGCCATCGTATCATTCATCTTCTTCACTCCTTTTCTGCCGCGAGTACTAACACGTCCTCCATAATGGTTTCGATGTCGACAGGTTTTTCTCCTGCCGTCGCCATTTGGGCGACCGCGCGCACGTCATGCTTGCGATCGATGATATACATCGTCGTCGCATGCGTGACGAGGCCACTGTTCGCTTTCGAATAGTAGAACTGAAGCTGACGCGTGATACGGTCGATATCGGCTTTGTCTCCGGTCAACATCTTCCAGCCCGTCGGTTCGGCTTGGAACGCCGCCCCGTAGTTCTCTAAGACGGGGACCGTATCGACTTCCGGGTCGACCGTGATGGCGACGAGCTCAACGTCCGTCCCGTATAGATCGTTCGCTTTCAGCTCTTGCTCGAGCTTCATGAAGTCGCGCAACGTGAGCGGACAGATGTCCGGGCAGTTCGTGTAAAAGAACGTGACGATTTTAACTTTACCGTTGTCCGAATTGTACGACTGACCGTCGAGCGCGTTCGTCAACGTGAACGGGGTCGGCTCTTGGATGACGGGCAAGTCCTCTTCTTTAAAGAATAAGAAGTACGAGGCCACGCCGATTGCCACCAAAATGGCGACCGTCAAACCGACCGTCATATAGCTATTCCGTTTCATCCTCTTCCCCCTCTCTCGATTCACCCACCGATAATGGCACGGAAGACGTTCGTCGTCTCACCTGGGTCATAGGCGACGTAGAGGAGGACGTATACCGTCACCCCTGTGATCGCCGTGAAGAACCAGACGACCGAAGCTTTCGGTCCGATTTTCCGGTGTTTCTCGACTTTGTTTTTATAGCCGAGGTAAAGCGTGATCAAGCCGAGGACTCCGCCTGTCGTCGCGAGTAAGATATGGAAGATCATGAACGCCAAATAGTATGGCTTCACTGAATCAGGTCCGCCGAAAGCGGTATTGCCGACAAAAATCGTACGCGAAACGTAAAGAATGAAGAATGTTGTCGCGGCAATCGCGGCAGCCGTCATGACTTTTTTATGTTTGTCGACGTTGCGACGATCACGCGCGATGATCGTCCAGCCGATTGCGACTAAAATAGCACTGATGACAATGAATGTCACACTGATCAAGGCAAGATAATTCATCGTAGTTTCCCCTTTGACTTAGTTCATTTTTTCTCTTTTGGTTCTTGCGGTGTGAACGACATGCCTTCATCGAGCGCAAGCGATTTTGTCCGGCGCACCCAGCCGAAGAACGTCCAGCCGAAGAAGAAACCGTAGACAACTTCTTGACCGAGCTTCATCAATACCCCACCGAAGCGTTGGTCTTCAAGGGCGCTGTTCGTCGCGCCCATGAGCGCGTTCAAATCAAGGCCGGATACGTCCCCGTTCGGCATACAGTAGCCGAGCACGGTCGCAAACGTTTCTGCGTCTGTATAGGCGTCATACAAAATGCCTTGGCTGAAGATGATGAACGCACACGCCGGTGTCAACAACACCCCGTTCGCGATGATGTATACCATCCGCTTCAAATCAGACATGCCTTCCTCTTCTTCCGAGAGGAATGGTGCAATGACCGGATACCACATCGTCAAACTGAAGACGAGGAGAGCGCCGTGGAAGATGCGGTGCACACCATAGTTCGTCAACACGTAGTCAAAAATGAATGGCATATGGTAGAACGTGAATAATGCATTGAACAAAACGAGTGCGATCAAAGGTTTTGTCATAAATTTGAGCGTCGGCCCAATCACCTTATAGCTAAATAATTTTTCAAACACCCAATATGGCATCCCGTACACGACGAGCGCCGGTGCGAGCACATAGACGAGCACCATCTGTAACATATGCACCGAGAAGATGATATGCGCGAGCACATCGACCGGGCTACCGAAACCGATGTAATACAATAAAATAGCGGATAACATGCTGAACTTTTGTAGCAACGTGGTCGACTCGTACCCTCGCTTCGCCATGCTCTCTGTGACGACCGCATAGAGGACGTACAACCCTACCATCAACAATCCGAACCATGGACTCCAAAGCGTCGTCCAATCGAACTGTTTGAGTAGCTCTGATGTATTCCAGAGCATCCCTTCACCCCTTTTCTTTCTCTCCCAAACCGATGAAACCGTTCACTTCAAGATTACTATTCCTTTATTTTTGAAGTAAAGCAAAAAGGACTGAATCATCTATGTTTCCACAGATGTTCAATCCTTTGTCACATTTACCAAATGAGCAAGCGAAGGGCCGCGACCGTGATGATGGCGACAAAGATGCCGAGCCACATCATTCCGACGATCCACGTGTTGCCACGGTTGTTCATATGCATGAAGATATAAAGCTGCAAGAACACTTGGATGATGGCGAGGATGATCAAGAAGCCACCTGCCGCCCACACCGGCATGAGTTCAGCGTATACGGCACCGAACGCGACGAATGTGAGCAAAATCATCATCGCGAAGCTAATCAACTGAAGTTGATACTCGCGTCTTGATTCGGCTTTTACTTCAAGCTCTAACTGTTTGTGCGTTTCGTTCATTGGTTGTTTTTCCATATTAGCTCACCATCCCTAAGAGGTAGACGATTGAGAAGATGAAAACCCATACGACGTCGATGAAGTGCCAGTACAGGCTCGACACGTAGAACTTCGGTGCGTTGTACACATCGATTGGACGGTTCCAGTTGCGAATCAACAGCGTCGTGATCCAAAGGAGACCGAACGTGACGTGTGCGCCGTGGAATCCGACGAGCGTATAGAACGCAGATCCGAACGCGCTCGATGTGAACGTGTGACCGATGTGGTAGTAGTGGATGAACTCATAAATCTCTGCTCCAAGGAATCCAGCCCCGAGGAGAAGCGTGACGACCAACCAAAACTTCATGCGGCCTGGATTGTTCGCTTTCATGTTCATCATGGCGAGAACACTTGTGAGCGAACTTGTGAGGAGGAGCATCGTCATTAAGAAGACGAGCCCCATCTCAAAGATATTGTACGAACGAAGTTCCTCTGGCGCACCAGAGTTCAGTAGACCGACGTACGTTCCGAATAGCGAGGCAAAGAGAACAGTCTCTCCACCGAGGAAGAACCAGAAGGCCACATATTTATTTTTCCCTTCCAGCGTGGCTTTCTCTGGATTGGCCGGAATACCGGTCACCGGGTGTTTTTCGACTGCATGTGCCATTTATTGGTCTCCTTTCTCACGAATCGCTTTCAAATCCGCTTCAATCTGTGATTTTGGAATATAGAAGCCATGGTCGTCGATCCATGAACGGAGGAACATCGACACGAATGTGATGAGTAATCCGATCACGATGAGTGACCAACCGACAACCGCGTTATCCATTTGGAAGATCGCTCCAAGTCCGGCGATGAAAAGACCGAGTGACATGAAGAATGGAATCAACGAGTTGTTCGGCATGTGGATGTCTGCTACTGGTTCAGCAACAGAGACCCGTTTGTTGCCCGCCATTTTCTCGAGCCAGAACGTATCGAGACCTTTGACGAGCGGTGTTTGTGCAAAGTTGTACTCTGGTGTCGGTACAGGAAGCGTCCACTCAAGTGTACGTCCATCTTCCCAGTGGTCTGGCTTGACGCGTTGCTTCGACAAGAATGCCTTGACAACAGCGACGAGCAAGATGATTGTCGATACACCCATGAAGAAGGCACCGATCGTCGACAGTAAGTTCATCGTCTCAAACCCTTGGTTAGGAAGGTATGTGAAGACGCGGCGTGGCATCCCGAACAATCCGAGGAAGTGTTGCGGGAAGAACGTCAAGTGGAACCCGATGAAGAACAACCAGAACTGCCAGTAGCCAAGCTTCTCAGAGAGCGCTTTGCCGAACATGAGCGGGAACCAGTAGTAAAGTCCTGCGAATAGACCATAGACAACCCCACCTACGATAACGTAGTGGAAGTGAGCGACAACAAAGTAACTATCGTGATACTGATAGTCGGCCGGTGCGACCGAAAGCATGACCCCTGTCATCCCCCCGACGAGGAACGATGGAATGAATGCGACCGAGTAGAGCATCGCGACGTTGAACTTGATTTGTCCGCCCCATAGCGTGAACAACCAGTTGAAGATCTTGACCCCTGTCGGAACGGCGATGGCCATTGTCGCGACAGCGAAGATTGAGTTGGCGACCGGTCCGAGACCGACCGTGAACATGTGGTGGACCCAAACCATGAATCCGAGGAAACCGATGAGCATCGTTGCGAAGACCATCGTTGTGTAACCGAACAGACGTTTACGAGCGAATGTCGGAATGATTTCCGAGAAAATACCGAACGCAGGGAGTATCAAGATGTATACTTCCGGGTGTCCGAAGATCCAGAAAAGGTGTTCCCAGATGACGACGTTACCGCCGGCTGCCGGATCAAAGTAGACGGCACCGAACAAGCGCTCGAACATCAACATGAACAAGCCGACTGTGAGCGGCGGGAACGCGAAGACGATCAACGCCGAAGCGACGAACGTCGTCCACGTGAAGAGCGGCATCCGCATGAGTTTCATGCCTGGTGCACGCATGTTCAAAATCGTGACGAGGAAGTTAATCCCGGCCATGAGTGAACCGAAACCTGAGATTTGAAGACCTAGGGCGTAGAAGTCGACCCCTGATGCTTCAGGTTGTGTCGAGAGCGGCGCGTACGCCGTCCACCCTGCGTTCGGTGCAGCGCCGAAGAACCAGCTAAGGTTCAGCATGACACCACCGAAGAAGAACAACCAGAAACCAAGTGAGTTAATGAACGGGAACGCGACGTCGCGTGCCCCGATTTGTAGCGGAACGACGGCGTTCATAAATCCGAATAGCATCGGCATGGCCGCTAGGAAGATCATCGTCGTCCCGTGCATCGTGATCAATTGGTTGAACGTTTCGCCGCTGACGAAGTCGTTCATCGGACGAACGAGTTGCCAACGAATAAGTAAAGCTTCAATTCCACCGAGAAGGAGGAAGAAGATTCCTGAGAACAAATACAAAATACCGATTTTTTTGTGGTCAACCGTCGTAACCCAATCCATGATGCCATTGTATTTACGCGGTTGCTGCATAGCAGTGGTCTGTGCCACGTGAAATCCCCCTTTTCCCGTTAGTCAATCTTCTGATCGTACAAGAAGTCAACGAGTGCATCTAACTCTTCATCACTGATTTGGCCTTCACCGAAGCCAGGCATGAGCGCGCCTTGTTTCAATTCTTGTGGGTCGCGAATCCATTCTTTCAACTTCTCTTCGTTGTTTTCGAGGTAGCCCGCCAACCATTCGCGATCACCAAAGTTCGTCAAGCTCGGCGCGACTTTCCCGCCACCGTGACAGCTCAAGCAGCTCTCGACGTACACGGCTTCGCCTGTCGTCAAGTTTTGGTTATCTGCAACGAGGTTTTCTGTGTTTGCGTCCTGCTGTGCTTTCATGTCTTCGAGCCATTGGTCGTACTCTTCTTGCTCGAGTGCGATGACTTTGAAGTCCATGAGTGCGTGTGAAGGTCCGCAAAGCTCGGCACATTTCCCGTAGAACGTACCTGGTTCATTTGCATGCAACCACATTTCGTTATCAAGGCCTGGGTTCGTATCCGTCTTACCTGACAAGGCCGGTACCCAGAACGAGTGAATGACGTCTTTCGATGTCAAGTTGATGCCGACACGCTTACCGACTGGGATGACGAGTTCTTGACCCGTGACCACGCCTGCGTTCGGATATTCAAATTCCCACCAGTAAAGGTTGGCCGTGACATTGATTTCTTCTTCTTTTTTCGCTTCTTTCGCTTTCGCGAGCTCGACTGTCGTCGTGATCGTCGGAACAGCGAGAATGATCAATAAAATGATTGGAACGACTGTCCAAATCATCTCAAGCGTGCTGCTTCCTTCGACTTGCTTCGGAATCGATTCATCTTTCCGACGGAATTTCATGAGCACGTACACGTAAATAATCGTTACGATGACAAGTACAAAGAGCATGATTGCCAAACTGATGAGAATGATGCGAAGCTGAATCTCAGCTCCTTCTCCCATCGGCTTCAATGCAGACAATCCCTCTACGCCGCACCCTGATAACAGTAGTGCGAACATCATCATCGGGACGATGCCAAACAGAAGCTTCTTAAATGATTTCACAACAATCCCCACTTTCTCCCAAAATGATGTGCAATGGTTTCTATATAGTGAGTGCGACTATCAAAGTGCCGTCAATACCAGCGTGACAATCCACACGACTAAATAAATCAATGAATAAAAGAACATTTTGTTTGCCCACTTGATCTCATCTTCGGCCTTGAAACCTTTCAAGCCGAGATATAACCAGTAGCCCCCAAGACCGGCCGCGACGATCACGTAGATCAAACCGTAATGCAAGAACAAGAGCGACGCTGGAATGAGTGTCGCGATCCACCAAATGATTTGTCGCTTGGTGATCGCAAAGCCGTTGACGACCGGTAGCATCGGAATGCCGGCCGCTCGATACTCCTCGACACGCCGCATGGCGAGCGCGAGGAAGTGTGGCGGTTGCCACAAGAACATGACGAGGAACATGAGCCACGCATCGATATGAAGCGCGGGATCGATGGCTGCCCAACCGATGAGCGGCGGTACCGCTCCGGAGATGCTGCCGACGACCGTGTTCAACGTGTGCGTTCGTTTAAGCCACATCGTATAAATGACGACATAAAAAAATGCCCCGATTAAACCGAAGACTGCTGCCACATACGACACGATCAATAAGAGCAATGTCCCGATCGCGAGTTGCGTTAATCCAAGGAGCAAAATCCGTTCTCCCGAAATTTTCCCGGTGACACTTGGTCGGTTGTCTGTACGTCCCATCAAGTAATCGATATCACGGTCCACGAAGTTGTTTAGGTAACAACTCCCGGAGATGACGAGCGCGCTTCCTAACATCGTTAATAAGAGTTGTGGCCAAACTTCAAACAAATAAAGTACTGGCGTATCACTCTGATATGTTGCTGCTACAAAGAAACCGGCGAACACCAACAAAAGATTGGCGCGGACGATTCCCATTTTTGCCAGAGCAACATAGTCGCGGAACGAAGCGGATTCTGTATATTCTACTTCTGCCATTGTCCCTGGGTTGACTTTTGTCATACTGACCCCCCTACTAATCACGAAATCCTCGTATTCTTTTCACAGAAAAAACACAATATGAACAAAGTTCACTTAACTCATAACAAAGATACCATATTTTCAAAGAGAATACGTCGTTTATGCTTGTAAAATAGCTAGTTTTTTGTGACAGACGTGTGATAATTGTCACAGTAAAAACGCTACGCTAATACTAGAATAACGATTTTGATAGCGATTGCAAGCTTTTCCGTTTCGTTTTTACGACGTAAAGCCGTATAATAAGTATGACGAAAAAAATATAAACTGACAAGGCATAATTCTAGTGATTTTTCTCAAAAGCAGGTGGAAACGAATGCATAAAAAACTCGCACTATTTTCAGCACTCGTCACGCTCGGGATGATGCTCGTTCTCATCATGGGTGGAACCGTGACGAAGACCGACTCCGGCGACGGGTGCGGTACAGACTGGCCGCTCTGCCACGGGAAACTGATTCCGACGAATCCGAGCGTCGAGACGATGATTGAGTACAGTCACCGTGTCGTCTCCGGCATCGAAGGACTCCTCATCATCGCATTGACGGTTTGGACGTTCGCGGTCGTCAAGAACCGCTATGACGTCAAAGTGTTCGCGTTCCTCGCGTTCATCTTTATGCTCATCCAGTCCATCATCGGCGCCGGTGCGGTCATCTGGCAACAGTCGGACGCGATTCTCGCGCTCCACTTCGGCATCTCGCTCGTCTCGTTCGCGTCGCTTCTCATTTTGACGATTCTCTTGTTCGAAGGAGAACGCGTACATCGGGCCGTCTCCGAACGATTGAAGATTCACCTTTACGGCTTGACGATCTATACGATGGTCGTCGTCTACACGGGTGCTTATGTCCGTCACCTCGGCGCGACGTATGCGTGCGTGGGCTGGCCGGTATGTAGCCAAGACGTCTGGACGTTCGAGTCGTACGTCCAAATGGGACACCGGATCATGGCGGGACTGCTCGTCTTCTATACGCTGTACGTGTTGTACTTGGCGCGACGGGAGACGAATCGACTCGTCGAGACCGGGATGTGGGCGTCCTTGTTCTTCATCTTACTCCAAGTCGGCACGGGGGCGTGGATTGTCCTTGGGGGACATGCCACATACGTACCGCTCCTCCACGCGTTCTTGATTACCTGCTATTTCGGGATTGTCTCGTACTTGGCATATCATGCGTATCGGAGTCAGAAGCAGACGACCGCGTCCGCTCGACAAAAATCAGTTTAATCGAACATACGAAAAGGAGCGACGTTCATCGCTCCTTTTTTCTATGCCTATTTACTGTGCATCCTTGAACCGTTCGAGCGCTCGGGCCCGCGCTTCCTTATGGTCAACGATTGGGTCGATGTATCCGTTCCGCTCGCTGAGGTCGGGAAAGTGAATCGACTTTTTGTCGAGGTCGGCGAGTTCAGGCACATACTTCCGAATGAACGTCCCTTCGGTATCAAACTTCTCGGATTGCGTCGTCGGATTGAAGATGCGGAAGTACGGAACCGCATCCGTCCCGACCGAGGCGGCCCATTGCCAGCCGCCAATATTCGAGGCCGCCTCGTAGTCAATCAGTTTTTGTTCGAAATAGCGTTCCCCTTTTCGCCAGTCGATCAATAAATGTTTCGATAAGAACGAGGCAACGATCATCCGAAGCCGGTTGTGCATCCAACCTGTCTCGTTCAGTTGCCGCATCGCCGCGTCGACGATTGGGTAACCCGTCTTCCCATCACACCACGCCTGAAAGTTCTCGGCATCGTCTTCCCAGTCGAGGCGCTTATACTTGTCGTTGAACGGACGGTCTTTCAGTCCCGGGAATTGAACCATGATCATATAATAAAATTCGCGCCATAACAGCTCATCGTAATACGTGTCGCGTCCGCTCGATTTCGGCGCCGACAGCACCGCTTCCGCCACGGTGCGGATCGACAACACCCCGGTCCGTAGATATGGAGAGAGCCGGCTCGTGCCGGCGATCGCCGGGATATCGCGGTCCTCATCGTAGGCGTCGATCCGGTTGGCGACAAAGTCATGCAAGCGTCGTTTCGCGGCCGCTTCTCCGAGCGCTTTCCACGAACGCTCGCACCGGTCGAACTGACGCCGTAACTCAGCAGGCACGACATGTTCGGTCGCGACGAGTTGCTTCAGCGCTGTCACATCGACATCATACGGTGCGGGCGGCGTTTCGGCGTAGGCCGCCTTTTTGAACGGCGTATACACTTTGTACGGGTCGCCGTCTTTTTTCGTGAACGCGTTCGGGGCAAACAAATGCCGATCGAGCAGACGGATGACTTTGACGTCTTGCCCGAGCGCCTCGATGACGGCATCGTCGCGCTGCTTGAACGGTTCAACATACTCGGCGTTGAAGTACAGCGTGTCAAACTGACCGAGCGCTTCGACGAACGCTTCGGCCGTGTCGGCGACGATGACACGCAGGCCGAGGCCGTTCTCCTTGAGCTCACCCATAAATTGTCGCATCGTCGCGAAAAAGTAATCGTGCCGGGTCTCGAACGGCTCGCAATAGTTCGGATTGAGCCAAAAGACGAACTCCAATTCATCGCCTGAAGCAGCGTCTTTCAATACCCGGTGTAACATATGATTATCAGTCAATCGAAAATCCGATCGAAACCAACAGACTCGTCTCATCTCTCCCACTCCTATCTAAAAAAGAAGCATAGCCGCGCTATGCTTCTTTCCATTATACAAACTCAATCAATAAGTCGTCACTTTGGATTGTGTCGCCTTCTTTAATATGGACCGCTTTGACTTCTCCGTCTTGCGCGGCTTGGACCGTCGTCTCCATCTTCATCGCTTCCGTGACGAGGAGCTGTTCCCCGCGATGGACACGGCTACCAGGTTCGACGAGCACTTTCAACACCGATCCCGGCATCGAAGCACCGACTTGTTTCGGGTTCGTCCGATCAACTTTCGGTCGGCTCGTCGTCGCCGACTTCACGTTCACGTCTTTGATTTCGATTTCACGCGGTACCCCGTTCATCTCATACGAGACAAGACGGATACCGTCCTCGTTCGCCGCACTGATTTGAACGAGTTTGATGATGAGCGTCTTCCCGGTCTCGATCTCGACTTGAATCGTCTCTCCGACGTTCAAGCCGTAGAAGAACGTTAACGTGTCGAGGACGGATACATCGCCATACGTCGTCGAATGGGTGACGTAATCCTCGAACACTTTCGGATACAACGCGTTCGAGAGCAGTTCGAAGTCCGTCACCGGGCGCTCGAGCTTCTCGAACAACTTCGTCTGCGCCGCCTTGAAATCATACGGTTCGATCAGTTTACCCGGACGTACGTCGAGCGGTTTTTCGCCTTTCAAGATGGCTTGTTGCACGTCTGTCGGGAATCCGCCTGGAGGCGTTCCGAGCTCACCGCGCATCATTTCGACGACCGAGTCTGGGAAGTCGAGTTGGTGACCCCGCTCGACCACATCTTGTTCGTTCAAGTTATGTTGGACCATGAACAGTGCCATGTCCCCGACAACTTTTGACGACGGCGTCACTTTGACGATATCGCCGAACAACATGTTGACGCGGGCGTACATCGCCTTCACTTCGCTCCAACGGTCGCCTAACCCGACCGCTTTCGCTTGTTGTTGCAAGTTTGAATACTGACCGCCCGGCATCTCATGCTCATAAACCGATGGGTTCGAAGCACGCATGTCGCTTTCGAACGGCTCATAGTTATGACGCACGTCTTGCCAGTAGTCGCTGATGACCTCGTAATGCTTCGCATCGATTTTCGGTTGACGTTCATGGTGATCGAGCGCATAAATCAAGCTGCCGCCTGAAGGTTGTGACGTCATGCCTGACATCGAGCTCGCAGCCACGTCGACGATGTCGACGCCCGCATCCGTCGCCCGGGCATACGTGAAGATTCCGTTGCCGGAAGCGTCATGCGTGTGCAAGTGGATCGGCAAATCGACGGCATCTTTCAAGGCTGAGACGAGCGCGTATGCCGACTCTGGCTTGAGCAGACCGGCCATGTCCTTGATGGCAAGGATGTGGGCCCCGCTCGCTTCGAGTTTCTTCGCCAAATCGACATAGTACGGCAAGTGGTACTTCGGACGGTTGCCATCGTACAGGTCGCCTGTATAACAAACGGCCGCTTCCGCGACTTTTCCTGTCGGTAAGGTCGCGTCGATCGCAAGTTGAATCGACTCGAGGTTGTTCAAGCTGTCGAAGATCCGGAACACGTCGACACCCGCATAGGCCGCCTCATGGACGAACTGTTCGATGACGTTGTCGGCATAGTTTTTATACCCGACCGCGTTGGCGCCGCGAAGCAACATTTGAATCAAGACGTTCGGCATTTTCTCGCGGAGCCGCATGAGGCGAACCCATGGGTCTTCCGAGAGGAAACGATAGGCGACGTCGAACGTGGCCCCGCCCCATGCCTCGACCGAGAATAACTCTGGCATGAGTTTACTCGTCGGTTCGGCGATATTGACGATGTCTTGTGTCCGCATCCGCGTCGCAAGAAGCGACTGGTGCGCGTCTCGCATCGTCGTATCCGTCAACAACAGTTCAGGTTGACGTTTGATCCAATCGGCAAGGCCGTCCGGACCGAGCTCCGTCAAAATCTGTTTCGTACCTGGTTTGGCTTCAGCCGGAAGGTCTTGCGGAATCCGGACCGAGCGGCTAATCGGCTTATCTTTCAATCCGACACCCGGGAATCCATTCACGGTGACGTCGCCGATATAGTTGAGCAACTTCGTTCCGCGGTCTTTCCGTTTCGGGAAGACGAACAATTCTGGCGTCTCGTCGATGAACGACGTGTTGTAGTCACCGCTGATGAAGTTCTGGTGCTTCATCACGTTAATCAAGAACGGAATGTTCGTCTTGATGCCGCGAATCCGGAACTCGTTCAAGTTACGGACCATTTTCGAAGCCGCCTGTTCGAACGTCATGCCGTGTGTCGACAGCTTCACGAGAAGCGAGTCATAATACGGCGAGATCTCGGCTCCGACGTAAGCGTTCCCGCCGTCGAGTCGGACCCCGAAGCCGCCCGGAGAGCGGTACGCCATAATTTTGCCCGTGTCCGGCATAAAGTTGTTGCCCGGGTCTTCTGACGTGACACGTGACTGGATCGCGTAACCGAGCAATTTGATGTCTTCTTGTTTCGGCATATGGATGACGTCGCCGTGGAGCGACTCGCCTTGCGCGATCATGAGCTGGGTCTGCACGATATCGAAGCCGGTCACCATCTCTGTGATCGTGTGCTCGACTTGGATGCGCGGGTTGACCTCGATGAAGTAGAACGACTCGTCTTCCGTGACGAGGAACTCGACCGTCCCGGCGTTGATGTAGCCGACGTGACGCATGAGCTTAACCGCCGCGTCACAAATCGCTTGGCGCGATTCCTCAGACAACGTCACACACGGTGCGACCTCGACGACTTTTTGATGTCGACGTTGGACCGAACAGTCACGTTCGAACAAATGAATGATGTTACCGTGATCGTCCCCGAGAATCTGAACCTCGATGTGTTTCGGACGCTCCACTAATTTTTCTATGTACACTTCGTCTGAACCGAACGCTTGCTTCGCCTCTGACTTGGCACGTTCAATCAAATCTTTCATCTCGGCTTCCGTACGGATGACACGCATCCCGCGGCCGCCTCCGCCCATCGCCGCTTTGACCATGAGTGGGAACCCGTGCTCGTTCGCAAACTCGAGCGCGTCTTCGTATGATGTGAGCGGTCCGTTTGAACCTGGAATGACCGGGAGTCCGGCCGCGATCGCACTTTGACGGGCCCGAACTTTATCCCCGAACGCATGAAGATGCGATTCATTCGGACCGACGAAGATGATACCTTCTTCGCGGCAACGACGTGCGAGCTCGATGTTCTCAGATAAGAAACCGTATCCTGGGTGAATCGCGTCAGCCCCCGACTGTTTCGCGATTCGAATCACGTCCTCGATATCGAGATAGGCGTCAATCGGCTTTTTATCGAGACCGATCAAATATGCCTCGTCCGCTTTAAAGCGGTGTAACGAGCCGCTGTCTTCTTGTGAATAAACGGCGACTGTGCGCATTCCTAGTTCGGTGGCTGCCCTAAATACACGAATGGCGATCTCTCCACGGTTGGCAACAAGTAATTTGCTAATTGGTTTCAACATAAATCCCCCCATTTAAGTAGTTCGAACCTTCTTACCTGACAACATGTAACGATGAACCTTGCACGTTTTCGGCTGACTTCTCACGAATCTCAGCCCGTCTTGTCGCTTCCCGGTGCCGGTTTCGCATCGAGATGCTGCTGAGCACTCCGAGAATGCCCATCGTCATGATGAGTGACGTCCCGCCGTAACTGACGAGCGGAAGCGTGACCCCCGTCCCCGGGAACCAGCCCGACATCGCCCCGATATTGATCCCGGTTTGGACCATGATTTGGGCAGCGATGCCGAATGAGACGAACATCGCGAAGTGACTATCGCTATGGTTAGCGATATTGACGGCGCGGAACGCGATGAAAAAGAGCAGGACGAGGACGACGACGACACCGACAAAACCGAGCTCTTCCGCGATGATGGACATGATGTAGTCCGTCTCCGGTTCGGGCAGATACCCATACTTCTGATAACTGTTGCCGAGACCGACACCGGTCAACCCACCATGTACAATCGAGATGATCGACATGAGCAATTGATGGCCATAGCCTTCAGGATCCATGAACGGATTGAAGACGACCTCAATCCGACTGCGCTGGTTTTCCGAGAAGATTGTCGTGAACATCAAATAGACGGCCCCGATCCCAGCGATCACCGATGGGATGATGATTCGGAGCGGCGCCCCAACGGCGAGCCACATGAGGAACATGATGGCGCCAAGGACGAACAGCCCTCCCATATCCGGTTGCCCGTTGATGGCGATCGCATACGGGAGAAAGAAATAGATGACGGGAATCACGAAGAAGGCACCGGCTTGGGCCCGTAATCTTTTTTTCGTGATCGCAGCTCGCCCGAGTCGTCCCGGCAACCCTTTCAGTTCATTGTTCCACAGTTGGTGATAATAGTTCGCGAGCAATAAAATCAACACGAACTTGGCAATCTCGACCGGTTGCACCGTGAATCCGCCGATGATGAGCCACGCTCGTGCCCCGTTGAGTGGTGGCATCGCCCACGTGACGAACAAGAGGACGACCGACACGAGGTAGAGACCGTACAAAATATTTGGTTTTCTAAAGTTCTCATAGCGGAACATCGTCGCAATCAAGTAGACGACAATCCCGAGTCCGGCGTAGAAGAGTTGCCGATAGAACAAACCGCTGTTCGCGTAATCCCCGCGATTCCATACGCTCGCACTGTAAATCATGATCGAGCTGATTCCGACAAGCATGAGCACCGCAATGAACAGTGAGAAATCAAAGTACCGAAACCGAGTTTTCATGTTTTCACTTCCTTATGTACAACAATCCTTGACCCATTATAAAAAAATACTCAAACAGCGCCGCTTGCACAGTTTGAGTATAAGGTTCATAAATCTGAAGCTTCCGCGAGGGCGGACAGCTTTTGTTCCAATGAATCGAGCAGTCCTTTACCTTCAATGTCTGAAATGAGTCCAAGACGGACCGCAAAATCAATTTGGCGTGATAGACCGAACATATGTGTATCAAGCACCTCTTCATAAAGCGGGCACTTCGGCATTTTTAGGTTTTCTAACTGCACTTCAATCAAACAACGGATTTTTTCAGCGTCTGCCTCTAATAGTTGAAGCGCTTGCTCCCGTTGGACTGCAGCCAAATTTGTCGCCACTACGACCCCTCCTCCGTACAATGACAGACTGTTTGTCATAACTCAACTGTACATTATATTTCATCATAATTCAATGAACAGTCTGGATTCACTACGAGTTTCTCGCAGTTTCCCTTTTTCCCCGGAAGAGCTGTATAATGTACAGTGTATCGTGAATAAAGGGGGCGTATCAATGATTTTTCCACTAGACGGAGCGGTTCGTCACGCGTTGACGATCGACCCGACCGTATGGATTTTCGACGACCGCAAGCGGAACATCGAGGAACTCGACCGCGCGGTTGAGAATGATAATGAAGCGTATTATGCCAAGATGGGGAAGGCATGGGACGACGGCTTGACACAAGGGACACGTGTCGACCACAATAAACCGATGACTCGGGCCGATAAAGACGCGGCGCTTCGCGACTCGTTCGCGATGCCGTTCGCTCCGTTCCTGCAAAACGCTGAACCAATTACTACGGCGACACACGTCAGCTTTTATGGGGAATCGGTGCTCACGCTACCAATCAATGAGGCGCGCACCGTCTATCTACAGTTCTCGAAGGACGGGAAAGTGCTCACGGACGGCCCGGTATACGTCTTGCATCATCAGCAAGTTTTGCGCGGCGTCCACCATATCGCAGTGCGAACAGAAGCTTGATCGAGAAGGCCATAGCGCCTTCTCATTTTTTTGGACTTTTTACTTCACAAAGTGTAACATATAGGTTATGGAAAAACTTCATGTTTGAAAGGTCGTGACGCTTACGTATCCTTTATGGAAGAAAAACTTAATCATCGTTTGGATCGGTAGCTTTTTGACGGCGGCCTCGATGAGCCTCGTCTTACCGTTCCTCCCCTTATTTATCGAAGAGCTCGGGGTCACGAATCCCGATCACGTCGTCACCTGGTCAGCCGTCGCTTTCGGGGCCACGTTCCTCGTGGCCGCCATCGTCTCCCCGCTCTGGGGAAGGCTCGCCGACCAAAAAGGCCGCAAGCTGATGCTCATTCGGGCAAGTCTCGGCATGGCCGTCGTGATGACGCTCATCAGTTTCGTCCAAGACGTGTATCAACTCGTCGGACTTCGGCTCCTCATGGGCGCCGTCTCCGGATTCATCTCGGCGGGGATCACTCTCGTCGCTTCACAAACCCCAAAAGAGAAAAGTGGCTGGGCGCTCGGTACCTTGTCGACCGGTGGCATCACCGGCGGACTCCTCGGTCCATTGATTGGAGGACTCCTCGCCGACTGGATTGGGCTTCGACCCGTTTTTCTCTTGACCGGCAGTGCTCTAATTATCACGTTCATCATCACACTCGTGTTCGTCAAAGAGGACTTCGTCCCGGTGGCGCGCGAACGGCTAGACTCGACCAAATCGATCATCGCCTCGCTCCGCCATCCGCAACTGATCTTAAGTCTCTTTTTAACGACTTTTTTAATCACTTTCTCGACGCAGTCGGTCGGTCCGTTACTGACACTGTATGTCCGGGAATTGAACCCGTATACGACATCGCTCGCCTTTATTGCAGGCATCGTCGCCTCGGCACCGGGCGTGGCCGCGCTCATTTCCGCACAGCGGCTCGGGCGGCTATCGGACCGGTACGGGGCTGAACGCATCTTGTTTTGGGCGCTCATCGTCTATAGTGCCTTCTTGATTCCACAGGCGTTCGTGACGTCGACGACGCAACTCGTCGTGTTGCGATTCGGCCTCGGTTTCGCCACCGCGGCGCTCATGCCGTCCGTGCAGTCGCTTTTGCGACAACACACGCCGAGCCGAGCGGCCGGGCGCATCTTCTCTTATAATCAGTCGGCCCAGTTCATGGGTAACCTGCTCGGACCGTTGTTCGGGTCTCAAGTCGTCGCGCATTTCGGGTTCTCCGCCCTCTTCATCGTGACCGGTTTGATTATGTTGACGAACGCCTTGCTCGAAAAATCGAACGTGCAAGTGGCACTTCATCCGAATACGAAATAAACGCCGAGCAGCCGCTCGGCGTTTTTCATTATAGTAAATCGGCTGCCAACCGGGCGAGCGACGAGCGCTCCCCTTTGATGAGTTGGACGTGGCCGAATACGTTTTGCCCTTTGAACCGTTCGACGGCGTACGTGAGACCGTTCGAATATTCATCCAAATAAGGGTGATCGATTTGATACGGGTCGCCGACGAGGACGATTTTCGAATTCTCCCCGACGCGGGTCAGGATCGTCTTGATTTCGTGTTTCGTCAAGTTCTGGGCCTCATCGATGATGATGAACTGGTCCGGCATGCTGCGGCCACGGATATACGTGAGCGCCTCGAGCTGAATCGATTTGATGCCGGCCAAGATGTTCCCGAGCTCGTCTTTCGAATTGGCATTAAACAAAAACTCTAAGTTATCGTAAATCGGTTGCATCCAAGGCCGCAGTTTTTCTTCCATCTCCCCCGGCAAGTAGCCGATATCGTTCCCCATTGGGACGACCGGACGGGCGACGACGAGCTTATTGAAACGACGCTCGTCTTCCACGAGCGACAACCCGGCCGCAAGCGCGAGAAGTGTCTTCCCGGTTCCGGCTTTCCCGAGCAACGTCACGAACGGGATATCGTCGCGAAGCAACAAGTCGAGTGCCATCCGCTGTTGGACGTTGCGCGGATGGATGCCCCAGACGTGTTCGACGTCTAGGGAGAGCGGACGAAGGATCGGTTGCAGCGCATCGACGACCGCGACTGCGCTCGCTTTCGAGACGTTGCTTTTTAAAACGACGAATGAATTCGGGTACAGTTGATTTTTCGTCAACGCAGACAGCGGTAGCTGTCGGACTTTGTAAAATTCATCGATGACGGCTTGATCGACCTCGATCTCCCGGTAGCCGGCATATAGGTTCGTCGTATCGACGATATGGTCGGTCAAATAGTCTTCGGCTTCAATACCGATCGCGTCCGCCTTGACGCGGACAAGTATATCTTTCGAGACGACGACGACTTTACGGGTCCGGTCGTGCTCGTATTGTTTCACCAGGCCGAGCGCCACGGTCAAAATGCGGTTATCGTTCGTCATGACGTCGAACGGGAAATCGACGGTATGTTCATGGCCGATCTCGACGAACAAGTGACCGCCATTCTCGAGCGGCACCCCGTCATGTAGTTTCCCGGTCGTGCGGAGTTGGTCGAGTACACGCGCCGTCTCACGGGCGTTACGTCCGACCTCGTCCATATTGCGTTTTTTGCCGTCAAGCTCTTCTAATACGATGGCGGGGATGACGACATCGTGCTCATCGAATTGGAACAAGGATAGTGGATCGTGTAAGAGTACGTTCGTATCGAGCACATACGTTTTTTTCATAGACTTTGCCGCCCCTCGAAAATAGGATGGTGATCAAGAATTCAAACTCTCCTTGACTTCACGGTCCAGCTTTTCTGCTGCTTCGACATCGTACGTCTTGACGATGCCCGGTTGTCCATATGTCGCCCCGTAAAAGGAGACGTTACGGACTTCTTCAACGTGCCCTTCAAAAAAGCGAAGGTGTAACGTCGGCTTCACGCTCGGCTCGAACTCGTGTACGTGTGACAGGGCGATGCTGTAGGCAAGTCCTCCTTCAAGAAAGATGAGACTCGCTGTCTTCTCCTGCGAGAGCAACGTGATCACATGCGAATTTTTCGTCAAGGCGAAACGTATCGTTACTTCATTCGGCGCTTGCACCCAGCTGATCGCATGGGTGATCGGCCACCGTTTCGGTTCGTCAAATGTGATTAAAAATGTCAATGGCATATCATTCAACGTACCTTGTTGTGCCTTTGAGAGTTCGAACGCGGCTTTGCTCGCCATATACTCCCCTCCTCCCGAACGGGTATACGAAATGGATTCGCCCTTACAAACCTCTTTCCCTGCTTTTCTCTCCTGAAATCATGCTATAATTAACGAAGAGGAAGGTGAGACCATGCGCGTAAAGTGCTCTCTTTGTGACAAAATCGATACGATTGATTCGTGGTCGTTCGAAGCGAAACGACTTCGTAATAAACCTGCTAAAACGTATATGTGCCAGACGTGTCAAGAACGCATCACCGCGCGAACCGCGGAACGTGTCGCGACCGGCCAATTCCACCTATATCCATCGTTCCGGCAAAAACGGAGATGGTAATCAAAAATGGACGTATCGCCCGAGGGCGTTACGTCCATTTTTTAATGTGATTCGATGCCTTGTCGACGGTTCCACCAGAGGCGACCCCGGTAGATTGCCAAGACGACAGCCATGACAAGGAGAACTTCTGGAATCGGCCATGTGAAGAAGACGAGCGCCATCGTGCCTGCACCGAGTGCGAGCAACATATAGACGACGAGTGACTTCCACCACGTCAATTGTTTCGCAAAACCTAATTTAAACACGAGTATTGTCAATAAGATGACCGTGATGATTAACGCGTTGAACCCGACCGAGAAGTCGTTCGCGTCACTGCCGACGCCAAGTAGCGAGGCAATCCACGGCACATCGATTTGTGTGATGTCCATCGTTTGAGAAGCTTTCAAGCTGATAATCCCCCTTTATTTCCTACACAACCATTCTACACTATCCAAAACAAAAGGGAACGCCTAGGCGCTCCCTTTTTTCCGACTTATTCTTTACCAAGTTTACGACGCTTGTCAGCTTTCTCGCGCTCGTTCTTGTTCAAGACTTTTTTACGGAGACGGATCGACTCCGGCGTGATTTCACAGTACTCGTCATCGTTCAAGAACGTGAGCGATTCTTCGAGTGAGAAGACGCGTGGACGTTTCAAGACTTGTGTCGAGTCTTTTGATGAAGCACGCATGTTCGTCAACTGTTTCCCTTTGACGGCGTTGATGGCGAGGTCGACGTCACGGTTACATTCACCGATGATCATGCCCTCGTATACATCTGTACCTGGCTCGATGAAGATCGTTCCACGGTCTTCAAGGGCACCGATCGAGTAAGCCGTCGACTTACCAGGTTCGATACAAACCATTACACCGCTGCGGCGGCCGCCGATGTCAGCAGAGATGAACGGACGGTACTCTTCGAACGTGTGGTTCAAGATTCCGTATCCGCGTGTCGCTGACAAGAACTCGTTACGATATCCGATGAGGCCACGTGAAGGAACGATGAATTCCATACGTGTTTGACCGTTGTCGTTCGTGTTCATGTTGGCAAGTTCACCTTTACGGAGACCGATTGATTCCATGACTGAACCCGTGTACTCTTCTGGGACGTCAACGATAACGCGCTCGAACGGTTCGATCTTCGTACCATCTTCGTCTTCACGGATGATAACTTGTGGTTTCGAAACTTGAAGTTCGTAGCCCTCACGACGCATGTTCTCGATCAAGATCCCGAGGTGAAGCTCACCACGTCCTGATACGATCCATTGGTCAGGAGAATCTGTGTTCTCGACACGGAGTGAAACGTCCGTCTCAAGTTGTTTCATCAAACGCTCTTCGATTTTACGTGCCGTCACGAAATCGCCTTCGCGCCCTGCGAATGGAGAGTTGTTCGTCATGAAACGCATTTGAAGTGTTGGCTCATCGATGCGAAGGAGCGGAAGTGGCTCTTCTTTACCGACTGGCGTGACCGTCTCACCGACGTTGATATCTTCCATCCCGGCGATGGCGATCAAGTCACCAGCTTTGGCTTCTTCGATTTCAACACGTTTGAGGCCGAAGTAACCGAACAATTTAGTGACGCGCAATTGTTTGATTGATCCGTCTGTTTTGCAAAGTGAGACTGACTCGCCAACTTTGATTTTCCCACGGAAGACGCGACCGACACCGATCCGGCCAAGGTAGTTGTCATAGTCGAGCATCGTGACTTGGAACTGAAGCGGCTCATCCGAGTTATCGATTGGTGCCGGTGTGTTCTCAAGAATCGTGTCGAGCACGTATGTGATTGTATCTTCTTGCTTCTCTGGATCAGGATCGAACGAACTTGAACCGCTGACAGCAGACGTATAGACGACAGGGAATTCAAGTTGATCTTCATCTGCTCCAAGGTCGATCAACAAATCGACAACTTCATCGACAACGTCGAGTGGGCGTACCATCGGCTTGTCGATTTTGTTAACGACAACGATTGGACGGAGACCTTGGTCGAGTGCTTTCTTCAATACGAAACGCGTTTGTGGCATGCAGCCTTCACGTGCATCGACGACGAGGATAACGCCGTCAACCATACGCATGATCCGCTCAACTTCACCACCGAAGTCGGCGTGACCTGGTGTATCAACGATGTTGATGCGTGTATCTTTATAATCGATTGCCGTGTTTTTCGCGAGAATCGTGATTCCGCGCTCACGTTCGATGTCGTTCGAGTCCATGGCGCGTTCTGCGACCATTTCGTTTGTCCGGAAAGTACCAGACTGTTTCAATAATTCATCGACAAGCGTTGTTTTACCGTGGTCAACGTGGGCGATGATGGCTACGTTCCGAAGGTTAGTTCTTACATTCATGTAGTTAGTCCTCTCTTATTTAAAAAAGTTTCATCTTTTATTCAACTTTAAGAGTATAGCACACGTCCTACCACCTTTGTCGAGTGTTATCAACTGTTAACGTTTCCAAACGCATCATTTTTGACTACAATAAAGAAGACTAGAGAAAAAAGGGGGAATCTCCATGCAACTCATGTTCGTTTTAATCGCGACCGCGGTCGTCGCCGGTTTCGTCGGCATCGGAATTGGGGTGGCCGAAGGAAGTGCCGCCATCATCATCGGCAGTCTCGCCTTGAGCGGCATCGCCACGTTCTTCGGTATCAACTTACGCCGTCGCGTCCTCTCTGACCGACGTCCATAACAGAAGGCCCGGGCGAAGCGCCCGGGCCTTGTTTATGAGCTTGTTCTTCTGTCTGACACGCTTATAAGTCGCGTGTCAGACAGATGCGGTCACGCAAGGCGAGCCCGTCCTCTTCGATTGGCGGATAACCATGATTCGGGAAGTAGTCGCGCTCGACCGAGTCGAAGCGGAAGCCAGCTTGTTGATAAAATCGCAACTGGACGATGCTCGAGTTGCCCGTACAGACGAGCATCTGCTTCGCACCGCTTTGCTCGGCCCGACGAATTGCGTCTTGGAGCAGCCGTTGTCCGATCGTCTGGTTTTGCCGCTCCGGCTTGACGGCGATATTGACGAGCTCGAGCAGCGTTTCACTGCGCCGCACCAACATGTACGCTCCGACGCGTTCTCCGCCGAGCGTCGCTTCATATGTCTCCCCCGCTTCATACTGTTCACGCACCATCGCCTCGTTCGGATTGGCCAAGACGAGCAAGTCCCGGACACGGTCGTAGGAGCCGTTGATCTCAATCTGAAGATCAGGTCTCACTTCCGGCGCCGCCCCTTTGGCGATGACATAGTGTTTGACGACATCTTTGACGAACGTCTCGCTACCGGCAAGGACCGACGTCTTCCCGTCATAACGGACCGGCTCCCCGTAAATTGAGACGACTCTGCCTCCGACTTCCTCGACGAGCAGTTTTCCAGCCGCATAATCCCACGGCATATTCCGCATCGTGATGTACCCATCGACCCGACCCGCGGCGAGCCACGCGAGTTCGAGCGACGCGGCGCCATGGGCCCGCGTGCCGACCGAGTCGCGCACGATTGGAGCGAGTACTTCCGGAGCGATTTGCTGATTCGGCGTGACCCAAGTCGCGTTCATACTCAGGAAGGCGTCACGGACATGATGTTCTTGGATGGCCGGAAGCTTACGACCGTTCAGCGTCGTCCCAACGCCGCGACGCGCCACGAACAGCTCATCCGCCATCACATCATAGACGAAGCCGTATTCGACGACCCCATCGATCATGACGGCCACTGAGATGGCGAACATGCGCTTCTGATGGATGAAGTTCAACGTCCCATCGATCGGATCGACAAACCAGACCGTTCCGGACAAGTCGTCCGGCCCTGTCGAGATCCCTTCTTCCCCGATAATGTGATGCTCGGGGTACGTTTCACGGATACGGTCGACAATCAACTGTTCGACGGCTCGATCGATTTCTGTGACCAAATCCCCTTTACCTGTCTTTCGTTCGATGCGATAGCTCTCATCGATTTTTTGCCGAATATATTCCCCTGCTTGTTTAATCAAGTCAATAGCGAACCATTCCAACATGTTTATCACCTCTACTATGTATTGTACCAAACAAAAACCAGTATCCGCATGGAATACTGGTTGAATGAGTGGTTGTGGGTCAGGCTTCGAGACGCAAAAGTTCTTGGCGATATTTCTCTAACCGATGCTTGCTAGCCTGGACAGTGGCATCGTCTTGTGACGCCATCGCATCGAAGAGAGTTGCCAATTCATAATCAATCTCTAAGCGCAGCACCGGAATCCGTTTTTCTGCGTCTTTTCTTTTGAATGCCTCGATCACTTGTTTCATGAGATGCCACACTCCTTTAGTTGGGCTACAAGTTACGGTTTAGTGAGTTGAATTGAGTATATCAGATGAGATTCAAAAAGGAAAGATAATTGTCTGACTATTTTGAATTTTTTATCTTAGTGAGTATATTCCCATTTCAACTGACGCTAAACCTGAAATAACTGTTAATAATATGTACCCTATTTAAAAGACAAATAACAAAAAAGCATGAGAAAACTGTTCTGTTCTCCCATGCTTTCCAGCAGTTACAATTTTATAATCTTTGCATTTGATTTTAGGGCCGCTTGGACCGTACGATAGGTAGAGTATCCGGTCTGTTCGTCGTGCACGGCGCTCAGTTGTTTTTCTTCTGATTTCGATGTCACGATTTGTTTGAACGACCGATACGCATCCAAAAACGTTTCGCGGTCGACACCGCCTTCATTGGCAAGGGCGACTTGATTATAGAACTCGACGACTTCTATGAGCTCATCAGTCGTCCAGTCCGGATTAATCGGATAGTTGATTTGCATATTCTTCACCTCGACAACCATTGTATCAACAAAAAAAACTATTGCAAGTTGGGATAGAAATCACTATAGTTTTTTTGTTGCATTGTTTTTTAAAACGAAACGTCTAAAATGACATGAGATTGAACCTAAACCGACAACCCATATACACACTGCTATCAAGGAGGACTTACTATTGAAACTTAAAGGTGCTACACAGCTCGAGACACCGCTCTTTGACACGTTGCTCACGCACGTGGACACGAATCCGATCGCATTCCACATCCCAGGCCATAAAGGCGGGAAAGGAATGGACCCTGAGTTCCGCGACTTCATCGGCGAGAACGCTTTGAAGATCGACCTGATCAACATCGCCCCGCTCGATGACCTTCATCATCCGAAAGCGGCGATTGCCGAGGCCGAGCGCCTCGCAGCCGAAGCGTTCCATGCCGACGAGACGTTCTTCTCAGTTCAAGGGACATCAAGTGCCATCATGGCAATGATCATGGGCGTCGTCGGACCGAACGAGAAGATCATTGTGCCGCGCAACGTCCATAAATCTGTTATGTCCGCGCTCGTCTTGACCGGGGCCCACCCTGTCTTCATTCACCCTGAATATGATGAGACATACGGAATCGCCCACGGAATCACGGCAAGTGCCGTCGAACGCGCCCTCGAGATGCACCCTGACACGAAAGCCGTCCTCGTCATCAACCCGACTTACTTCGGGATCGCTGGTGATTTAGAACGGATCGTCTCCGTCGCCCATGCCCAAGACGTACCTGTCCTCGTCGATGAGGCACACGGTGTCCACTTGCCGTTCCACGACGAACTCCCGCTCTCGGCGATGCAGGCCGGCGCGGACGTCGCGGCAACGAGTGTGCACAAACTCGGCGGCTCGATGACCGGGAGTTCCATTTTGAACGTCCGCCGCGGACTCGTCTCACCAGAACGGATTCACGCGATGCTCTCGATGATCACGACGACATCGACGTCTTATCTTCTCCTCGCGTCGCTCGATGCGGCCCGTCGCCAATTGGCGACGAAAGGAGAGTCGATGAACGAACGTGCCCTCACGCTCGCACGTACGGCTCGTACGGCCATCGACAACATGCCGCACTTGTCGGTCTACGGTCACGCCGAACTTCATTCAGAGTCGACGTACGCGCTCGACGAGACGAAAATCCTCGTCTCGGTCCGCGAGCTCGGGATCACCGGCTTTGAAGTCGAGAAGTACTTGCGCGAGACGCACCGCATCGAAGTCGAGATGTCAGATCTGTTGAACGTCTTGTTCATCGTGACGAGCGCCGACGACGAGTCGACGATTCAAGCGTTGATTGACGGGATGCGTGACGTCGTATCGGTCTACGACCAGTCTGGAAACGATTCATTGTCAATCATGCTCCCTGAGATTCCGCCACTCGCGCTCAGCCCGCGTGACGCCTTCTACGAGGAAACGGAGACGATTCCACTCGAGAACGCCGTCGGACGCATCTCAGCCGAGTTCATCATGGTATATCCACCAGGAATCCCAATCATTATTCCGGGAGAGCTCATCACGACATCGACGCTCGAATATATTATGGCCAACATCGAGGCCGGTCTACCGGTCCAAGGTCTAGAAGACGAGTCGCTCCAAATGATTAAAGTCATCCAACAAACAAAAGCTATCCGCTAAGACGAAAGCGAGCCGGTCCAATGGACCGGCTCGCTTTGTGTAATCAGAAGAAAAGGTGGCTTATGATGATCGAATTGCTTCCCCTACGTTCCATTATAAGAAAACGCTTACATTTTTTCAAGGGGTGAATTTTCAGTTTGGTTGGATTCAGTCTCATTTTCAGTTAGACAAAGGCGTAAAAACTCGGCGACGTGTCCGGTGTCTCGCAAGGCGATGCCGAGCATCGGATAGAGCTGTCTCGGTTCTTCGAGCGCATGGACGTCAAGAAGGGCAGACTGTCCGGTCTGCATGCAGACGACGAGCACTTTCCCCATAAATTGATGTGTGTACACAAAACCGAAATCATAACGTGACGTCTCTGTCTCGATGCCCGTGAATCGGACGCGGCTCGTCTCAGAGACGGTGTATAACAATTCTTCATCGAACGCCATCATCATTCCCTCCTTTCTCACTTCATTCTTTATTTTCCTTTATACTGAACGTACGAAACATAAGGAGGACGACTGATGAAGATTCGAAAAGCGAATGAACAAGATTGCCTTGTCCTGGTAGCTCTCATGCGACAACTATGGCCAGACGCCCCCGTTGCTGAACTGACCCCTGAGGTCCGGCTCGGGATCCGCTCCGGCAAGATGCACTATTTTATCGCGGAAACGGATGAACCGGTCGGATTTTGTCAGCTCAGCTTCCGTCATGACTATGTCCCTGGCACCTCCACCTCCCCGACCGCGTTTATAGAAGGGATTTACGTCGTCGAAGCCGCGCGGCAGCAGGACGTGGC
The DNA here is from genome assembly GCF_018617975.1 of Exiguobacterium sp. s21. Classification (NCBI taxonomy): domain Bacteria; kingdom Bacillati; phylum Bacillota; class Bacilli; order Caryophanales; genus Exiguobacterium; species Exiguobacterium sp. s21. Next base: position 194,463 of record NZ_JACSLF010000002.1, on the reverse strand, counting down.
GACACGCCTCGTCGAAGCGCCCTCCGCGTTCGCCCGGTCGAACGGATGCGACGAGCTCGCTTCGGATACGGAAATCGAAAACGTCGGCAGCCAACAATTCCATGAACGGATCGGCTTTCGAGAAGTCGAACGGACCGTTCATTACGTGAAAAAGCTCTCTCGCGAGTAAGCGAGAGAGCTTTTGACTTATTTAACGACGTGGATTGGCATACCCATTGCGATTTCTGCCGCTTCCATTGCCATCTCACCGAGTGATGGGTGAGCGTGGATTGTAAGCGCGATATCTTCTGCAGTCATGCCTGCTTCGATGGCGAGACCAAGCTCGGCAATCATATCTGAAGCGCCTGTACCCGCGATTTGAGCACCGATTAAGAGACCGTCCTCTTTACGCGTGATGAGCTTCATGAAGCCGTCTGGCTCGTCGAGAGCGAGGGCACGGCCGTTCGCTGCGAATGGGAATTTCGATACAGTGATCTCAAGTCCTTCTTCTTTTGCGAGTGGCTCTGTGTAACCGACTGTTGCAAGTTCAGGGTCAGTGAAGACGACCGCTGGGATTGCTGAGTAGTCGAGGTATGCTGGCTTACCGGCAGCTGCCTCCGCCGCAATTTTCGCTTCGTAAGAAGCTTTGTGCGCGAGCGGTGGTCCTGGTACGATGTCGCCGATTGCGTAGATGTTTTCGTTCGACGTCTTGCACTGGTCGTCGATTTCGATGATGCCGCGGTCGCTGACTTTAACTTCCGCGTTTTCGAGACCGATGTCGCCAGTGTTTGGACGACGGCCGACTGTGACGAGGACGTAGTCCGCTTCAACAGACTGCTCTTCACCGTTCACTTCAAACTTAACTGTTACGCCGTCTTCTGTTTCCTCGACGCCTTTTGCAAGAGCGTTCGTGTGAATCGTGACGTTACCTTTTTGTTTGAGTTTCTTCTTGACGATTTGCGTCATTTGCGGCTCGAAGCCAGACAAGATGTCGCTTGCGCCTTCAACGACAACGACTTCTGTATCGAAGTTCGCGTACGCTGTGCCAAGCTCCATACCGATGTAACCGCCGCCGATGACGACAAGTTTCTTCGGTACTTCAGGAAGAGCCAATGCGCCAGTTGAAGAAAGGACGCGTTTTGACCATTTGAACGATGGGATCTCGATTGGTGTCGAACCAGTCGCGATGATCGCTTTTTTGAACTTGTAAGGAGTCGAGCTGTCTTCTGTGATAACACGAACTGTGTCTTCAGATGCGAAGAAAGCCTCACCTTGAACGATGTCAATCTTGTTACCTTTCAAAAGGCCTTTGACGCCGCCAGTCAATTTGTTGACGACCGACTGTTTCCAGTCTTGGACTTTTGTGAAGTCGACTGATACGTTGTCAGACGTGATACCCATTGACGAGTGACCTTTTGCGTGCTGGAAGTTGTGACCAGCCGTGATCAACGCTTTTGATGGGATGCAACCGACGTTCAAGCAAACGCCACCAAAGTTACCTTTTTCGACGATTGTGACTTTGAGGCCAAGTTGTGCGCCACGAATGGCTGCGACGTATCCACCAGGACCGGCGCCGATGACAAGCAAATCAGTTTCTTGTGCGAATTCTCCTACTACCATGTTCTTATCCCTCCATCATTAGAAGTGCTGGATCTTGAAGCAAGCGTTTCACCATGTTGAGTGCGTTTTGAGCAGTCGCACCGTCGATGAGGCGGTGGTCAAAGCTGAATGAGAGGGCGAGGACTGGTGCCGCGACGATCTCACCGTCTTTAACGACAGCTTTTTCAGCGATACGGCCGATACCGAGAATCGCAACTTCTGGGTGGTTGATGACAGGTGTGAACCATTGTCCGCCAGCAGAACCGATGTTCGTGATTGTGATCGATCCGCCTTTCATGTCGTCCCCAGCAAGTTTGCCTTCACGTGCTTTACCGGCAAGCTCATTGATGTTTGTAGCGAGTGCGTAGATTGACTTACGGTCCGCTTCTTTGACGACAGGAACAACGAGACCGTTGTCCGTATCGGCAGCGATACCGATGTTGTAGTAGTTTTTGTAGACGATCTCTTCGTTGACATCATCGATTGATGCGTTGATGGCTGGGTAAGCTTTCGCTGCAGCTGTCAATGCTTTAACGACGAATGGCAAGTACGTGAGTTTCACGCCTTGGTCAGCAGCCACTTGTTTGAACTCTTTACGGAGTGCGACGAGTTTCGTGACGTCGACTTCGTCCATGAGTGTAACGTGTGGAGCTGTATGCTTCGAGTTGACCATTGCTTTCGAGATCGCTTTACGGATTCCACGGATTTTCTCACGCGTTTCGAGTTCAGGCGTCGCTGACTCGTAAGGCTTGATTTCCGTTTTAGCAGCTGCTGCTGGAGCAACAGATTCTGTTTTCTCTGTTGTAGCTTCGGCTGTTGGTGCTTCACCGTTTACGAATGCATCGATGTCTTCTTTCAAGATGCGGCCGTTGTCGCCAGAACCTTTGACTTCACGGATGTCGACGCCTTTTTCACGAGCGTACTTGCGGATTGAAGGCATAGCGATGACGCGCTCCGATTTGTGAAGTTGTACTTCACGCGGGCCGTCTTCTTTTACGTCTTCTTTCACGTCTTCCGTCTTCTCTTCAGCTTTTGGCTGTTCAGGAGCTGCTTCCTCTTCGCCTGCTGGCGCGTCACCTTCGATATCGAACGTGATGAGGACGTCACCGACGACCGCAACTGTACCTTCAGAGACTTTAACGTCTTTAACTGTTCCATCAACTGGAGCAGGGATTTCAACGACGGCTTTGTCGTTTTGAACTTCAAGAAGAATGTCATCTTCTTTTACTGTGTCCCCTGCTTTTACGAACCACTTGACGATTTCACCTTCGTGAATTCCTTCACCGATGTCTGGTAATTTAAATTCAAATACTGCCACTGGTTTTTCCTCCCATCAATTCATCATGTAAACACAACGAGGGAGACAATTCTCCCTCATCGTTACTTGAACACGATCAGAAGTTGATAACTTCCTTAACTTTTGCAACGACATCTTTATGGTCAGGTAACCATGCGTCTTCCCCTTGTGCGAAAGCGAAGACCGTGTCTGGTGCAGTTACACGAAGCACTGGTGCCTCGAGGTGAAGAATTGCGCGTTCTTGAATTTCAGTTACGACGTTTGCCGCAATACCTGCTTGACGTTGTGCTTCTTGAACGACGATGGCGCGACCAGTCTTTTTGACTGATTCTACGATTGTGTCGATATCAAGCGGGCTAACTGTCATAAGGTCGATGACTTCGACGTTGATGTCTTCTTTCTCAAGCTCTTCTGCCGCTTTGAGTGACGTGTGGACCATTGCACCGTAAGTGATGATCGAAACGTCAGTTCCTTCGCGCTTCACGTCTGCTTTTCCAAGCTCGATCGTGTAGTCGCCTTCAGGAACTTCGCCACGGAATGAACGGTAAAGTTTCATGTGCTCGAGGAATACGACTGGGTCGTTGTCACGGATCGATGCGATCAAAAGACCTTTAGCATCGTAAGGCGTTGACGGGATGACGACTTTAAGACCAGGTGTCTGAGCCATCAAGCCTTCAAGGCTGTCCGCGTGAAGTTCTGGTGTTTTAACACCGCCACCGAATGGTGAACGGATTGTGATTGGCTGGCTGTAAGCGCCGCCTGAACGGTAACGCATACGTGCCATTTGAGCAGCAACCGAGTCGAAGACTTCGAAAACGAATCCGAAGAACTGAACTTCCATGATTGGACGGAAGCCTGTGAGACCAAGACCGATTGCAAGACCACCGATACCAGACTCAGCAAGCGGCGTGTCGAAGACACGGTCTTCGCCGAGCTCGTCTTGGAGACCTTCCGTCGCACGGAAAACCCCACCGTTTTTACCAACGTCTTCTCCGAAAAGAAGTACTTTCTCGTCGCGCTTCATTTCTACGCGCATCGCATCAGTAATCGCTTGGATCATTGTCATTTGAGCCATAACTTACTTCGACTCCTTTGCTGTATATTCTTCAAGCTGCTCTTTCAAGTTTGAAGGAAGTGTTTCGAACATGTTGTTGATGAAGTCCGAAACTTTTTGTTTTGGTTCTTTGTCGGCGAGGCTGATCGCTTCTTTCACGTCTGCTTTCGCTTGCTCGATGACTTCGTTTTCCATGTCTTCGTTCCAAAGCTTCTTGCCTTCGAGGAAGAGGCGGAAACGTACGAGCGGATCTTTCTCTTGGTACTCTGTATCGAGTTCTTTCGTACGGTAACGTGTTGGGTCATCCCCAGCGAGCGTATGTGGTCCGTAACGGTATGTGAGTGCTTCGATGAGCGTCGGAGTTCCATCAAGTGCGTCTTTACGCGCTTGTTGTGTTGCGGCGAGGACAGCAAGAACGTCCATTCCGTCAACTTGAATTCCGTTGATTCCCGCTGCGACAGCTTTTTGCGCGATCGTTTTAGCTGCAGTTTGCTTCTCAACAGGTGTCGAGATAGCGAAGCGGTTGTTTTGAACGACGAAGATGGCTGGTGATTTGAATGCACCTGCGAAGTTCAATCCTTCGTAGAAGTCACCTTGTGATGAACCACCGTCACCCGTGTAAGTAATGGCGACGTTTGTGTTGCCGTTGCGTTTGAGGCCCATCGCCACACCCGCAGTTTGGATGATTTGTGCCCCGATGATGATTTGTGGCATCAAGACGTTAACGTCTTCAGGAATACGGTTACCTGCGACGTGACCACGTGAGAACAAGAACGCTTGATAAAGCGGAAGTCCGTGGAATACGAGTTGCGGGATATCACGGTAGCCTGGAAGAATCCAGTCTTGTTTGTCGAGCGCATATTGCGTCCCGATCATCGTTGCTTCTTGACCAGCCACTGGCGCGTAGAAACCTAGGCGTCCTTGACGGTTGAGCGAGATGGCACGTTGGTCCCAGATTCGTGTATAAACCATGCGGCGCATAAGCTCCTGAAGTTGCTCGTCCGTTACATCTGGCATTGCGTCTTGGTTGACGACCTCGCCCTTCTCGTCGAGAATACGGAACGTTTGGAAGTTTTCTTCCACGTTTTGAAGTACCTGAACGTTGTTCATTCGTTTCACCTCATCCTTTCAACTATGAGACAATTGTCTTTTTTGTGATCAAACACTACCTCAAATCTTAAGTGTATCTGTCCAAAAAAGCAATCTGTATTAACGTGATTCAGGAAAGTTACACTTATCCTGCCGTTTCCTAGTCAGTATAAAACGGGTTGTTATAATAACGCAAAAAATATGCTCACTCTATAAAAACGCTTACATCAACACATCTTTTCCCTTATTTCGCCTCTGTATCATTTTCATTTCACCTTCTGTACCATCTAAGCGAAATGACTAATAAATATGATATAATTGGTCATATCGCAATGGGAAAGGAAGTTTTGCATGTTAACGATGAAAGATGTGATTCGTGAAGGAGACGAGCGGCTCCGCGCCCGCTCAATCGAAGTGCCGGTCCCACCGACGGCAGAAGACCTCGCGCTACTCGACGAGATGGAGACGTTCCTCGTCAATAGCCAGGATCCCGAGATGAGCGAGAAGTATGAACTTCGGGGCGGTGTCGGCATCGCCGCACCACAACTCGGCGTCAATCGCCGCTTTTTCACGGTCCTGCTCCACGAAGAAGAAGAGACGTTCAAACTATCCATCTTCAATCCGAAGATTACGAGCCACTCGGTCGAACAGACGTACTTGAATGGCGGTGAAGGCTGTCTATCTGTCGACCGTGTCGTCAAAGGCAACGTGCCCCGATACCGACGCATCACGATTGAAGGGTTCGACCGTGACGGCGCCCCGATTAAATTGCGGCTCCGCGGTATGCGCGCCATCGTCTGTCAACATGAGCTCGACCATTTAGATGGGGTGCTCTTTTACGACCGCATCAACACGACCAACCCGTTAGAGACCTACGGTGAGCCGATTTGAGGTGACGAGCTTGAAGAAAAAGGCACTGTTGTTAGTATTCCCATTTCTGTTTCTTTTAATCGGGGGATGTGTCCGAATCGAATATGATGCGACCGTCCACTACGACCAATCGGTCACGTTAGAGACGACGTATGCTTTCCGCGACCATCCGGTCATGAAGCTGCTCAATTTGCGGCTCGATTGGGATACATGGAAACAACAGGCGAATGAGAACGGATATGCGACACGTGACTACTCGAGTCAAGACGACTATGAAGGCATGGTGCTCAAGAAGACGTTCGACAACGTCGATGACCTCCAAAACATTAAAGAGGAGTGGAAGACCGGTCCGGCCGGTATCCTCGTCCCACCTGATATGAAGTTTGATGTCGACAAAGAAGATGGGATTTGGTTTGACTCATACGTCATGAACACGAACCTCGACCTGCGGCTCGACCGCGTCGATTTGCCAGGTCTGAATTTAAGCGGCTCCCCGAAACAACTGGCCGAACGTTACGTTCGTCAAGCCGATATCCGGTTCAATCTGACCGTGCCGACCGGGGTGTTCGTCGAAGACGGTACTGGACTCGATGTTCGGTCGATGAAACATGTCGAGTGGCAAGTGTACGGTGGCCGTCAAAATAATATGACGCTCGTCGCCCACGTGCCGAACGTCAAGGCGTGGATTATCACAGGCGTCATCATCGTCGTCCTTGGCCTAGTCGCTTTCTTTGTTTGGCGGAAATATCGTCAAAACGTCGGTAATCCGGACAAGACGTCGATTCGTTCTCGCATCTTCGGCGGCTTCATCCTCGTCTTGACCCTCGCGTTGATTATCGTGACGATTCGAGAAGAGTTGACGACGGAACGGAAATCTGAGGCGATTCGCCAAGCGGCGCAGACGGACGAGTTCATCCCGACGTTCGCCGTTCACGGCTTGCTCGGGACCGACCGCACATTCCTCCGCTTCTCGCAGTATATGGAACAGCGCGGATTGGCCAAAGATGGGGCGCTCTGTACCGTGACGGTGAAAGGCGCGGCCGATTGCGTCATCAATGACTACAGCTCGAACCGACCGATTGTCCGGATTGAATATGAGGATGCCGAGGCATCGCTCAACAACCAGACGAAGTGGTTGAATGCGGCGATCGAACGCTATAAACAGGAACGAAACCGTTCGTTCGACCGGATGTATTTGATCGGTCACAGCATGGGCGGGGTGGCGGCAGCGAACTATATCTTGAATCAAGACGAATACATCGTCGATAAGTTCGTGACGTATGATAGTCCGTTCGCCGGAACACGACTTGCCAACTTCGGTCTGTCCGCCAGTAATTTCGGGATCAATACCGGCAGTCCTGCCATCCGGGATTTGTCCCCGAGTTCTGACGGGTTGCAGGCGTTCCAAGAAAAACTGGAGACGTGGCCACGCTCTGTCCAAGTGTTCTCCTTCTCGGGACGCGGCGGCGAGTTCAACTTGATTGAGCCATCCAGCTCGCTCCTACTCGAAGAATACACGAACAACATCGAGACGGAAACCGTCCCATACGATCACTTCTCGCTCCACCGGAAGACAGACGTGCTGCGAGACACGGGCAGGTTCCTGTACGAGTTCACGAACGAATTCAATCCAGTCGAAACGAAATGATGAAAACCCGCTCTCTTTGTGAGAGCGGGTTTTGTTCGTCGTCATGTCGATGGTAGCCCGTCCACAACAAAGCCCACCTTCACAGGAAGGCGGGCTTGTGTCAGTAGGTCATCGTCCAAGTGAGTTTCTGGATCCAATAAATCACATACTTTCCGATTGGCAAATCGGTCTGAATCTCATCATAGGCGAGCGTATACGTTCCTTGCTCGTTGTTCCAGAGACGCTTGAAGTACCCGTCGACCTCGCGGATGAACGCTGTCTCCTCGGTCGTGACGACTTCGACATCCGCCTCCAAGTTGTAATCGTTCATGTTGCGGGTCGTATAGTTGCCCGACCCGATGACGACGACTCGACGGTCCCCTTCCACGTACAGCATCTTCGGGTGGTACTGCTCTTCGCCGACTTCGTACCACCGAATCTCGATTTGCTCCGGGTTCACCGTGTTCAATTCCGCGGCGACCGGCAAGTTCGGCAATCCTGACTTGTCGCGCCCGAACGCGTTCGTATTCGGGTCAAGAATCAGTTTGACGAAGACGCCGCGCTCGGCGGCCTCATGAATGGCTTGAATGATGTTTCGGTCGGCCAAGTAGAACATGCCGATCCAAATCGTCTCACCTGATTCCGCTTCTTCCATCGCCTTGATGACGGCGTCCTGAATCTTGGATTCCGTGACGTAGCGGATTTGCATCGGGCCTTCCGACGGCTCGTCGCGCAGATTCGCGAGTTTCTCCTCGCTCGGGAAACGTTCGGCATCCCCTTTCGAGAACGTCGCGATCGCTTCCTCCCCTTCGAGGATGTCCGCTAAAATCGGGCCATCGAGCCGCACCCCGACGTTTGAATGATACCCGCTCGCATCATGCGGGTTGGCCGATAAGACGAAGCCGTCATTCTCGGTCACCATCACTTTGCGGTGATTCGCTTTCACGTTCAAGAGTCGTAAATACGACCGGATCGTGATGTCCGGGGCCGACTTGGCCATCGGGTTCGGGAGCCACCCGTTCTGACTGTCCCCGAACCATTGAAACCCGATGCGATACAGCGTCGAGTATAAGATATTCGGGTCACGGAGCGCATCGAGGTTCGTGTAGACGATCTCGGCGCCCGCTTCTTTCAACACGTCTAAATGATCGGACGCATGACCGTTATACGTCGTATTGATCTCATCCGTGATTAAGACGACGTTCATGTCCGGATACGCTTTCATCTGTTCTAACAAGGCCGACGAGAGGCTAGCCGTGATGTCCGGATATTGCCGGTCTTCATTCGAATATGGGTTGAATAAGAAAAAGTCCATGACGATATATTCCCGTGCCTCGCGGATTGACCGCTCGACGTCTTGAAAAATCTCTTGCTCGTTCACTTCTGTGTCTTTCCCTTGATACGTCAAATCATATAAAAAATCGATTTGGTCATCCGAAATCGTGACCGGTTCCGACGCGCGTGACACGCCGTCCGGCAACGGTTTGACTTGATGGTAAATCATCGTGATGAGGAAAAGTAAAGCAAACGCGGCAAGCCCCCATTTCACCCACCCCTTCTTCCGTTTTGGTCGTTCCATCCGGCACCATCTCCTTATATTGTAGTCCTCTAAAAAACGGGCTGTAGTCACCTACAGCCCGCTCGGTCATACTTCCATGATGATCGGAAGAACCATTGGGTGTCTTCGTGTTTTTTGTGCCAAGTATGGCGTGAGCGTGTCCGAAACGAGTTGCTTCATTTCCGACCACTTCATCTGCTTGTTCGACAGTCCTTGTTCGACCGTCTTTTTGAGCAAGCGCTCCCCATCACGGATCAAGCTACCAGATTCACGCATATAGACGAAACCGCGTGAAATGATGTCTGGACCGGAGACGAGTTTGCGTGTCTTGCCGTCGATGCTGATAACGACAACGACGAGCCCATCTTCTGAAAGGATGCGGCGATCGCGTAAGACGATATTGCCGATGTCCCCGATGCCGTTCCCGTCCACATAAACCGCGTTAGCCGAGATTTTACCCGTGATGGCCGCCGAGTCGGCGTCGACCGCGAGCACTTCTCCATTATCCATGATGAAGCTGTTTTCTTTCGGGATGCCGACCGACTCTGCGAGTTCAGCGTGTTTCACCAACATGCGGTACTCGCCGTGAATCGGCATAAAGAATTTCGGGTTCAGCAAACGGATCATGAGTAATTGCTCTTGTTGCGAACCGTGGCCCGACGTGTGGATGTTCGTCAACTTGCCGTAGACGACGTCCGCGCCGGCTTTATACAATTGGTCGATTGTCTTCCCGACCGAGATGGCGTTCCCCGGAATCGGTGACGACGAGAAGATGACCGTATCTCCAGGAATAACCGATACTTGGCGGTGCGTCCCGTTGGCGATGCGACTGAGCGCTGCCATCGGCTCACCTTGCGAACCGGTACAAAGGATTGCCACTTCATGCGGCTCATAGTTCCGCATTTGATTCGCTTCGATGATCATGCCTTTTGGCACGTTGATGAAGCCGAGCTCTTGCCCGATCGTCATGACTTTGTCCATCGATCGACCGAAGATAGCCAAATGGCGGCCTGTCTCGGCACAAGCATCGACGACTTGTTGCAGACGATAAATGTTCGAGGCGAACGTGGCGAAGATGATGCGGCCTTCCGCTTTCCGGAACGTCTCGCTGATCGTCCCGCCGACGACTTTTTCACTCATCGTGAAGCCTTCGACTTCTGCGTTCGTCGAATCAGACAAGAGACAGAGCACGCCTTCTTTCCCGATGTCTGCCATCTTCGCGATGTCAGCCGGTTCGCCGACCGGTGTGAAGTCAAATTTGAAGTCACCCGTATGAACGATATTTCCTTGTGGTGTCTTGACGACGACACCGAGTGAGTTCGGGATCGAGTGGGTCGTCCGGAAGAACGAGATGCTCGTCTTACGGAATTTAACGATCGTATCCTCATCGATTTCGTGAAGTTCCGCTTCGCGGAGCAATCCATGCTCCTCTAACTTCACTTTAATCAAGCCGAGCGCGAGCTTCGTCGCGTAGATCGGCAATTTCACTTGTTTCAACAGGAACGGGATACCACCGATGTGGTCTTCGTGACCGTGGGTGATGAACACCCCTTTGACTTTATCTTTGTTTTTAATCAAGTACGAGTAATCAGGGATCACGTAATCGATTCCAAGCAAGTCATCCTCCGGGAACATGATGCCCGCATCGATGACGATAATCTCATCTTGGAATTGAACGACGTACGTGTTCTTCCCGATTTCTCCGAGTCCGCCTAAGGCAAACACAGCTGTTTGGTGGTTCTTTACAAACTTCATTTAATCTCTCCTTACTACAAGTAGTTGATGTTCATCTATGTGATACATAAGTGATTCTCGCTATAAAAATTATGTCTCCGTAAGATTCTTTCTTCATTATAGCTTATATTGTGACAATATTTCACTAATGACGTTAGATTGAGGGCGGTTTCTCAATTTCATGTTATGCTTTTTAGTATAAAACTGACTTCATAAAGACAGAGAAAGCATGGTGAAACCACATGGAAGATAAGAAAGTAGTCTTTTTTGATATCGATGGGACGTTGCTCCACGAAGGGTCGTACATTCCACCTTCGACAATCAAAGCCATCGAACAACTCCGCGCAAACGGCGTCGAGACGTTTATCGCGACCGGTCGCGGTCCGGCGATGTTGTCGGACATCCCCGCACAAGTCGGGATTGAGAGTTTCGTCTGTTACAACGGACAAATCGTCGTCCATCAAGGTGAGGTCGTCTACCGAAATGCCTTACCGACAGATGCTCTCCACCGTCTGACAACGCATGCGGGCTCGAACGACCACACGCTTGTCTACCTCGGCCAAGATCGGGGCGGAGCGACGAAAACAAACGACCATGTCGTCGAACAGTCGCTTGGAGAACTCGATATGCCGATCCCGACTTACGAACCGAACTTCCATATCGAACAAGCCGTCTATCAGACGTTACTTTACTGTACACCAGAAGAAGAGCATCATTACTTGGACGCGTACGGCGAATTTGATTTCATCCGTTGGCACCCCCACGCCGTGGACGTCATCAATCGCGGGGCGAGCAAGGCCGATGGCATTCGCCACTTCATCGAGGCGAACGGGTACAGACTCGAAAACACGTATGCGTTCGGCGACGCCTTGAACGACTTGGCAATGCTCGAATACGTCGGGACCGGTATCGCGATGGGCAACGCCCGGACCGAGGCGAAAGAAGTTGCGGACTTCGTCACAAAGTCGATTCTCGAGGATGGCATCGAGTACGGCTTAAAACAAATGAAGCTCATCTAAAAAAAACGAGAGGCGCGCGCCTCTCGTTTTTATCTAGACCGAAGGGTACGTTCGAGTCGGTCCAAGTCTGTATCTTTGCCGATAATAATCAAGATATCTTCTGGCAGAATCATCTCGTCGGCTTGCGGGGAGATGATGACGTCGTCGTCGCGGCGAACGGCGACGATGTTGACGCCGTATTTAGCACGGAGGTCCAAGTCGATGAGCGACTTGTTCGACAACTTATCCGACGCTTTGATTTCAACGATCGAGTGCTCGTTCGAGAGTTCGAGGTAGTCGAGGATGCTTTGACTCATCAACCCGTTCGCGATCCGAACACCCATGTCGCGTTCCGGGTGGACGATGTTATCGGCTCCGATGCGGCGCAACACTTTCTCGTGATAATCGTTCGTCGCCTTCACGGTAATGATTTGAACGCCAAGCTCTTTCAAAATGAGCGTCGTCAAAATCGAGGCTTGAATGTTTTCTCCGATCGCCACGATGACGTGCTCAAAGTTACGAATGCCGAGACTCTTCAATACGTTCTCGTCTGTCGTATCCGCGATGACCGCATGTGTCGCCAGTCCCATAAATTCGTTGACGCGTTCTTCATCGGCATCGATGGCCAACACATCATACCCGTTCGCCGACAATTCACGAACGATTGAGCCGCCAAATCGACCTAATCCGATGACTGCAAATTCACCTGTCATAATTTCATACATCCCTTTCCTACGCTGTTTCTGTTCCCGATTCTTCGTACAGTGTAACCGATTCCCTCCAAAAAAACTATACAAAAAAAGACCGGAATCATCCGGTCTTATGCTTTACCACTCGAACGCTTTCCGCGTACATAGTCATTGTCGAACAAGAACAGGCGAAGTAAGAGATACAGCGCCGGTACGAGGAGGAGCAATCCGAGGATGAAGACGACGACGAGTGCGACCGCCATCGATTCGTTGACGACGCTTCCGTTGATGTCGATGTACGGATAAAGGATATATGGCAAGTGCGTATAACCATATCCGAACCAAGCCATGAAGAATTGACCCATGACCATCAAGAAAGCGAGGCCGTAGTTCCGCTTCAAGTAGACGAATGAAACCGCTACGACGAAGAAGATGAAACTTGCGGCGAACCACCACCAGTTGCCTGCCAAAATGCTCTCATAATGCCAAGCCGCCTGCGACTTCAACCCGAAGAAGACGAGGCCCGAGGCAATAATCGTCGGCACGCTCCAGAACAAGGCCCACTTCCGAACGAGCGGGACCGCTTGAACGTCACGCGCTTTGTCCGCGTAGAATAAAAGGAACATAGCACTGATGTAGAGCACCGACACGATTGCCAAGAAGACAACGGTCCATGAGTAGAAGTTGGTGAACAACTTCATGCCGTCAAAGAAGACGCCGGACTCGGTCTCATTGATGAACCCGCCTTGACTGACCGTGAGGACGGTCGACATCGAGGCTGGGATCAAGAGGCCGGTTGCCCCGTACAAGAACATGTAAAACGTGCTCTCTTTTGAACCGTAGTTGGCGAACGCATAGAAGCTCCCGCGAATCGCCAACAAAATCAAGACGACCGAAGCCGGAACGAGAAGTGCTGTCCCGTAATAGTAGGCCGTATCCGGGAAGAACCCGACGATTCCAACGAAGAAGAAGACGAAGAAGACGTTCGTCACTTCCCACGTCGGTGACAAGTACCGCTGAATCAGACGGTTGATCATGTGGTCACGCTTCGTGTACTTACTATAGAAAGCGAAGAAGCCGGCACCGAAATCAATCGATGCGACGATGAGATAGCCGTACAAAAACGTCCATAGTACGGCAATCCCTAGTTCTTGAATCTGCATGTCATACCCTCCGATCACACTTCATCCGCGAACATCGCTTCACCGCGATGCTCCGATTGTTTTAGTTCTTTCCCTACTGGGTTGTCCTTGAACAGACGAGTCAAGACGAGCACCGTGACTACGCCAAGAACTGCATACAGGATCGCAAAGGCGATAAGCATCCAACCGACGTTCGCTGATGTCGTGGCCGCTTCACTCGTGCGCATCAAATCATAAAGCGCCCAAGGTTGACGACCGAACTCGGCGAAGAACCAGCCGAACTCGATGGCCATCATCGCGAGCGGACCACCCGCTGCGATGGCGATGAGCATCGGTTTACTGAATTGCGGTAACCGCTTGATGTAGCGTCCGAGGACGAACAAGAACGAAATCAGTGCGAGGAGCATCCCGATCCCAACCATCGCATCAAATAGATAGTGGATGAATAGCGGTGGCTGGTCTTCTTTCGCGAATTCATCAAGACCTGTTACCTCGTAGTTCGGTACGCCGCCAGCTAAGATGGACAAGGCGTATGGAATCTTCAAAGCGCCACGTACTTCGTAACCGCCTTCCCCGTCTTCCTCGAGCCAGCCGCCTAGGATAAGCTCAGCTTCCGAGGAGGTTTCAAAGTGCCACTCCGCAGCCGCCAATTTATCCGGCTGGTACTTCGCCAAGTATTTCCCTGAGAAGTCCCCGACAAGAGCAGTCGCGATTGCGAAGATGAGTGCGACGGTCATCGTCAAGCGAAGTCCTTTTTTGTGATACTCGATTGACAACTTGTCGAGCTGGTTCCGTCGCTGACGGAGCAACTGGACGGCCGCGATCGCCGCAAGGATGAACGCCGACGTCAAGATAGCCGACGTCAAGACGTGCGCCATTTTCGTTGGCATCGCTGGGCTGAACATCGCTTCAAGCGGGCTCACGTTGGCAAGCCGTCCGTCGACGATATCAAACCCGACCGGTTGGTTCATGAAGCTGTTCACGGTCGTAATGAAGAAACCTGAGAACAAGGCACCGACCGCGACCGGAATCCCGAGAAGCATATGGTGCCACGGGTTTTTAAATCGATCCCACGTGTACAAATAAATTCCGAGGAAGATCGCCTCAAAGAAGAACGCGAACGTTTCCATGAACAATGGGAGTGCGATCGTTTGACCGGCTACCCGCATCAAGTTCGGCCAAAGTAAGGACAGCTGAAGCCCGATTGCCGTACCCGTCACAACACCGACCGCTACTGTGACAACATAGCCCCGTGACCAACGACGGGCCATCAAGGTATATTTCGGATCTTTCTTTTTAATGCCTAGAAACTCTGCCAATAAAATTAAAAGTGGAACCCCGACGCCGATTGTGGCAAATATCACGTGGAAACCCAACGTGAGTGCCGTTAACGCCCGGCTCATCAGGACAGGATCTTGAAACATCTATTGATTACCTCCTATCTCTCTCTAGCGCTTTAAACCAATGTCTATCGCGCAACATCACAGATGATTTCCCTTGGATACCCTTATCATAATGATTTTATATAGCGCTGTAATGTCTCAATGCTTGAGTTCGCAAAATGTTCACATTTGAGCATGATTAACAATATCGACGCTTTACAAGTCTTATTTATTTCCCGAATTTTTAACCGTTCACGCACAATTCAACACATTTCGCACAAAAAAGCGGACACCGTCGTGTCCGCTCCCTTCATTTAATGATCGCTGTTCGAAAGAAATGATCGAACAGCTCGATGGCGACATCGATCGCCCGCTCGTCCGGATTGAACGTTGATTGATGGAGCCCTGAACCCATATCGTTCACGCCGAGCCAGACCATGAAGCCCGGTACTTGCTTCAACATGTAACCAAAATCTTCGCCGGTCATGGCGGGGACACACGTCTTGTACGAATACCCGACTTCTTCGACTACTTCTTCAAACTGGAACAAATAACGTTCGTCATTGACGACCTCGTGATAGCGATTGCCGAACTCTAGGTCGATTTGAACGTTATACGTCATCTCCACTCCGGCGATGATTTGACGGATACGCCCTTCGAGCACGACCATCTCCTTATCCGACAGCGCCCGGATCGTCCCGTCGAGTTTCGCCGTGTCGGCGATGATGTTCTCTTTGGTGCCGGCCGCAACCTTACCGATCGAGATGACAGCACTCCCCATCGGATCGATGTTCCGTGAGATGACCGTTTGAAGTTGCATGATTAAGGCAGCTTGGACGATCACGGCGTCAATCCCGGCATGCGGGAAGGCCCCGTGACCACCTTTCCCGTGAATCGTCAGATGCAGTTCACGCGCACTCGCGAACAAGACACCCGGGCGCGAGGCGATCGTGCCGACCGGATATTCCGGAGCCACATGAAGGCCGAACATCGCATCGGGACGGAAATGATAGAACAGTTCCGACACGGCCATCGGCTCGGCACCGCCCGGACCTTCCTCTGCCGGTTGGAAAAAGATGACGAGGTCGTGGTCGAGCGGCTCCTCGACGGCACGTTTGATTAACCCAAGGGCGATCGCCATGTGAACGTCGTGACCACAGGCGTGCATCATCCCCTCATGGACCGAGGCGAACTCGAGTCCTGTCTCTTCTGTGATCGGCAAGCCGTCCATGTCGGCCCGGTACCCAATCGTCTTCTCACCGACAAGACCATCAATGCGGACGAACAGGCCGGTGCGCCAATGTGAGATATGCACCCGTGGCGAGTTCAAGGACCGGATCAATTCCTCAAGCGTCGCCTGTGTCTTGAACTCTTCATAACCTCGTTCTGGAATCAAATGTAACTGCCGTCTTGCTTCAATTGCCCAACTCATTCCACACTCTCCTTTGTCACTTCATTCACGATTTCCCAAAATGCCTTCACTTGCGCCAACTCGAGCATCGATTCGGTCGACAACATCCACGTATCTCGGACGAGCGGTGTCCCGTTCGACGAGGTGAGCGGAATCTTATTGATCGCCTCGACATCGCGGATCGTCGACTCCGGCAAAATCGCGAAGCCGATTCCATGGAGCGCCATCTGTTTGCACGTCTCAATCTGATCAACGACGAGCGTCGTCAGCGGCGGGCTCGAGAACCGTTCCTGCCACCATTCGAGAATCTCTTGATAATACGTCGAGTCGCTCTTAAATTGAATGAATGAGCGCTCGTTGTTTTTGAGTTGCTTTAAATCGGTCATCCGCATATCGACCAAGTGGAGCGAATCTGAGAACAGTTTCATCTTCTCGCCGCGCCAGTCAGGGTTCCCCCGGATGATACCGATATGAAAATTTTCTTCTAGCATATAGCGCATCATCTCGCTTGACCAGCCCGTGACGAGTTTGACCCGGACCGACGGATACCGCTCCATGAATCGTTTCAAGACGCGGGGCAGCCAATACTGTCCCATGATGGACGCTACGGCGATTTTTAATGTACCGTACACCTCACCTTGTTGCGCCGTCAACTCCCCACGCAGCTCCTGTTCTTCGCTGTACATCTTCTTTGCGAAGTCGATGATCTTTTCTCCGTCTGGTGTGAGCGCGAGCCCGCGCGTCGAACGGACGAATATCTTTTTACCCCATTGGTGCTCGATCGTGACGAGACGTTGACTGAGCGCGGGCTGGGAGACGAATAACCGCTCCGCTGCTTTGCGCATGTTCAACTCCTCGGCGAGGACGATCAACACTTCCACTTCTGATACTTGCATGACGTCACCTGTTTCTCTATCGTTTCAAAGATTGTATACTGGATACGTTATTGCTTCACTGTATCATATCATGTTTGTCGATTAGTTTTGAATCGTCAGGAGGAAATCAGATGCAACGTCATCATTTTGCCTTTATTGTCGCCACCATCGCGACGCTCGGCAGTCTTTATTTCTCGGAAATCATGCTGTACGTGCCATGCAAGTTATGCTGGTTCCAACGGATATTTATGTATCCGCTCGCCATCTATTATTTGACGGTCATGGTCTCAAACCGTGCTGTGAACAAATTGTTCGTCGGTCTCATGGCCGGGGCGGGTTGGGCGATTGCCCTCTATCACGTCGTTCTCGAACGCATCCCGAACGGCGACGCGTTCTGCAGTAACGACTGTTTGATTCGTTGGGTGAACTACTTTGGATTCATCACGATCCCGCTGCTCAGCTTGATCGCGTTCACGCTCATCTTGCTCATCCAATTCGTGCCGACACGCTCGAAGCGCTAATACGTGACACACAAAAGAACCGGTCTAAGGATCGGTTCTTTTGTGTGATTAAATCGCGCGTCCCTTTCGGCGCCCATGCTTTCCGCGGGCAATCACGGTGCCCCATCGCGACGGTCTGACTGTCCAGTACCAAGGCCGGCACCCGAACTCCTAGGGGAGAGCGATGCAAGGATGACCCCGTAAAGCGCGATTCGCGCTGCGGAGGCATCCGCATCGCCCCATGAACGGAGGGTGCCGGCAAAGGCAATACAGAACTTGGCTCATCATACAAAAAAGAACCAACCCGGGGGCTGGTTCTTTTTGATTACTGCCACCACTCGTCGTAGAGCGAGGCTGGCATATGATGCTTATGGCGCGACCGCTTGAAGATCGTCTCGATCCGCTCGGCGATGGCCGGGTCGATCTCTTTGCCTTCTAAGTAGTCATCGAGCTGATCATACGTCATCCCGAGAGCGACCTCGTCCGGGAGTCCCGGCTTGTCATCTTCTAAGTCAGCCGTCGGCACTTTATAGATTAAACTCTCATGCGCTTCAAGTTCATGGAGCAACGCCTTGCCTTGGCGTTTGTTGAGTCCGGTGAGCGGCGTCAAGTCGGCAGCCCCATCGCCATGCTTCGTGTAAAAGCCCGTCACATATTCAGCCGCATGATCCGTACCGACGACGAGCGCGCCGAACGTGGCGGCGATATCGTATTGAACTTTCATCCGCTCGCGTGCTTTCGTGTTCCCTTTATGGAAGTCACCGAGCTCAAGTCCGGTCGCTTGTGCGAATGCTTCAGCCGAGGCGTCGACGGCCGGCTTCACGTTGACCGTGAACGTCTTGTCCGGACGGATGAATTCGAGGGCGCGCTTCGCATCCGCTTCGTCATGTTGTTCCCCATACGGAAGACGGACGGCGTAGAACGTGTACTCCGCGCCCGTTTCTTGACGCAACTCTTCCATCGCCTGCTGACAGAGTTTACCGGCGAGCGTCGAGTCCTGTCCACCCGAGATGCCAAGGACGAGCCCTTTCGCCCCTGCCCGTTTAACATAAGCCTTTAAAAAATCGGTCCGAAGACGAATTTCTTCGGCCGGGTTAATCGATGGTTTGACATGTGTCGATTCGATAATATGTTGCTGCATACTCAACTTCCTCCCTAACTGATATCGGTTTGACTAATTGTCTGACAATCTGGGGGTGCCGTCAACTTGTTTCATTCCCGAAAAAAAACGACGGAAACCTCAGTTTCCGTCGTTCGCTTATTGGATGCGGAACGAGGCTACGTCTCCGCCAATCGGTGTCATCTCCAAGAACAGCGTTTTCCCGACCGGAGGTTCTTCGTCCAATAGAACGCCGAACGTAAAGCCGCCGCTCGTCACTTCTGCCGCGCCTTGGGCATACAGGTTATGACCGTCCGACACACTCCACTCAAACTCTTCGACGTCCGTGTAGCCAGACACGTCGATCGCGTTACCGTTCAGTTTGATGGCGACATCGCGGAACGCACCGTTCGTTTGGGCCGGCTGATCGCTCGGCTCTTCCGTCGGCTCTTCCGCCGGTTCTTCGCTCGTTCCCTCTTCTGCCGGTGGCTCCGCCGCTTCGACCGTCAAAGTCTGTTGATCCGTGACCGCCATTTCAGGTGCACCGTTGACTTGGGCCAGTCCGACGAAATCGACTGTATAGTCCCCGGCTTCAAGCGTGAGCGGGAACACTTCATCGAACACTTTCTTCTCGCCTGGCTCCCACGTCTCTTCGATAATCGATTCCGTGAACATATATTCACTGCCGTAATCGAAGACGGTCGTATCACCGTTCATCACCGTCATTTGAAACCGTTGAGACGAGTTGAACGTTACCTTGACCGGTTCTTCGTTCGGGTTTGTCATCGACACCGTCGTCGACAGTTGTTTCGATTCGGCATCGTAGCTCACGTCCGTATCGAGCGTCAATAAAGCAGGCGGTGTCGACGCGGTGTCGTCCACATCGCTCGGGTTCGCTTCTTCTTTGCTGCACGCCGCCACAACCAATATCATCGCCGTGACGATGGCCAATAACCAAGTCTTCTTCACGTATCCCACTCTCCTCTGAAAAATAAAAAAACGTCTATAGCACTAGTGTAAACGTTCGTGCAGACGTTTGTAATGGGTTTACGTATATTATTCACCTTTATTATGAAACTTGGACGTTTTCCACGTACTGTTGCCAACCAGTCATGAACAACGCGTCGGCGACGTCGATGTCGGAACGAACTTGTGCAGAGATCGAGAACGTCTCACTGTGAATCGATTCAAAGATGACCGTGATCATACCATCGACGACTTCCTTATAGGCTACGAGTTCTGGGGTTTCTGCAAAAAGCATCATGAGTATGGCTCCTTTGTTGGTATAAGATACGTTTAGTGTATCAACGATTCGCAAGAAAAAACGTCCCATCGTTCGACAGGCCAAAAGACCCGTTTACCCAACTGTCGAATAACTGGTATCGATTGTTAGTCATTTGGATGAATTATCAAATTGAATACGAGAAAAGAGAGACGAATCGCATGAGGATTCGTCTCTCTTCCCTGTAACTGTAAAAAAAATTAAATATTTGTTTGTCGAATGATTGTTACTTCGTTCGATTCGAAATTTGTTGCCACACCGTCCCAAGCGCAGTCTCTCCACTCGTGATTCGCTCTTTCGCGAGACGGGCTTGAAGAGAAACCTCGAACTCGCGGTCGTCCTCGGCAATTTTCAATGCCGGCACCGCTTGCTCATCTCCACAATCGAACAAGAACCGGGCGGCCCGCCAACGGACAAGCTTGCTCTTGTCTTTGAGCGCCTCGATCATCGACGGCTGCGACTGCGGCAACGCCCAATCCGATACCGTATCGCCGGCCGTACGACGGACGATCGGTGACGAGTCCACGAGCGCCTGTTCGATATACGTGACGTACTCTTCGCGGTTTTCTTCGAACATGCCGATCATGACGACCGCTTGTCGACGGATCGCCATCACTTTATCCTCGAGCGCACGGCGGAAGTACACCATGTTGTACGGGACAATCTCGAGTTCGTCCAAGAACGCCAATCGCGCTTTCCAATCGTCTGATTGCAACTGGTTCGCATTCGCTTCATAGTCGGCTTCCCGGCCGAACGCACGGGCGACGATGCGTGCGACCCGTTCTTCGGGATAAGCCGCCTCGAGTTCTTCTTGCGCGACGACGCTCACGTCCTCGAGTTCTCCGTAACGCGGAGCTTGCTCGACCCAACGCCGGTCTTGAATGACGTTTTTCACTTGTGCTTGTACGTCGAGCGCCGCGTCGACGAACCGCTTCGACAGACCGACACGTTTTTCGGTATCACCTTTGACGAGTTTCAACTGCATCGGGACGTCGAGTACGAACTGGACCGATACGTGGACCGGT
The DNA here is from genome assembly GCF_018617975.1 of Exiguobacterium sp. s21. Lineage (NCBI taxonomy): Bacteria > Bacillati > Bacillota > Bacilli > Caryophanales > Exiguobacterium > Exiguobacterium sp. s21. The sequence continues at coordinate 173,253 of NZ_JACSLF010000002.1, read as the reverse complement.
TCATAGTCCGCCGCCATCTGGTTCGCCTCGACTTCCGGGACATCCTCCCCGAACGCGCGACGAATCTCGTTCATAACGTCGTGCCAATCATGTTTTGGATGGCGTTCGACGGCGAGGAAGTCGGAGACGGCATAGACCGACTTGACCCCTCGCAACCCGACGATGTCCTCGATGATCGGAGGCATGTCACGGCTCGCCTTGTCATACGTGACGCCTCGGCCAGTGAAAGCCGGCTCCACGATAATCTTCAAGTTATTTGGACTTGGAGTTGGTTCAATTGCTACTAGTTTCATCCTCATCACCTCACCTTCAATCGTGACGAAAACGACAAAAAAACGCAAGCGAGTCGCTTGCGTCGTGAACATCAAAATAGGGCGATGAACTGTTGGAGCGAATAACGATCTCCTTCGACGATGAACGTATCGTCCCCGGCGACCGGCTCGAGGAAGAAACGTTTCTCTCCATCGGCCTTCACGTATCCGAAAATATGGCCCGTCTGATAGAATAATTCCACAATCGTGACCCGGCCGAACGTCATCCCGTCATTGATGACTGCCCGGTCCTCTAACTCGCCGTCATTGTACAGTTCAATATACGTTTCCATTTTTGCTGTCGCTCCCTTTGTGTTTGTTTTCACAATTCATTTCTATCAAACAATCAGGGCGACTTCAAGTTAATTTTTTGCTTGACGCTTCCAAAATTCAATCCAATTATAATACTCCAATAATACTCGGTCGATTTGTTGCCGCGACTTTTCATCATGCAATCCAGTATCATCAATCTTTTCTTTACAATGCGTGATAAAGATTTCATTTCCTGGTAAAACGTTAGCACGATTTGTGGCAAATACTTGACGGAGATGAATTTGACATCGCGCCGTCCCGAGCATGCCCGGAGACGCCCCGGCAATCATGACCGGTTTCTCACGGAGCGGCGTGCCTGGGTCGAGCGACAGCCAATCGATTGCATTCTTCAACACACCCGGGATGCTGTGGTTATATTCCGGGGTGACGACGAGCAGACCGTCCGCCTCACGCACAGCTCGTTTGAAGTCGCGCACGACTTCGGGTTCATCCGGGTCAATCAAGTCGTCGTTATAGAGCGGCATCTCAATCGAAGCGATTTCGACATCGAAGCGGTCACGGCCGAGCTCGATAATCGAGTGGAGCAACGCCGTATTGAACGACGCTTTCCGAAGACTCCCTGACACGGCGACAAGTTTGAATTTAGACATGTCGCACCTCCTTAAGCCAATTGTTGATGAGTCGCGCTTCTAATTCAGGCTCCTCCATCATCCCCATATGGCTGCTTGGGACGGTTTGTTTCGTGTGATGTTCTGCGCCTAAAAAAGCACGATCCGCGTCCATGTTCGGATCCTTGTCCCCATAGAGGAATAGTCCGGGCAATCTCGTTTCACGCACGGTCTCCGTTTCGTCGGCCCGATCGCGGATCGCGAGCTGGGCAGACATGACCCCTTCCTTCGACATCTCATACCCGATTTGTTTCGCGCGTTCAATCAAGTTAGTGTCGGAATCAGCCGCAAACACGCCGGGAATCATCGTATCGATGAACGGATGGACCCCTTCTTCCATCACTCGTTCGATTGCTTGATTGCGTTTGGCTTTTGCTTCTTCCGGGTCAGCCGCTGCCGTCGAGTGGATCAAACCGAATCCCGACAACTCGGTCGGATAACGGCGGACGAGGTTTGTCGTGATGTAGCCGCCGAATGAATGGCCGAGCACGATCGGCCGGTCGAGTTCTCGGAGCCGCATCTCGGCAACCACCCAATCCGCGAACTGGTCCATCGTCTCAGGTCCTGCTTCGGTTCCAGCATGACCTGGCAGCGTCAGCGCATATACTTCCGCATCAAGCAACGGGATAAGTTCCTTAAAGTAGTCAGGTGACCCACATAAACCGTGTAACAGCACAAGTTGTCTCATCATCTTTCCTCCCTCTCATTCCATTCCTCTTTCAAGAGACGATACATCGTCAAGTCCATGAAACGGCCATGACTATAGGCATAATCATGAAGTAGCCCCTCTTCCGTGAATCCAAGCTTCTGCACCAACCGGTTCGACCCTTCGTTTTCCGGGGCGACGAGCGCCGAGATGCGATGAAACTTGAACTCGTCGAACCCGTGACGGATGACGGCCGATGCCGCCTCATGCGCGACGCCGCGACGCCAGTGGTTCGGCGCAACCTCAAAGCCGATCTCGGCACGAAAGTATTGGGGCGTCCAGTTATGAAAGCCGATGGTCCCGACCAGTTCGTTCGTCTCACGGTCGCAGATCGCCCAGCGGATCGCTTTGCCTTGTTGAAACTGGTCTTTGAAATAAGCGATAACGTTCTTCGCCTCATATACGGCCAATAAAGGGTCAGACCCGTAATAGCGCATCACTTCCCCGGTCGAGAGAATCACATAGAGCGCCCTCGCGTCACGGGGTTCGAGTTCTCTTAAGATGAACCGACTCGTTATGAGTTCAGGAAAACTTTTTTTCAACCCCCACATATGGAATCCGCCTTTCTGCTTCTTTTCCTCAATTATAACCATTTTCACAAAAAAACCATCATCTCAATCCTCCCGAACCGCTCAAACATGGCGCTCTCGATAGGGATTTGCTAAAATCAAACTATAGTGACTTTGAACTGAGGGGATAAACATGTCAAAACAGTTGTTCTATATTAAACAAGACCGAGAACTGCAACGTTTTACACTTCACGGCGTGACGCTGAGCGATGTCACCGAGGCGCTATCACTCGCTCGCCCGATGATAATCTGTCGCACGGACATAAAAGGGATGAGACAGTCGTCCCGGACCCGGTTTCGCTATATCGAGGCGCACGAACTGTCGACGTTCTCGACGAAATACTTAAACAATCAAACAAGCTTCACTGCTATCGACTTTCCCGACTACCACCTGCTCGAATCGTTATCAGACCATGAAATCGCCGAGATTTTGTTCCTCAGCCACATGGAACGAGGTTTGAAGGGGCCGTTCCTCAACTCGATTCAAAACGAGATCGCTTTCTTCAACGAGTCGAACGATCGTCACAGCAGCCTCTACATCAGAGACTGGTCGACGATTAGCCAGTTTCTCCAAAGCGTCTTGCAAAGCAAACTCGATCGGGACATCCGTAACATCAGTTTTGTCCCCATCCCCCTCCCGGTGATCGATGAAATTTTGGCGTTGTCACCGCAAGGCCTGATCATCGACTTTGACCATACGAAACGGAGTCTATTCAATCGCCACGTGTCGATCGCCTTCTATGTCGCGGGCCGATACGAGGACATGTCCGTCCTCGAGGAAGACTTTGACGCGAAGAAGGAATCGATTGCGTTGAAGGGACAATTGACGTATCGCCGGCGCACGTGGGAGATCGAACGCTTTTAAGTTCATCCCTGCATGAATCTTTGTCGAACCTGATCTCATCAGGTTCTTTTTTGTTATCCCGCCCATACGGATTACACCTTAAATCCCTTAGCGATGCGCCTGTGACACTATTTTTAAAAACTGATAACAAATTGTCTTAATTTTTCGTTAAATTAACTCTTTTCTTTTATCGTGAGGGCGGTATACTAGGAATAACCTTCTGGAGGAATGGAAGGCAATATAGAGAAAGCGAGGTGAAAATCTATTCATCATGCGGATGGATAGATACACGAGATGGAACAACTGAAAGTACAGGGAATGTCTTCGTTCACCAAGTTTGCGACGAATGGAAAAATGCTGAAACTAAAAGATGCAGTAGCCGGCGAGCAACGGATTTCGCTTCAAGAAGCGACCGATATTCAAGTATCGATGCTCGACGAGGACCATTCGCGCTTCACTATATTCGGTCAGTCACACCCGCTCGTTGAACTGACCCTTCCTCACCATTCTTGTGAAGTGTTACATGCCTGGTTATTACACAAGTTAAAACGACAAAAAATCAAGTTGGCTTCTAACGCCTAAATGCCTAAACAAACAAAGCGCGTTCCTCTTAAGAGGACGCGCTTTGTTTGTTCTTCCGATAAATTGTGACGCCCCCGTGTTTCGCTTCCCCGACGACTTCAAACATCCAGCCCTTGTCAATCAACAGCGAGCGGACCGTCAAAAAATCGTCTTTTGGCACGAGTAACTCTTCGACCGAACCGTCGAGTAGTGCTTGGATCTTTTGTTCCCACTCGTTCATCGTACGTCACCTCTCTCCGCTTGTTGTCGGTTCGCCCAAGCGAACAGCCGTTCACTTGTCTGCGTCACATTTCCCGGTACGCATACGTCATCTGGCACGCGGGGATGCGACGTGATCGCCTCATCGATGGCGAGTATGACCGGTTCACCGAGTTCCCGTTCAAGGTAATCCGCTGCGAACGCGATCCGCTCGCGGTCTGTCGTGACACCTGCGTCGCGCAGGGCGCCTTCATAGGCCTCATCCCGCTCATTGTCCTTCATCAATACATGTCCCGATTCAATGATGGTGAATGGGGGCTTGGCATCGACATGAAACACCTCGTAGGCTCGATAAGCCGCTTCATCACACGACAAGAGCGGCACGAAGCGGTGTTGCCCTGTCCACTTCTTCAGTTGGAACAATGTCCGCATCGCGGTGAACGATTTGGCTCCGGACGCATCCTTTTCGACCAGGATCGTCGGCGCTTCCGCCGCATCAGCCCGGTCGCGGTCCATAAACAACCATGTTTCGACTTGTGTTACAAGAATCAAATTTGTTTCCTCCTTACCATTTCTGACCCCGCCACGATGACAAGGGCGACGAGCCAGCCTCCGATGACGTCACTAAAATAATGGACGTTCAAGATGACCCGGCTGAACGAGACGGCCAACGTCAGTGTGACGAGCAGAATCAAGCCGGCGACGGTCTCATTCCGTCGATACACCAATACGGCGAGCAGTCCATACAACGCGAGTGACCCTGAGGCATGACCGCTTGGGAAACTGTACGTCGTCGCGTCGAGCGCCGCATCGATCGACGGCCGGTCGACACCATAGATGAGTTTCAGCCCTTGCGTCACAAGTAGCGTCGTAATGACGACAATCGGTAAACGAAACGCCTCGAACCGGTCGCCCCGCCACAAAAAATAAAGCATGCCGATAAACGACAGGCCGATCAATACCTTCACGCTGCCGAGCTCGGTCACATAGACGAACAGCGGACCGGCGAGCGGGTCAAGCGTAGACGTGATGAACCGATCAACCGGCACCACCCAACCTAAAACAACGACCACCGAGAAGAGCACGAAACTGATCGCCCCGGTGATCGCCAACATGTTTGAGCGCGGTGTCATTAATACAAGCCTTTCCGTTCCCGCATCTCGTCTTCGCCAAAGTCGGTCATATCGCGCAAGCGGTGCGCCAAGCGTCCCGATGCGTTCGCCGCGATCGCGCCGACGAGGTCGTCCATGAACGTATGGACTTGACCATCTTCCATTTTCGTGTCGAGCTGTTTGATGATGCCGATTTTCGCTTTGTCTAAGTATCCGAACGTCGTGACGGCGATTGAACCATACGTGTTGACGGCCCCGATGGCAATCGTCTCATCGACACCGAACAAGCCCTCGTCCGATGCCACGATTGACAACAGTGGCTCGGACAACTGTCCGCGTTCGGCGAGAATATCAAGTTCTGATCCGACGAGAATCGCATGTTGGAGCTCTCGTTTATCTAACACGGCCTCGACCGATTCCGTGCAGTCTTTCAATGACAAGTGTGGCGAATACGGCGCCTGCATTTGATAGACGATCTCGGCGATCGATTCAATCGATACGCCCCGTTCAATCAAGCGAGCCCGTGCGGCCTCGCGTACGTCTCGTGAGTGTGGTACATGTTTCATCATCTAGGCGGGAACACTCCCGCTACACATCCTTTCATCTCGAGAAGGTTTCTCCCGAAGTACTCAACCTCTATTATACTGAAAACTCGAAAAAAAGACTAAGCCCGCTTTGACTTCATTCAATAAATCGGTCATCATAAAAAAGTAGACCACTTTATAAAGGGGGAACTGGAATGAAGATTGGGGTAGTCTTATTTCCATCAAAACAAGTTCAAGATTTCGCCAACTCGTATCGGAAGCGGTACGATACGAAGTACGCCTTGATTTCACCACACGTGACAATCAAGGAACGCACGGAGATTGACGAAGCCGATTTACCGAAAGTGCTCGAGTATTTGCAACAAGTCGCGGACTCGACCAAACCGATCCAATTAAAAATCGATGGGGTCCGCTCGTTCGCACCGACGAACAACGTCCTCTACTTAAAAGTGTTGCCGACGCGCGAACTGTCAGCGCTCCAAGACAAGCTCCACGAGGGGCTTCTCAACCAGCCTCCCAAATACGAGTTTCTCCCGCACATCACCATCGGGCAAGATTTGACCGATGCCGAACTGTTCGACGTGCTCGAACGGATGCGCATGGAGCAAGTTCATTTCGAGGAAACGGTCAACCGTATGGCCGTCATGTATGAGCTCGAAAACGAAACATGGAACGTCTATGAGACGTTCCGGTTCCGCGGATAAGATTACACGCTCCGGTCGACAAATCGACCGGGGCTGTTTTGTTGTTCGGCTTCTAGCCATTCTTCTTGGCGCGGCCGGATTCGTTGGACACGCTGAATCCGCGTGACCGGCTCGATATTCGCCCGTTCTGTCGGTTGAACTTGGCGATTTCCATATTGGACGACCGTGAAATCAATCTGATAAGGACCCATGATCCAACCTCCTTCACAGGTCCTTACCCGAAATCAGGTCGGAATAATACAAAAAAGAGCGCATCGCTGCGCCCTTCCCCTATATTTACAAAATATGATAACCGCTGTCGACGTGGATGACTTCTCCTGTCACACCGCTGCCCATGCTCGATAACAAGAACAAGCCCGTCGAGGCCACTTCTTCTGCCGAGACGTTGCGACGAAGTGGCGCCTTCTGTTCAAGCTCAGACAAAATGCTGTTAAAGTCGCCGACACCTTTGGCCGATAACGTGCGAATCGGTCCTGCCGAGATCGCGTTAACGCGGACGCCGTGAGGTCCGTACTCGTTCGCCAAGTATTTGACGCTCGAGTCGAGGGCTGCTTTTGCGACACCCATCAAGTTGTAGTTCGGGACGACGCGCTCACCGCCGAGGTACGTGAGTGTGATGACCGAAGCGTCTTCTGCGAAATACGGCTTGGCCGCTTTGACGACTGCCGTCAAACTGTACGCCGAAATGTCGAGCGCTTGCGCGAACTGCCCGCGCGTCATTTCCGAGAATTCGCCGCGTAGTGCTTCTTTGTCAGCGAATGCGATTGAATGGGCGATTCCTTGAATCGGCCCTGCTTGTTCATGGATCGTTTTGAACGTCGTGTCAATCGCTTCGTCATTCGTCACATCACACTCGAGCAGGAGCGCGTCTCCTTTAAGTTCAGCTGCGAGTGACTCGAGTCCCGACTTGAACCGTTCCGCGGCATACGTGAGCACGAGCTTCGCTCCGGCTTCGTCTAGCGTTTTGGCAATCGCCCAGGCGATTGAACGTTTATTGGCGATCCCCATGACGACGTATGTCTTGTTCGTTAACGTTGGATAGATTGACATTGTAAACTCCCCTTTTTTAGTACCTGGTGATAATATCTGTTATAAGATTACAGAACGGTGTCTGTTTTGTCAACCGACTCAGAACGTATTGCGATTTTTTTTAGTTAATGTAAGATAAATACGTATAGAAAGGGTGACACGACTCCACATGAACCGCATTCAATCTTATTTTAAAAGTTTGGACACGACGCTGTTGACCATCGTCTTCTTTTTGATGGTGATTAGCCTCGGAGCCATCTACACGGCCCAGCCGATGCTCCCTGTCCGCCTGCAAGGCATCAACTTTGCCGTCCAACAAGCCACTTGGTATGTCATCGGGTTCGTGGCGATGCTTGTCGTCATGACGATCGAATATGAACAGCTTCGAAAGATTCATTGGTTTTTATATGCGTTCGGTCTGATTTTACTCGGTGGGCTCATCCCGCTCCGCGACACGACGCTCGTCCCGAACATCAACGGGGCGTATGGCTGGTATAACTTGCCGGGATTCAGCTTCCAACCGGCAGAGTTCATGAAGTTGTTCTTGTTGATCACGATGTCGACCATCATCTATGACCATAACAAACGATTCGGCACATCGCAGCTCGACACGTGGCTGTTGACGAAACTCGTGCTCGTGACATTGCCGCCGCTCGGGCTCATCGTTACACAGCCTGACCTCGGGATTGGACTCGTCTTGATCACGATGCTCGGTGCGGTCATCATCGTCTCCGGGATCGGTTGGAAGTGGCTCCTCGGCCTGTTCACAGCGGCCGGAATCGCCATCGGCGGATTCATGTATCTGTTCTTCTTCCAGTTCGAGACGCTCTCGAAGATTTTCCCTGGTCACGCGCTCAACCGTTTTCAGGCCTGGATTTATCCGTACGAGTATTCGGACGATTTGGCGTTCCAGCTCATCAAATCGCTCCAAGCGATTGGCTCGGGACAAATGTTTGGGGCCGGTTACGGCCAAGGGCTCGTCTATTTGCCCGAATCCCAAACCGATTTTATCTTTGCCGTCATCGCCGAGCACTACGGCTTTATCGGTGCCGCGATCGTCATCATCGTCTTCTTCTTGTTCTTGTATCGCATGATCCATATCGCCCTCGAGTCGAGCAGCCCGTTCGGCAGCTATATCGTTACCGGCATCGTCGCCATGTTCACGTTCCAAGTGTTCCAAAACATCGGCATGACGATTGGGGTACTTCCAATCACCGGTTTGCCACTCCCGTTCATCAGTTACGGCGGGACGTCGTTACTCATGAACATGATTGCCGTCGGCCTCGTCATGAACGTTGCCTCTAAATCAAAAACGTATATGTTCGACGACGACTAAACAATAGTCCCGCACTCATCCGAGTGCGGGACTGTTTGTATTATGCTTCAAGTCGAAAATCATGCGGGTATGTCGCCTCAATGACGAGTCTCTCGCCCGTCATCGGGTGGCAAAACGTCGCCGAGGCGCTGTGGAGCGCGTGACGGTCGAGTACGGTCTTACCACCGTACATCGTATCCCCGAGGAGCGGATGCCCGATATGGCGCAGATGGACGCGGATTTGATGCGTCCGTCCGGTCTCGAGGGCGATCGTCAGCGCTGTATATGCCTCGTGTGGCTCTACTTCGAGAATATGGGTCACGGCGTGCTGTCCGTCTGCCGTCACGATTCGTTCCATGATTGAATCCGGGGCACGGCCGATGGGAGCGTCGATCGTCTGTGGCGAAACCTCACCTTCGACGAGAGCGAGATACGTCCGTGACAATCCGCCGGTCTGTTGCAATTCACTGAACCGATGGTGCACGTATGCGTATTTCGCGAATATGACGACGCCGCTCGTGTCACGATCGAGTCGATTGATGACGTGAATCGCCGACTGCAATCCGATTCGCTCGTAATATCCGAGCACCGCATTGGCAAGCGTGTCGTCGGGATGAAGCCGCGACGGGATCGTCGCGATCCCAGCCGGTTTATCGACGGCAAGTAAATAGTCGTCCTCAAACAGGATCGTGAGCGGGCGTGACGAGCGGACCATCGTCTCCGCCGGCTGTTCGACCGGGAAATGGACCGTCACATCATCTCCTTCGCTGATGTCATAACGTACCGTCCGCGGCTCTCCGTTGACGAGGATGAGCCCCCCTTGTTTGATTTGGGTCAACATCTTGCGCGAGATGCCGCAGTCTGTCATTAAAAAATCGCGCAGCGGGACGTTCGTCCCCGCGACGCGATGCAATGTGAATCCGTACATCGGTTACTTCCCTTCCTCAATGAACGATTCCCGGACCCGTCGCCAAAATGGGAACGGGCGGAACCGGGCAAATGTCACTTTTTCTTTCGCGACCGCACAGCGAATCGAGCGCACGTTCGACCAAGACAATGCTTCTTGGTGATCGAACGCGAGTTCGAATTCTGTTTTCGTGTGCGGCTCGATCTTCACTTGATGATGCTTCGGCAACAAGAGCGGTGAACCGATCGTCCGGTACACCAAGTTATTGATTGACGCCATCTCCGTCACTTGGATTGCTTCAATCGACGGATGGACGATGGCACCCCCGAGTGCTTTGTTATAGGCTGTCGACCCGGATGGTGTCGAAATACATAACCCGTCACCGCGGAACGTCTCGAAATAATCGTCGCGAATCGACAAGTCACAGACGAGCGTACGTTTATAGTTTTTAATCGTACACTCGTTCATGGCGAGTTGTCGTTCGGTCGTCCCGTCCTCGTAATCGATGAGCACCTCGACGAGCGGATAAGACACCGGTTCGAACGATTCGCTCGTGATCATTTCCGTCAACTCGTCGAGCTCGTCTGGTTGCCAGTCGGCGTAAAAACCGAGATGGCCCGTATGGATCCCGACGAGCAGCGTATCATCGAGCCGGTCGATATATTCGTGGAACGCTTGGAGCATCGTTCCATCCCCACCGACCGAGACGACGATCCGCGGCTCTTTCGAGACCGAATGCCCCGCTTCGGTCAATTTATTCGTCAACTCGCGCGCAATATCGGCCGAACGCGCGTCTCCCCGTGCTACAATCGCAAACTGCATGCCTTGGCCCCCTAGTCTTGGTCCGTTTGGACGTTCATTTCTTTATCCCGGAACACTTGCTGTGCATCTTGAATCTCGACGCGGAGCTGACTCATCTCGGCATCGAGCAAAAATGCCGCTTCAGCCGCCCGGCGCAGGCGCTCCTGCACCTCGACCGGCATATCCCCGTCGTATTTATAGTTGAGCGAGTGCTCGATCGTTGCCCAAAAGTTCATCGCAAGCGTCCGCACTTGGACTTCGACAAGCGTCGGGAACTCGCCATGAATCGTTTGAACCGGGTATTCGAGAATCAAATGGTATGAGCGGTAGCCCGATTCCTTTTGGTTCGTGATATAGTTACGTTCCTCGACGATTTTAAAGTCGGTCCGGTGATGGAGCAGTTCAAGGACGTGGACGATATCGTCCACGAATTGGCACATGATGCGGAGTCCGGCGATGTCTTGCATCTCCGTCGACAACTTGTCGTAAGGGATTTGCTTTCGCTTCGCCTTCTCGAGAATGCTACCGACCGGTTTGACCCGTCCCGTGACAAACTCGATCGGTGAGTGGTCGTTTTGAGATTTATATTGTTTCCGAATCGCCTTGAATTTAACTTTCAGTTCATCGACCGCGATTTGATACGGCACTAAAAATTGATCCCAATCCATTGATTGCATATGCTGTCACCACTTTCGTTCATTTCGGAAAACCCTGCTTTTTCCGTATGTATCCGATTGTATGGTATCATAAACGAACAATTGTTCATAGAATGGAGCGATGATTTATGACCCAAGAAGTGGAAATTGAATTCAAATCGATGTTGACGAAAGACGAGTATGAGACCTTGCTCACCGCCTACGATTTAACGGACAAAGTGAAATGGCAGGCGAATGACTATTTCGATACACCGACGTTCGAACTGAAGAAGCACGGCGCCGCCCTACGGATTCGCGAGAAAAAACATGGCCAAGTGTTGACACTCAAACAACCGCATGACGTGGGACTGCTCGAGACACATGCCCCAATCAATGAGGCAGAGGCCGAGAACCTGTTCAAATACGGCATCATCCATGATGACCAAATGAAAGAGGCGCTCGCCGCGTTCGAGTTGTCCGGCCCGCTCGAACATCTCGGTCGCCTTGAGACGAAACGTGCGGAAATCGAGACGCCAGACGGTCTGCTCGTCCTTGACGAAAGTCATTATTTGGAGATTCACGACTATGAAATAGAATTTGAAGTGACCGATGAAGCGAAGGGCAAACTCGCGTTCGAACAGCTTCTTCATCGCCATGGCATTCCCCTCCGGCCCGCCAAAAATAAAATCGTTCGATTCACGGAAGAAAAGATGCGTCGAAATCAAGGTTGAGCAGATACGTTGCCAACCTTTTTTTTTCGTTGCTACAATGAGCATACGATATATTTGATTTTTGTTTACGAGAGGAGGCGACACAATGGAACTTGAACAATGTAATGAGTCATCCTGTTCATTGGAAGAATCTTCTATCCAAGTAACATATAAGCCATTAGAGTTATTCTATTTCATGGACATCTCAGATCCAGACGGGCTTCACGTGATGACACTCATTAAAAAACTCGAACTTGAATACGGGCACTTGATTCGTTTCCGTATGGTTTCGACGGTTCCTAGTTGTGTTGGCGGATGTCAAGAAGAGGTTCGCCTTCTCACGATGATCAAGGCTATGGAGTTACAAGGGAAACGTCATGCGATGCGCTTCATGCGCCATCTGCATATTAACGATATCTTTTTGAAGGATGGCTCTAGCGACAACGACTTATGGGAAATTGCCCGCTCGTTCGTCAGTTATGGACTCGACATCGATGAGTTGGCTGCCGATATCCAATCCAATCAACTGCTAAGCGCACTGGCGGTCGATCATGAGATCTTGAAAGACTGGGAAATCGAATCGCTTCCCGCCTTGACGTTCGTCACGCGTGACGAGGCGCTCAAAATCGAAGGACTCTATCCGTATGACGTCTATCAGGCTGTCATGGTCGAACTGCTCGGCTATGTACCGACCCGTGAGACCGATTGGAACGTCGAGAAAGTGTTAGGACACTATGACGCCTCGACGATTACCGAGCTCGCTTTCATTTTAGAGCTCGACAAGCCTGTCATCGAAAGAGAATTAAAAAAACTGTCGCTCCAACAACGTTGCCGGCCTGTCCCGGGCTGCAGCGGCGAAGCTTGGGCGACGAATAAATGACACAACAAAACCCACGGCCGGGGAGCCGTGGGTTTTTTCGATGTTTCCCGCGGGGACGGAAAACATCGTACCCGAGTATCTATACAGATCACAGGTTGGGAGAAAGTTTACGGTCAATAAAGGGGTTTGTGATTGATTTCACACTTATAATATACCGAGACGAGCGCACCGTGACAAGCACTTTGTTCATATTGTCACATAATGTTCACTCCCCGCTCCTTTTATTGGAAAAGTAACGCTTCCATCTCGTCTAGCACGGCCTCGAACTGATCGAGCGCTGCGAGCACCGGTGCTTTCGTCGTCATATCGACTCCAGCCGCCTTCAATACTTCAATTGGATAATCGCTCGACCCGGCCTTCAAGAACTTGTCGATGTAACGACGGACGGCCGGTTCCCCTTCGTCCATGATCTGATGCGACAATGCGGCTGACGCCGAGATGCCCGTCGCATACTGATAAACGTAGTAGTTGTAATAGAAGTGCGGGATCCGTGCCCATTCGAAGGCGATCTCCCCATCGATGACGAGCTCGTCTCCGAAGTATCGCTTGTTGAGCTCGAGGTACGTCTCATTCAAGTACTCAGGTGTGAGCGAGACGCCATCTTGGGCCGCTTTATGAATCATATGCTCGAACTCGGCGAACATCGTCTGACGGAACAACGTGCCACGGAACGTCTCGAGCTGATTGTTCAAGAGATAGAGCCGCTCTTGGCGGTCTGTACGCGTCTTCAGTAAATAGTCGTTCAAGAGCGCCTCGTTCGTCGTCGATGCCACTTCGGCCACGAAGATCGAGTAGTCCCCGTATGGATACGGCTGCGACGCCCGCGTGTAATGGCTATGGACCGAATGACCGAACTCATGGGCGAGCGTGAACAAGTTGTTGACGTTGTCTTGCCAGTTCATCAAGATGAACGGCTGCGTGTCGTACGCGCCTGAAGAGTAAGCACCGCTCCGTTTGCCACGCGTCTCACGGACGTCGACCCAGCGTGAATCGAGACCGTCCTTGACGATTTGGACGTACTCGTCACCGAGTGGTGCGAGTCCCTCGACCATCAAGTCTTTCGCTTCGTCATATGGGATTTTCATGTCCACGTCTTTCACGAGCGGTGTATACAAGTCATACATATGCAGCTCGTCCACACCGAGTGCCCGTTTCCGGAGCGCGACGTAACGATGCAACAAGTCGAGGCGCTCGTTCACCGCTTCGACGAGACCGTCGTATACCGCTTCCGGGATGGCGTTATGATGGAGCGCCGCTTGACGGGCACTCTCGAACTTACGGACCGTCGCATAGAAGTTATCCTTCTTCACGCTGCCTGACAACGTCGAGGCGAACGTGTTCAAATATTGCTCGTACGTGCCGTACATCGCCTTGAACGCCCCTTCGCGGACGCTACGGTCGCTCGACTCGAGGAATGTGATGTAACGGCCATGCGTCAATTCGACGTCTTCACCTTTCTCGTTCTTCACTTTCGGGAATTTCAAATCGGCGTTGTTGAGCATGCCGAACGTCGAACTCGACTGGCCGAGCACGTCACCAGCTTGAGCGAGAATCGCCTCTTCGGCTTCCGTCAACACGTGCGGACGCTCTTGCGCCAACTCGTCGAACGCATGGCGATAGACGTTGAGCGATTCGTGTTCCGCCATGAACGCCTCGATTTGACTCTCATCGATGGCGAGCAGTTCCGGCGTCATGAATGCGAGCTGAGCCGAGATTTGGGCCGCGAGCGAGCCCGCCCGGTCGTTCAACGCTTGGTAATGACTGTTCGACGTATCTTCGTCATAACGCATATGGGCGTATGTATACAGTTTATGCAATTGACGTGAGATGTCGTCGCGAAGTTGCAGGCCTTCAAACAAAGTAGAGGCTGATTCCCCGAGTTTACCTTTAAACTCGACCAAGGCCGGCACGTTTACTTTCAATGCTTCAAAATCGTGTTCCCACGCCTGATCGTCCGCATAAATCGTCTCCAAGTTCCACGTCTCCTCGACGGGTACTTGTTTTCGTGTGAGTACTTCTGACATATGTCCACTTCCTTTTCCTAGTTTGTATACGATTTCGCCATGAATCGCTGAAACCCTTGAAATAATCGAAGATCGTGGAGAAGGGCCGTCTCTAGCGTCTTTGGGACGTGCCAATCCCGCACCGACTCCGTCATATCAAACACGTTCAAGAGTTGTCTCCATTGTACTTCAAACGCTTGGAGAAAGTCGCTTGTCGGGGTCACGTCAAACTGGCGGCACGTCTTTTCGATACTCCATGCGACGGAGTCGTCGGGACGCTCACGCCGATTCAAATAAAGCACCTTCTGAAACGTGAACGGATGGACGTGGATGCCCCAAAGCGAGGATAACGGCAAGTAACAGCAACTCGGCATAAGAGACGGTAGCATTCCGATCGGATACAACCGGTTCAAGACGAGCCGCCGGTACTGCGGCGTCGGATAGGGCGGGGTCATGCGGCGCCGCCGGACGAGTTGAACCCATTGCTGGGCGTCGAAACGATAATAACATTCGAACGGCGAACTCGAGAATGACGATACGGTCTGCCAATGACCAACGCCACGTCGAACCGATATCGGGAAGCCAATGAAACGATAAAGTGATTGCTTGTAAGGGACATGGAGGCCATGCCGTCTAAACAGTTCGTGACGCATCCACGGCTGCAATGAAGGCCAAGCACTAGGTTCTAATCCGCTCGCCAGCCAGACGACATCGAGTCCGTTGTCGCGATAATGTCTCGTCCGCTCGACGTAAGACTCGATTGTGAGCGTCGACGCTTGAATTTCGATGACGAGACTTGTATCGTCGCGTCGGGCCAGCAAATCGGCACGCCGTGCGCCGATGATGACTTCTTGTTCGACGGCGTAACCTTGTGTCTGAAGCCACTGCCGAACACCCCATTTGTCTTCGTGGTGCCCCGTCGACTCGCCTCGTCCACACGGATGGACATGTGCGAAATGAAGCCGTCGCCTCACACCTTGCTTGACGATGACCCGTTCCCCGCATTCTGGACACACAAAAGGGGCAAACGGTTCGATCCGCCCCCGACTTAACGTAAGGGCATCGACATACCCCCCTGTCCGATCGATGGCAAACCGCATGCCGCTTCCCCCTCATAGTAGTGGTGAAAACATTCGGGCCAATGACTCGACGAGTTTGATGAAGTATGACCGTTCCGAGAACGCCTGCAACTCCAACTCGTGTGACCCTTCAAAGTCTTTATAGAGATCTTGCTTGAGCTGATGGACGGAATTCGTGTTGTATAAGAGCGCATTCACCTCGAAATTGAGGTGGAAGCTCCTGAAGTCCATGTTCGCCGTCCCGATCGTCGCCAGCCCATCGTCGACGACGATGACTTTCGAGTGCATGAACCCTTCTTCATACAGATAAATCTTCACACCGGCGCTGAGCAGCTCCTCGAAGTACGACCGGCTCGCATAAAACACGATCTTATGGTCCGGATAGCTCGGGAGCACGATCCGGACATCGATTCCTGATAGCGAGGCGGTCTTGAGCGCGCTCATGATGTCCTCATCGGGAATCAAATACGGCGAAGAGATATAGACCGATTTTTTCGCGGCGTTGATCAGCGCAAAATAGATCGACTTCATCGTCTCATACGGTTCATCCGGTCCGCTCGCCACGATCTGCACACCCCCGCTCGCGCTGCGTACCGTCTCGAGCGGTTCGAGATAAAACGGAGTGAACAGGCGCTCGCCCGTCATATAGTACCAGTCCTGCAAAAAGATCAGTTGCAGTTCCGACACCCCTTCCCCTCTGACGTACAGATGCGTGTCACGCCAGAACCCGAACTTCGAATGTTCGCCCAAATACTCGTCACCGACGTTCAACCCGCCGGTGAACGCCTCCGTCCCGTCGATGACGACGATCTTCCTGTGGTTGCGGTAGTTCGTCTTGCTCGACACGAGCGGTAAGACGACGGGGAAGAAGGCTTGGACGTGGACGCCTGCTTGCCGCATCTCGTCGAAGAACGTCCCGCTCGTATGGATCGAACCGACAGCATCGTACAAGAAGCGGACCTCGACCCCCGCCCTCGCCTTGTCGATCAAAATGCGTTGAATTTCCCGAGAAATACGATCTTCCCGGAAAATATAATATTCAAGATGGATGTGGCGGGTCGCCCCTTTCAAGGCGGGCAACAGTTTCGAAAACTTTTCTTGCCCGTTCGTCAGCACTTGCGTATACGTGTTCGATGAGACGGGTAATTGATTGAGTGACGACGTCAAATGGAGCAATTTCTCATAATCGTCGTGGGAGAACATGAGTGACGGCGACAACGTCATCGCCTTCTGCCGATAGGCGAGGTATGTCTCTTCATCGAGCATCGCTTTCTCTTTGAACATCCGCTTCCGGCGATAGTTCTGTCCGAACACGAAATAAGCGAACAGACCGACGACCGGGAAGCCGAGCATGACGATCGCCCAAATGAGCGTCCGTTGCGGATTGCGGTTCTCGAGCAAGATGACGAGCAAAATGCTGAACGTCGTCAAAAAGACGAGCACCGAGAACAAGCCAATCACTTGGGAGCTCCAGTAATATGATAATACGGCAATGAGACCTGCGAGCAAAATCAGGGATAAAAGGACTTGTATGCGTCGCAACATATTATAAACTGACCCCGTTTCTATCTTGTATTATCATAATTATACAACTTAACGCCATCTTTTGAGGGGAGCGAACGAAATATGGGCACATTTTTGATTACGGGAGCGACGAGCGGGATTGGACGGGCCGTCGCCCCCCGGTTAGCAGAGGAAGGACATGACGTCATCGGCATCGGCCGAGATGAGGCACGAGGCGAAGAAATCGAGGCGGCATCCGCTCGCGTCACGTTTATGGCATGCGATTTGTCCCAACCCGACGACATCGAGGCGATGATGGACGAACTCAAAGACCGGGCCATCACGTTAGACGGACTATTCAATAACGCGGCGACGTTCGGGCGCCCCGGGACACCAGAACGGTTGCCTGCGTCCGCGTTCGATGACGTCTTTGAACTGAACGTGCTCGCGACAAACCGACTTATCCAACGCGCTATCCCGCTCCTCGCGAATGGAGCGAGCGTCGTCAACAACGCTGCCATCGTCGGCCACGTCAAATTCCCACCGATGCTCGGTCCATACGCCACCTCCAAAGCGGCCGTCATCGCCTTGACGAAGACGTTCGCCCATCGAATGAAAGGCAAAATCCGCTTCAATGCGGTCTGTTTCGGTCCGGTCGACACCCCGCTCAGTCACAAGTTGTACGGCGGGGAAGCCAAGTTCCAAGAGGCGATGACCCATCATTTCCGGGGACATGCCGCTAAACCGGATGAAGTGGCGCCGGTCGTGACCTTCTTGTTGAGTGAGGCGTCGAGCTATATCAACGGCCAAGCCATTACGGTCGATGGGGGCTATACCCTCTCATGATGCACAGAAAGGAAGGGGTCTTCTCGGACCCCTTCCTTTCTCGTTAATCACGTATTTTCCGTGCTTTCGTCATCTGATTCGTCAAGAACGCTTTCTCTCGTGGATGCAACTCATCCAAGTCGAGCGCTTCCTCAAAGTAGTCGATGAAGTCCTCGAACGTTTCATCATGCGAGGCGTGTGCCTGAATCCGCGCGATTCGGATCGCCTCGAAGACGGATGCCATCACGAAAATGTCGTGACTCGCATACGTCTTCACAGGAGCGAACGCCTCGAACAATGTCGCTTCCATCGTTTTACGTTTGGCATGCCAGTTGCTCTTGTCGTTGGAGAATAAAAAGTCGCCTGCCGGCAATCGGCTCAGTTCGCGTAAAATATCGCCGATGTAGTGAATCGCGTGAATCGCCGTATTCGGATCATTGATGCCCGGTGAGACGCCTTTCAGCGCGATCTCACTCAACTTCTCGATGACGAACGCCGGGTCTTGAATCGATGAACGGATTTCACCGATTTGGAACACGTCGATATCGGGCGCTTCTTCTGCGAGCCAATAGCCGAGAATATCTCCTTCCGCTACAAAGTCCCCGACGGCCACGACCGATTCGAAGTCGACGTCACGGCTCTCCTGCTTCTCGCTCGAGAACAGTTGGACGTAGCCCGTTCGAGAGGCATAGACCGCCTGTCCTTCGAACGTGTGCACCGTTCGTTTCGGGACGATATACATGTCTTCCTCTTCGACCGCCCGTCTCTGGTTTTCAATGACGGATAGCGCTTCGCGGTGCAATGCCGATAAGAGGCGCTCCGCTTGAATCGAGACGCTGATCGTTTGAATGAATTTAACGAACGCCCAAATCGAGCTGACGACGAGCAGGACACTGATGCCTGAAGCGAGTACGACGTCTTCATCCGATGTCCGGATAAGGAACAAGTTCGTAATGCCGTACACCGTCGTCATGATGAACAGGCCGAGTGTATGCTTCGACGCCGAGTTCGTCAAAAAGTTATTGATCGTCCGAGGCGAGAACTGCGACGAATACGTCGTCAAGACGACGAGGATCGTCGAAAAGCTGAACGTCATCATCGTCATGAGGCTCGTGAACGACGAAGACAGGACAGAAGCTGCTGAATCCTTGTCTAAATAAATGATTTCCGGTAACAGCTCCCGAAAGAAGCTTCCAAAATATTGAGTCAGGAACGTTAATGTGATCCCTCCCACTCCGTATAAAAACGGGACGAACCAGGTGCTATCTTCCAACTTTAATTGAATCCGCTTGAGCATCACGACACCTCTTCATATGTATAAATTGGTAAAAAAATCGCCTGTCCACATGAACAGGCGATTAGGGTTTAGAAATAGTGACGGACTTTTGAGAAGACATCCCCGTCGAGAATGAGCTTGCCGTATTCTTCAAGCATCGCTAACGTCTGCGTGCTGAACGTCAAATACTCGGCTAAGAGACTTAATACGTTCTCTTCTTCTTCCGGTTCCATCTCGTCTGGGAAGTCAATCCACAAGTAATACCGATTGTCGTAATGGAATAACTTAAGGTTGACGTTGTTCAACGCCTCTCCTGCTCGTTTACTGAGCGAGATGATCGCCTCAAAGTCATCCGTTTCCATGGCGAGCGGAGCCCACGCCTCCGGCTCAGCTTCGATTTCATCAAGTTCACTCAATTGATCAAGCACCGATTGCTGATCGCGCGCCTCATCGATTGCCGAGCGCAGCAGTGACCCAAGCTCAGAATCGTCTTCAGAGTCAATCACATTTTTCGCGATCGTCACGGTCACTTCAAGTCCTTTTTCAAACGCTTGTACTTGTATCCATAGTGGACCATCAAACGAGATATCTTCTCGTTCGTGCGCTTCGTCCATCATCTGCCAGAACAGCTGCTCACCACGTTCTCGGTTATACCAGATTTCATCACGAGCGAAACCGCGTTTCTCGATATCGACATACGTAATGAAAAATTTGACGGTGTTGTCGTTGATGCGCTCAATTTTCACGATTGTCCACTCCCTTCTCACCTCACTCCTACTTCAACAATTAAGGAGGAGAGGGGAAATTGTCTTGTTATCATAGTACCCTTTTTTTAACGTGTCAATCTATTGATGATGGGGTTGTTACTATTATTTTATCGGAAAAACGGAATAATAAAAAGCACACTGCTTAGACAGTATGCTTCCTCACTCGTTGACGAGTCGTTGCGCTTCTTGAAGTTGGAACGTCCGGACCTTGCGCGGCAAGAATCGACGAATCTCATCTTCGTTGTACCCGACTTGAAGACGTTTTTCATCAATCAGAATCGGACGGCGGAGCAATCCTGGATATTCTTGAATCAAATCATATAGTTGTTGGAGTGAAAGCGCATCGACCGATACGTCGATTTTCGAGAAAACTTTAGACCGGGTCGAGATGATTTCATCTGTCCCATCTTCTGTCATACGTAGGATTTGTTTGATCTCATTGAGTGAGAGTGGTTCTGAAAATATGTTCCGTTCCGTGAATGGAATATCATGCTCCTCGAGCCATGCTCGTGCTTTTCGGCACGATGTGCAACTCGGAGACGTGTACAATGTGACCATTTTCGTTCCTCCCTGATCAAGTGTTCGTTCATCATTTTCAAGTGACTCTATTTGTATACCCAAAAATTCGTCCACTTAATTATAATAATTCTTATTTATTGAAACTTCAATGATAACTTTTCTCACTCGGGTAAGAAAAGAGGACGCATTCAGGAGAATGCGACCCTTGATCGACCGTTCTAGGACGCCGGCATTCGAGAAACCGGTTGTGATACCGTCTCTTTGCCAGGCTTCACTTGTAAGTCTTTCAATTTCTTCTTGAGGACTTCCTTCAGAAGTTTCTTTTTCTGTTGCAATACTTTGTCACGCTCTTTCATGGTCTCTCACCCCCAACGCCATAAGGACTCGACCCACCGACCGTTACTGAATCTGAAAATCTTGAACTTGCACTAATCTACAATTAAATTATAGCACATTCTTATGAAAATGGTTGAACAATCTCGAAGATTTTCATCATTTCACACGTTCCAAATTTGCTTTTCTTTTTCAATTCCCGTATAGTTAATAGAAATAACCTTTGAAATCACCAAGGAGGAGAGCGAATATGAGAATTACGCTAGAGACGATTATGCGACATCCGGTCACCCAAAAATATTTGACCCGTTCCGGTCTGAAACACGCCGTCGACGTGTGTGAACGCGCTCTCGAATTGGCGACGCGACGAGGACTCGATACGGATTTAGCGACGAAAGCTGCTCTGCTCCATGACATCGGTCACTACGAATGGTACACCGAAGGCAAATGGAACTACGATTTATACCGTCAAAACGACATTCATGCCATTAAAGGGGCCGAACGCGCCCATAAGCTATTGATTCGTCTCGGGGAAGACCCAGCGCGCGCGAAAGAGATCTCGGTCATGATTTTGCTTCATACCGATTCCTATCTCCCGCCTAACCGGATTCAACGTACCCCACTCCAACAGCTCGTCCATGATGCGGATACGTACGTGGAACAACCTGGCGGACTGCATCACTATGAGACGATGGAAATCGAAGATGCCCTTGCCCGTGTCCGCCTGATTGACGCGGTCGTCGAACGGCTCTCGAACTTGCCACGCATCTCAAACGCCTGACACCGTCCTTGGATGGTGTTTTTCTTTGCGTTCAAAAAAGTCCCGAATCCGGTTGGATTCGGGACTTTCTAATTATACGAGTTGCGCTTTATACGCTTCGTATTCTTCGTCTGTCAATGAGACGTAATGGCCTGGCTCGACTTCACGGAGCGGTGGGATGCTTGAATCCTCATCCGAACGTCCGACGGCACCGAGTGACTTCGACTCATACACGATCCGCTTACGTGTGCGCTCATGCTCTGGATCCGGAAGCGGGATCGCCGAGAGAAGTGACTTCGTATAGGCGTGAATCGGGTTCTCATACAAACGCGCTGCTGGAGCGAGTTCGACGAGGTGACCTTGATACATGACACCGATCCGGTCTGAGATATACTTGACCATCGACAAATCGTGGGCGATGAACAAGTACGTCAAGTCACGGTCGCGTTGCAATTCTTTCATCAAGTTGACGACCTGGGCTTGGATCGATACGTCGAGAGCCGAGATTGGCTCATCGGCGATGATGAAGTCTGGTTCAACCGCGAGAGCGCGGGCAATCCCGATCCGCTGACGTTGACCGCCCGAGAATTCGTGCGGGTAACGGCTCGCGTGCTCTTTCGTAAGACCGACCGTTTCGAGAAGGTCATAGACACGGTTCATCCGGTCTTCCTTCGTCTTGGCAAGGCCGTGGATATCAATGCCTTCAGCGATGATATCAGCGACCGTCATCCGCGGGTTGAGCGATGCGTAAGGATCTTGGAAGATCATTTGCATGGCCCGGTTGAATTTCAACTTCTCCGCTTTCGACTTCTTGCCATGAACGTTTTCGCCTTTGAAGACGACATCACCGTCCGTCGCGTCATAAAGACCGATGATGGTACGACCTGTCGTCGATTTCCCACAACCTGACTCCCCTACGAGACCGAGTACTTCACCTTTGTAGATATCAAACGAGATGCCATCGACCGCTTTAACGACGCGGCCTCGGCCAATTTTAAAGTGCTGCTTCAGGTCTTTTACTTCGAGTAATTTCTCGCGTTCCATTATTCAGCACCACCTTTCAAAATCGATTTGGCGAACGCGCTGTCCGGACGATACTTGAGTGCAAGGTCACGGATTGCTTTCGGCGGGCTCACTTGCGGTGCTTGCGGGTGCAATAACCAACTTGCCGCATAGTGCGTGTCGCTAATTTGGAACATCGGTGGTTCTTTTTCAAAGTCGATCTTCATCGCATACGGGTTACGTGGTGCGAACGCATCGCCTTTTGGCGGGTCGAGCAAGTTCGGCGGCGTACCTGGGATGGCAGGAAGCGCCTCGTTCGGGTCATCAGATGGGCGCGGCATCGATCCGAGCAGTCCCCATGCGTATGGGTGACGCGGCTCGTAGAAGATCTCATCGACCGTTCCCTTCTCGACGATTTTACCAGCGTACATGACGGCAACACGGTCAGCCATGTTCGCGACGACACCGAGGTCGTGCGTGATGAAGATAATCGCTGTGCCGGTCTTTTGTTGGATGTCTTTCAAGAGCTCCAAAATCTGAGCTTGAATCGTTACATCGAGAGCCGTCGTCGGCTCATCGGCGATCAATACTTTAGGGTTACATGCGAGCGCGATCGCGATAACGATCCGTTGACGCATACCACCTGAGAGTTGGTGCGGATATTGCTTAAGACGTGCTTCTGGGTTTGGAATCCCGACGAGTGTGAGCAATTCCAGCGTACGCTTCTTCGCATCTTCACCCGTAAGACCTTGGTGCTGCTTCAATCCTTCAGCAATCTGTTTGAAGATCGTCATCGTCGGGTTAAGTGATGTCATTGGATCTTGGAAGATCATGGCAATATCACGGCCACGGATCTTCAACATTTCTTTTTCCGACAACTTCGCCAAGTCTTTGCCTTCGAACAAGATTTCCCCGTTCGTGATTTCACCTGGCGGGTTCGGAATCAAACGCATAATCGCTTTCGAAGTGACGGATTTACCAGAACCCGATTCACCAACGATGGCGAGCGTCTCGCCTTTTTTCAAATCAAACGATACGTTGCGAACGGCTTGTACCGTTCCAGCATACGTATGGAACGAGACCGCTAAGTCTCGGACAGATAAAATCGTTTCCATTCACGAGTCCCCCTGTTTCTATAATTATTTACGCATTTTCGGGTCGAACGCATCACGCAAGCCATCGGCGAGCAAGTTGAAGCTGACCATGAGCAAGACGATGATGACTGACGGGATGACGAGCAAGTACGGGAACGTCCGTAGCTCTTTGTATCCGTCGTTGATCAACGTACCAAGTGAAGCTTGCGGCGGTTGAAGTCCGATTCCGATGAAACTGAGGAATGCCTCGAAGAAGATGGCAGATGGAATCGTGAACATGAGTGTGATGATGATGGCACCGAGCGTGTTCGGGATCAAGTGTTTGAAAATCAAACGGTTACTTGAAGCACCGAGTGTACGGGCTGCCAAGACGAACTCTTGGTTTTTGAGTTTCAAGATTTGACCGCGGACGAGTCGACTCATCCCGATCCAACCGGTGATCGTCATCGCGAGGATGATGGTGAACACCCCTGGGTCAAAAATCAAGATGAACAAGATGATCAAAATTAAGTTCGGCACACCTGTCAAAATTTCAACGATCCGCTGCATGATGTTATCCGTGCGGCCACCGAAGTAAGCCGAGATTCCACCGTAAGCGACACCGATGACCGTATCGATGATGGCGGCCATCAAACCGATGAAGAGCGAGATGCGTGTCCCTTCCCAAACACGTGACCAAAGATCACGGCCGAGATAGTCTGTACCGAACCAGAAGTTCTCTTCAACATTTTTCTGTTCATAAAAATTAATGTCGCGCCCACCGAGGTTGGCCATCCCATCAAATCCAGCCCATTCAAGTCCAGTGACTTTAGGTGGGAGTTTGGCTTGTGAGATGTTTTGTTCATATGCGTCACGGCCTGAAAGCATCGGACCGAATAGCGCAAGTAAGACAAGAATGACAATGACTGACAACGAGAGGATGGCGGCCTTGTTTTTCTTTAAGCGCATCCAAGCGTCTTGCCAGAAGTTTAAACTTTTACCGGCGATCCGTTCACCGAGCTGTTCATTCATTTCGACACGTTGGAACATGTCTTGGTCGAACTGCTCGAAATTCTTTTTATTTTCAATCATCAGTTATCCCCCCCAAGACGAATACGTGGGTCAACGACTCCGTAGAGCAAGTCGACAAGCAAAATGATAATAATGAACAAAGCTGAGAAGAACAGTGTCGTGCCCATGATGACCGAATAGTCATTCAACGTGATGGACGTAACGAACAATTCACCAAGCCCAGGTACCGCAAAGATTTTTTCGATAACGAACGTACCTGTCAACAGGCCAGCCGTCATCGGTCCGAGAATGGTGATGGCAGGAATCATCGCATTACGCACCATATGTTTCCAAACGATGGCATTCCCGGTCAACCCTTTCGCCTTGGCGAGCGTGACATAGTCTTGTCCGGTTACTTCTAGCATCTCAGTCCGGACGAAACGGGCGATGGACGCCGTTACACCGAGGGAGAGCGAGATGGTCGGCAAGATGGTATGGGCCGGTGAATCCCAGAACGCGACAGGCAACCACTGCAACTTAACCCCTACATAGTACTGAAGGAGGGCTGCAAAGACGAACGACGGGACAGAAATCCCGATTACCGATACGAACATTGAACCATAGTCGATGTACGTGTTGTGACGGATGGCCGCTACGATTCCGAGCAACAACCCAACGAAAGTACCAAGGACTAATGCCTGAATACCCAATTGTGCCGAAGGACCGATCCGCTCCATGATCAACTCCGTCACTGGCCGGTTGGCCGTACGGAACGACACACCAAGGTCACCTTGCACAAGGTTCCCTAAATAAGTCGCGTAACGAACCGGCAGTGGATCATTGAGTCCGTAACGATCGTTCAAGAGTTGAATTTGCGTGTCCGTCAATTTCTCCTGGTTCTGATACGGCGAACCTGGAAGCAGGTCCATCAAGAAGAATGTGAACGTCGCAATCAAGAAGAACGTGATGAGGCCGTAAGTCAGCCGTTGCAGAATATAACGTCCCATAAATAAATACCCCCTGTTTTTCTAATGTCTATGCTTGCACCAACAGCATCACTATGACATATGTCTCTATTCTATAATTCACGAAATGAAAGGAATTTTCTGAAAGAATAGATGAAACGTCATCTCAAGGCTCTTAGCACAGCACTTGAAAATTAAAGAATCCTTAGTTTGTAAAGTATTCTGAATTTTCACTGTTACTACATTATACTTTACCAACAAAACATTTGAATAGTATTTTCTCACATTTCCAGTTTTTTTTTATAAAAGGGGGGACATGCACGTTGCATGCCCCCTTCTCATTTAGTTGATATCGACGTATTTGTACTGGTAATCAGCACCGAATAGTTGACGGTTGAAGTTTTCGACGTTTGGACGGAGCAAGTAAGCGACACCAGCTTGGTAAATCGGCATGATGGCTTGGTCTTGTTCGATCAAGAGCGTCTCTGCTTCTTTAAATTTGTCATAACGGGCATCGATTGCTGTTTCAGCAGATGCTTCATCAATCAACTTGTCGTAGGCAGCAGACTTGTAGTTGATGTCGTTTTGACCGTTGTCAGACGTGAAGATGCCAAGGTTTGTGAGCGGATCTTGATAGTCAGGTCCCCAAAGGGCGAATGACATTTGGTACTCTCCGTTCGCTTCGAGCTCAAGCTTGTTGTTGAACGGTTGTTGTGAGATGTTCACGGTCACGTTCGGCAAGTTCGATTCGATTTGGCCTTTCATGTACTCTGAGATTTGTTTCGATACTTCGCTGTCGAATGAGAGAAGTTCGATTGTAGCAGCTTCGCCGCCAGTCGCTTCTTCCCAAAGTGATGCCGCTTCGTCAGCGTTCGTTTCAAAGTGCGTCACGCCTTCCGTGTAATCCGTGCCGTCTTCATACTTGATGAAGTCTTTCGGGATGAACGAAGTCGTGGCGATTGAGCCGTTGTTCAACAGCTGATCGATAATCCCGGTTGGGTCGACCGCACGAGCGACAGCTTTACGAGCGTTGATGTCAGCGAAGAGTTCATCTTCGTGGTTGAACTTGAAGTAACCGACAGATGATCGAAGGCCTGTGCTGTAGTCATCGTTCTCTTGGAATGCGGCAACTTGTTCAGATGAGAGGCCGGCGTAGTCGACTTCTCCTGCTTCATACAAGTTGACGACTGTCGATGTATCTTTAACAACGCGAACGTCGACTTTTTCTAGGGCTACATTTTCAGCATCCCAGTACGATTCATTTTTCGTCAACACGTATCCTTGCTCGCGATCCCACTCCGACCATGTGAATGGACCGTTGTAGATGTGGTTTTCTGGAGTCGTCGAGAAGTCTTCGCCTTTTTCAGTCGCAAACGCTTCGTTAATCGGTGTGAACGTACCGAACGATGTGAGCGAGATGAATGATGGGTCTGGACGCTCGAGTGTAACTTCAAGTGTCTTCTCATCGATTGCCTTCACACCGAGATCTTCTTTAGGAAGTTTACCCGTGTTGATGGCTTCGGCATTTTTTACTGTGTTCATGATGTACGCGTATTGTGAACCTGTTTCAGGATCCACAGCGCGTTGCCAAGCGTAGACGAAGTCGTTCGCTGTGACAGGTTCGCCGTTAGACCATTCCGCGTCGCGGAGTGTGAACGTGTAGACCGTTTCGTCTTCGTTCACTTCTGGTTCTCCTTCGGCGATTGCAGGAACGGCATTCCCGTCTTGATCCAGACGGTAAAGACCTTCCATCGTGTTGGCGATCAAGTTGAACGCGACTGCGTCCGTCGCGAGCGCCGGGTCAGCCGTTGTAATATCAGACGTGTCCGTCAAGCGGAGAACTTTTTCTCCGTTCGAAGACGAACCGCCGTCAGAGTCTCCGCCAGTCGAGCAAGCGGCGAGCACTGAACCGAGTGCCAAGATGAGTGTCATCATGAGCAAAATCGATTTTTTCTTCATTGCGATGTCCCCTTTCTGAATCGTGAAGCATGGCGTTTCGTCGGACGATAACATCTTACTTTTTCTTTAATTTTCTGAATATTTCATTTTGTATCCGACGAAAAAACGTTAGGGCTATTGTAAAAAATTTTTAATCAAACTGTCAACTCCCTAATAAACCGCCGTCATTTTCAACACGAACTTCTCGCCTTCTCCACCAAGCAACAGGTATCATAGAGCCATAGGGCGGATAACTCGATGGAGCACATCCAAGCTGAAAGGAGTTTGTCACATTGAAAAAATTTAGAAGTATATTAATTGTTTGGGGGATTGTCACAATTGCCTACACGGTCTGGTCGAGCCTCTCTTATTACCAGGATGAAACGTTATTGTTTCATTTGAGCGGCGGTCTGTTCGTCGCCGGGATGCTCGTCTTTGCAATCGGTATGTTCTCTCAAATGAGCGCGTCCGGACTATTCGACGGCATCATGTACGGGTTCAAACGTAACCGACGCGCCAAGTTGAAAGAGATTGACCCGGATTACGAGGAAGACGAAGAGGCGACACCGGAAGAACGGGCCGCTCAAAAACATTCGGCTTCGCGTTGGGTGTACGTCGGCGTCGGTAGCATCATTCTCTCCTACATTATCACCCTCGTTTGACCTTCCGATTTTTCAGACGATATGCTACACTATGGCTAGAACAATAGGAAACACGATGAAGAAGACAAGTACCTCGATCCCCCTTTCCCCCAGAGAGTCTACGTTGCTGCGAGTAGATGGAGAGCGTCGAGCGAATGGACTTCGGAGTGGCTCACCTGAACGATAGTATGGTGAGACGGTCACGCCCGTTAACGCGATCAAGTGGCATGAGCTTCATGCAAATTTGGGTGGCACCGCGGTTATTCGTCCCGATTTTTCGGGCGGGGAACCGCGGTTTTTTTTATATTCTATGGAGGTGCAATCATGGCAAAAATCTTTTCTGGCATTAAACCGACCGGCGTCGTGACGCTCGGTAACTACTTAGGGGCGATGAAACAGTTTGTCGAGCTCCAAGACGAGCACGAAGCGTTCTACTGTGTCGTCGATCTCCATTCGATCACGGTCCAACTTGACCGGGTCGAGTTGATGGACAACACGCGTAAACTTGCGGCGCTTTATCTCGCTTGTGGTCTCGACCCTGAGAAGTCGACGATTTTCGTCCAGTCGGAAGTGAAGGCGCACGCCCAGCTCGGATGGATGTTGACGTGTATCGCCGGCATGGGTGAACTGAGCCGGATGACGCAGTATAAAGACAAATCCCAAAACAGTGAAAATATCGGTGCCGGCCTGTTCGTCTATCCGACGCTCATGGCGGCCGATATCCTCTTGTACGGGACAGAACTCGTCCCGGTCGGTGATGACCAAAAACAACACGTCGAATTGACGCGTGACTTGGCCGAGCGCTTCAACAAGCGATACTACGAGACGTTCACGATTCCTGAGCCGCTCATTCAAAAAGAAGGCGCCCGCATCATGAGTTTGACGAACCCGGTGAAGAAGATGTCGAAATCGGATGCGAACGTGAAAGGCTTCATCTCGATGCTCGATGAGCCGAACGTCATCCGCAAGAAAATCAAGAGCGCGGTCACAGACTCGAGCGGGATCATCAGCTTCGACCGAGAGAACAAGCCGGGAATCTCAAACTTGCTTGAGATTTATTCACTCTCGACCGATACGCCAATCGACGAACTCGTCGAACATTATCAAGATTCGAACTACGGGACGTTCAAACAAGATGTCGCTGAAGCGGTCGTCGCCATGCTCGAGCCGATTCAGAATCGCTATCATGAACTCGTCGATTCAGCTGAGCTCGATGCGATCCTCGACGCAGGTCGTGAAAAGGCAGAAGCCGTCGCCAACAAAAATCTCGCGAAAATCGAGAAAGCGATGGGACTCAACCGGAAACGGGCCAAAGTGAAGAAATAAAAAGTAGCCGCCCTTTGCATGCAAAGGGCGGCTTGTTCGTGCAACGTGATTGGTCAAACTGAAGACACAAAAAAAGAGACAGGCATCCCCGTCTCTTTTTTGTATGCGTGTTGTTTCTTATTACTCTTTGCCTTCGATAGATGCCCACTTGTACGAGTAGTCAGCGCCGAACGCGTGTTCAACGATTCCTTTAACGTATGGCTTCGTGAGGCGAGCCGATCCACGTTGGTAAACTGGCGAGATCGCGTTCTCTTCAAGAACGATTTTCTCTGCAGCTTGAAGGTCAGCCCAACGCTGTTCAGCATCTGTGCTTGATTTCGCAGATTCGATGAGCTTGTCGAATTCTTCGTTCGACCACTTACCACGGTTGTATGGTCCGTCAGTGACGAAGAGGTCAACGAATGTCATTGGATCCTGGTAGTCAGGGCCCCATCCAGCGAATGTCAACTCGAAATCACCTTTGTTTTCAAGGTCAAGTTTGTTGTTGAACGGTTGTTGCTTGATTGTGAGCGTGATCCCTGGAAGGTTCTTCTCAAGTTCACCTTTGATGAACTCACCGATTTGCTTCGCAGATTCTGAGTCATAGTTGAGGAGTTCGATTTCGACAGAGTCTTGACCGAGCTCTTCAAGTCCTTTTTCCCAAAGATCTTTCGCACGATCTACGTCATAGCCGCCGATGTCGCCGTTCGCTTCACGGAAGTCTTTACCGTCTGGTCCAGTTACGAAGTCTTTTGGTACGAGGTAGTTCGCAGGGACTGAACCGTTCGCAAGGAGCGTTTCAGAGATCGCTGCTTTATCGTATGCCGCGTCAATCGCGTTACGGATGTTTTGGTTGTCGAGCGCTTCAACCTCAGTGTTGAACTGAAGGTAGAAGAGTGTTGGCTCAACGACAGTCGAGAAGTCTTCGTTGTCTTGGTATTGAGCAACGAGTTCAGAAGTCAAACCAGTGCGGTCAACGTCGCCGTTTTCGTACAAGTTAACACCTGTTGAAACTTCTTTAACGACTTTAACGTTGATTTCTTCAAGTTTGACGGCTTCAGCATCCCAATAGTCGTCGTTTTTGACCATTTTCCAGCCTTGCTCGCGCTCCCAGTTTTCGAGTTTGAACGGTCCGTTGTAGAGCGTTGTCTCTGCAGACGTACCGAAGTTCTCGCCTTGCTCTTTGTCGAACGACTCAAGTTTAGGCATGAATACGCCAAAGCTTGTGAGACCGAGGAAGTAATCAGCTGGTGCAGTCAATTTAACTTCAAGTGTCTGCTCATCAAGTGCTTTGACGCCGACAGCGTCGCGCTCGCCTTCGCCTGTGTTATAGGCTTCAGCACCTTCGATGATTGACATAACGTAAGCATATTGTGAAGCGTTGTCCGGGTTAAGCACTTCTTTCCAAGCGTATTCGAAGTCGTTCGCTGTTACAGGCTCGCCGTTAGACCAAGTTGCGCCTTCACGGAGTTTGAACGTGTACGTTTTTCCGTCTTCAGAAACTTCGTGTGATTCTGCGATTCCCGGTGTCGGGTTGTCATCTTTATCCATACGGTAAAGACCTTCGTTGACGTTGTTCAACACGTTGAACGAAACCGAGTCTGTCGCGAGTGTTGGGTTAAGTGAAGGGATGTCAGAACTATCGAGCAAGTTGAGGACTTGCGCTTCATCTGCACTTCCTTCTGATCCTGTCCCTTTATCCGTTGACGTTGTATCTTCTTCCCCACCTGAGCATGCTGCTAGGAACGCGCTAGATAGAAGCGTTACCGACGTTGCTAAAGCAAAACCTTTTTTCTTATTCATTGCGATGACCCCCTGATTTTTTTCGGTTTAACGAAATGAACGATGGTAGAAAATTCAGATATCTCACTTTACAAAATTTGCTACCACAATCCCGTTGAAGCAATAATACAATATTCTGATAATTTTGCAAAGTGTTTATTTTAATTTTTCTAAAAAATTTTTATTATAGGCTAAAAGCCCGCCTAGGGAGACGGGCTTTTAGCTCATTTTTCATAAACTTTAGAAAAAGTTAGGACGTACGAAGGACCGATGACCGGAAAACCGATTTCCGCATATTTGGAATCGACTGCGAAAGATCTTCCAGCTTGGTAGATTGGGATAACGACAGCTTCTTCCAACAGCCGTTTTTCCGCCTGTCGATACGTCTCGTTCCGGTCCGCAAGTACTTCTGTCGAGCGGGCCTCATCCATCAAACGATCGAACGTTTCGTCCGTGTATCCGCTCGAATTCAAATAGTTATTTGTCTCGAATTGGGTCAAATAGGCACTGAATGTCGGGTAGTCCGGTTGCCACCCTGATAGTGACAACGCGTAATCGCCTGCGACTTCTTTCCTAACTTTGTCACCGAGCGGCAACTCGACGACGTTCACTTGAAGACCGGGAAGTTGTTCAATCTCTGTTTCAATCGTCTGGGCGATCTGTCTCGCCTCTTCATCGACAAAGCTGAGCAACTCAATCTCGATTTCCTCTTCTTCGAGCCGATCAAGCACGTCTGCGAACAGTGTCGCCGCCTCTCCTTCAAGCGTCGGCTCCGTCTTCGTTTGATCGGTGACGAGCAATCGTTCTGTCGTCCGTTCGGCTCTTGCGAGTGACCCTTCCACTGCTTCGCGATCTAAGGAGAGCGCGAGCGCGCGTCGGAAATCGGCATCATCGAACGGATACTCGTCGACGTTCGGTTTTAAATAGAAGACGCCGCTTCGCGGAACATCAACGAGCTTACCTTCGACTGATTCGATTGTCCCCTCGTCCGTGCCGTAAGGGATCGGGTGAATACCGTCGGGCTCTGAACTTAGACCTTCATCCGCCCAGATGATAACCTTTTCGAGCGTGACGCGATCTGCATCATAATAATCCTCGTTTTTTATCAACGTCGCCTGGGCCGCGTCGATTGACTCGATTTGGAACGGTCCGTTCGCGTCGAGTTCTTGCCACTCCCCAATCATCGTCTGCGGCAGAAAGGCCGGCATCGCTAACATCTGCTCGAACCCTTCCATCGGACGCTCGAGCGTCAGTTCAAATGTCTGTTCGTCAATCGCTTTCACGCCGAGCGTCTCTGGTTCTTTCGTCCCGAGACTGATCGCTTTCGCGTTCAATACATCTCCGAGGAGGAAACTGAACGGGGAATTCGTATCGTCATCGGCGAGCATGCGAAAATGCTCGACGAACGTTTCAGCCGTGATCGCATTTCCATTCACAGTTTGACTTGCCTTCAAGTTAAACGTATATGTCGCCCCGTCCTCGGAACGCGTCATCGTCTCAACGAGTCCCGGTTCAATCTCACCGTCCGCTCCGAAGCGATACAATCCTTCATAAATATGCGATAACACAGTTTGCGAACTCGGATCGATCGCGAGCAGTGTGTTCGGCTGCTCCGGCAACGTCTCTCCATGGATCGTCACGATTTGTTCTTCTGGTGGTAGTAACTCTCGTGCCTGCTCTCGTTGTCCGTACCAAATAACGAAAAAAAGGATAAGGACTGAACCCAACAAGGCGGCACCGATGAAAAATCGTTTCATCTGGCATTCTCCTCTCTGTTAGACCAACCCTTATACCCTACCCGTTTTTGTCACTTTTTTCTACTATTAGTCGTTCACTTTCGCGAATGCGAGCGTCGCGTTGTGGCCCCCGAAGCCAAGCGAGTTGCTCAGTGCGTACTGGATATCAAGTTCCCGATTTCCGTCACGGACATAGTCTAAATCACAATCATCAGCTGGTGTCTCACAGTTGATCGTCGGATGAATCCGTCCCTCATGAATCGATAGCGCCGTGATGACGGCCTCGACTCCGCCGGCTGCGCCGAGCAAGTGCCCGATCATCGATTTAGATGAGTTGACGGCCAAGTTGTGCGCGTGGTCACCGAAGACGTTGTGGATCGCTTTCGTCTCGAGCATGTCGTTGAGTGGTGTGCTCGTCCCGTGTGCGTTGATGTATTGAACGTCTTCTGGACGAATTCCCGCGTCACGAAGCGCCTCGTTCATCGCTTTTGATCCACCTTCTGCCTCAGGTGACGGCGCCGTGATGTGATAAGCGTCCGAACTCATGCCATACCCGACGACCTCCGCATACATTTTGGCTCCGCGCGCTTTCGCATGCTCATATTCCTCGAGAACGAGCACGCCCGCGCCTTCACCCATGATGAAGCCGTCACGGTTCTGATCGAACGGGCGGCATGCCGTGTTCGGGTCTGGATTCGTCGATAGTGCCTTGTTGGCACAGAATCCTGAGAATGAGAGCGGCGTGATTGGTGCTTCGGCCCCACCTGCGAACATCGCGAGGGCATCACCACGTTGGATGACTTTAAACGCCTCACCAATTGAGTTCGTTCCAGACGCACAAGCTGTGACCGAGCAGTTGCTCGGCCCTTTTGCTCCGAGGTAAATCGAAACTTGACCGCTCGCCATGTTTGGAATCATCATCGGGATGAAGAATGGGCTGATGCGACGTGGTCCCCGTTCATGCAAGATGCTCGCTTGTTTGTCGATCGTTTCGACACCACCGATCCCGCTTCCGATCCAAATCCCGACATCGTCCGCGATTGCTTTCACATCTAGACCGCTATCCCGATGCGCAGCGTCAGCCGCAAGAATCGAATATTGAATGAATGAATCCATCTTGCGCGCTTCCTTCGGTTCGACCAAATGATCGATGTTCCATTCCTTTACTTCCGCCCCGACTTTCGCCGGATACTGGCTAATATCAATCTTTGTTAACGTATCGACTGCATTTTCCCCGTTCAACAGTCGCTCCCACATTGCCGTAACGTCGTTCCCTAGTGGGGAAACGACTCCTAATCCTGTGATGACTACTCGTTTCATGCGTTAATCTCCTCCGTGATGTTAGCGTTATTCCATGTTAAACAGCTCGCTCCCCATGTGAGCCCGGCGCCGAAGCCGGCGACGACGATCGTTTGACCGTTTGAGATTTTCCGTTGCTTGACCGCTTCGGCCAAAGCAAGTGGAATTGAAGCAGCTGACGTGTTCGCATGGTCTTGAATCGTGACGACAACTTTTGCTTCGTCAATCCCTAACCGTTCAATCGCTGCGTCAATGATACGACGGTTAGCCTGGTGCGGCACGAGGACGTCGAGGTCTTCAATCGTCTTCCCGGCCCCTTGCAACGCCTCTAAGACGATGTCAGGCATCTTACGGACGGCGAATTTGAACACTTCACGACCGTTCATGACAATCTTACCTTCTTCATTCTCATATAAGAACTTTCCGCCGGTTCCGTCACTTCCGAGAATGACCGACTCGATGGCGGCCACCTCGTCTTCGCCGAGAACGACGGCACCTGCCCCGTCACCGAACAAGACGGCGGTCGAACGGTCGTCCCAATCGATCAAGTTGCCCATCTTCTCAGCTCCGATGACGAGTGTGCGCTTCAACCCTTTCGCGAGCATCATGCTCTTCGCCGTATCCATCGCGAAGATGAAGCCGCTACAGGCGGCGCTAACGTCGAAGGCGACCGCTTGCTTTGCCCCAAGGTTGGCTTGCACGAGACAAGCCGTCGCTGGGAATGATGGCGCCGTCGCCGTCGCGCAAATGATCGCGTCGATATCTTCAATCGACACACCCGCACTTTGAAGCGCCCGTTCGGCAGCCTTTGTGGCCATATCGGCAACGCTCAAATCAGCGTCTGCCAAATGGCGCGCCTCGATCCCGGTCCGGGTCCGAATCCATTCGTCGCTCGTATCCATTCGTTTTTCCAAATCGATGTTCGTGACCCGGTGCTCCGGAAGGAACGAACCAATCCCAATGATTCCAATGTTCATAGTGATGACCCCTATTCTTAGTATCTGGTACTAATATAAGGGAATAAAAAAGGGATGTCAACGCATCCCTCTCGATTATTCACTTTGACCGAGTCGTTTCGTGACGGCCATGACCATTTTTGCCGAATTGATGGATGCCGTTTCTAAAAATTCATCGAACGACAAGTTTGCTTCCTCGTCGGCGCTGTCCGAAATCGAACGGGTCACGACGAACGGAATCCCGAACTGGTAGCACGTCTGTGCGATCGGAGCGGCTTCCATCTCGACAGCCGCGACACCTTCGAAACGACCGAGGATGTCGGCAACACGTTTCGAGTCGTTGATGAACGAGTCACCTGTCACGATGAGGCCCGTGTGGACGTTCACATCATGGAGGCTCTCAATCACTTCTTTACAGACATCCATCAAATGAGCGTCAGCCGTGTACGCTGCCGGCATGCCTGGCACTTGCCCGTACTCGTAGCCGAACGCGGTCACATCGACATCGTGATGACGGACTTCGGTCGAGACGACGACGTCTCCGACTTTCATTCCTTTTTTAAAGCCGCCCGCCGAACCGGTATTGATGACGACATCCGGTTTGAACTTGTCAATGAGAAGCGTCGTACCGATGGCCGCATTCACTTTCCCGATGCCTGACTTTAAAATGACGACTTCGACGTTGCCGAGGTATCCTTCATAGAAGTGATAGTTGGCGATCTCTGTGTCTGTCCGTTCTGTCAATTCGTTGCGGAGCAAGTTCACTTCTTCTTCCATCGCTCCAATGATTCCGATTTTCATGATAATTGCCTCCTCAGAAAGAGAGCGACATCCATGCGGAAGTCGCTCGTTTGTGTTACTTGATTTCTTTGATTTCGACGACCATGTCGCCGCCCGGCGTTTGCACGTTGACGACATCTCCGACCGTACGGCCGAGAAGTGCTTTCGCAATCGGTGATTCGTTCGAGATTTTTCCTGTGAACGGGTCAGCCTCTGCGCCACCGACGATTGTGTACGTTTCATTCTCGTTATCTTCTTGAATGAAGAACGTCACGGTCTTTCCGATTGCGACCATCGAGTTATCAGCCACATCGTCTTGGATGATGACTGCGTTACGAAGCATCTCTTCGAGTTGAGCAATCCGTCCTTCGACCATTGCCTGCTCTTCTTTCGCTGCATCGTACTCAGCGTTCTCAGACAAGTCTCCGAAATCGCGGGCAATCTTAATATTCTCAACGACTTCTTTACGGCGCACCGTCTTCAGTTCGTTCAATTCATTTTCGATTTTCGCTTTTCCGTCTAACGTCATGTAATGTTGTTTTTCAGCCATTTCTGTCACTCCTTCATTGTCTCCTAGTATATTACAGAATTTACGAACGGGAAAGCCCATATCCGACACATCCCGTTTTTAAACATGGGATAAACGTGAGTTCGGACGTTCTCCATATCCGACATTCGGTTAAATCTATCGCATAGACACATACAAGTCTCTAAAACACCTTTGTCCACCGACCTTTAAAATCGAGTCCGGCAGCAGACCGATGATACGATGCTTGTCGTCATGCTAAAGACGCTAAAACATCAAGTAGGCACACCTGTAACGACCTGTGGTAGATGGTCACAGTCCACCAACCTGGGGACCTATAGAGTCTATCTCGGTAGAGGTGATGGCACACTCTCATTTGAAGGCTTGAACAAAACAAAAATGAACTGCGTTCGCACAAGCACTTCAGAATCCCACGGTTTCAATGGTGAGAGTGTCAAAGCTCTTTTAACTAAATTTGGCGAGAATTCTCCCACCTCTAAACGTCGAAGAGGGAAGGCCCAGCGTAGGTGGAAGATGAACCGCCTGCTTGCAAATTCTTTGGATATCCCTGTGACAGATATAACGAACAAAGGTTCGTGATTCTGTCAGATTCTCTCGCCCCCACCGCGGGTATCGGAATGGGACGAGACTCATCCTGACACCGCCCAAAGGAGGGACGGACATGCTGAAGGGCTACAAATACCGGCTCCACCCGACGGCGGCACAGGCCGAGTTCCTGATCCGGACGATCGGCTGCGCCCGGTTCATCTACAACAAGCTGCTCGAGGACCGTATCACCATTCACGAGGAGGCGAAGGCGGGCGGTGGGCCGAGACGGAAATCGCCGACACCCGCCTCCTACAAGCCACTGTTCCCGTTCCTTTGTGAGGCGGACAGCCTCGCGCTCGCGAACGCGAAGCTGCACCTCGACGCGGCGTTCGTAAAATTCTTCGCAGGGACGGCCGGCTTCCCGGTGTTCAAGTCGAGACGGAAGGCGCGCGCCTCCTACACGACGAACAACCAGCACGGCACGATCCGCATCGAGGCGGGAAAAGTCCGTCTGCCGAAGGTCGGGTTCATCCGGTTCACACAGCACCGCAGTTTCGACGGGGAGATCCGGTCTGCGACCGTGTCGATGACACGGACGGGCAGGTTCTTCGTGTCGCTCCTCGTCGAACAGGACGACGAGCCGTGGGTCCCCGCCGAGCACAAGGTCGGGATCGACCTCGGCCTCGGGCACTTCGCCGTCATGACGAACGACGATCTCGTCACGGAGAAGATTGCGAACCCGCGCAACCTGCGACAGGCCGAGGCGCGGCTCAAACAAGCGCAGCGCGCCCTCGCCCGCAAGAAGCCCGGCAGCAAGAACCGTGAGAAAGCGCGGCTCCTCCTCGCGAAGAGACACGAACAGGTCAAAAACCGACGGCACGACTTCCTCCATAAGCTGTCGCGACGCATCGTCGATGAGAACCAAGTCGTCGTGGTCGAGACGCTGAAGCCCAGAGAGATGATGAAAGACCGCCGCCTGGCGAAATCGATCGGGGACGCCGGATGGGGCGAGTTCGTCCGACAACTCGAATATAAATGTAAGTTCTACGGGCGGACGCTGATCAAGGCCGACCCGTGGTTCGCCTCGACCCAACTCTGTTCGAACTGTGGCGAGAACGACGGCAGGAAGGGCCTAGACATCCGGGAGTGGACATGCGGCGCATGCGGCGCACACCACGACCGCGACGTCAACGCGAGCCTCAACCTGTTGCGCCTCGCCGACCGGAACACCTCAGGGCAGGGACTGCCCGACGAGCTTGGTCCATAACCGCGGCTAGTAAAAGCACGGTCTTCCCAAGAAACTCCCACTTCAAGTTGCGAAACAAGCAAGTGGTGAGTAGTTCACATTGAAAACGATTTATTTCCCTTACGCGCGGTTACGTTCTGTCAGCACCCAGCGAATCTTCGTCACGAGCAAATCGATGGCGACAAAGTTCTCTCCGCCTTCAGGGACGATGATATCCGCGTAGCGTTTCGTCGGCTCACAAAATTGAAGATGCATCGGCCGGACGACGTTCGTATACTGGGCGACAACCGAGTCGATTGACCGGCCCCGCTCATTGAGATCGCGCTGCATCCGGCGTAGGATGCGGACGTCCGCATCCGTGTCGACGAACACTTTAATGTCCATCAAGTCACGCAGACGATCGTCCTCGAGCGCCAAAATACCTTCGACGATGACGACGTCGACCGGCTCGATCAAGATCGTCTTGTCCGAGCGCGTGTGCGCCGCATAGTCATACACCGGTTTCTCGATGGCCTTGTGCTCTTGTAACTGCTTGATATGCTCGATCAAAAGATCGTTATCGAATGCGAACGGGTGGTCATAGTTCGTCTTATATCGTTCTTCCATCGTCATCTCTGACTGGTCTTTATAATACGCGTCTTGCTCGATCATGACGACCGATTGTCCTTTGAACGCATCCACGAGCGCGCGGGCCACGGTCGTCTTACCTGATCCGGTCCCCCCGGCCACGCCGATAATGACGGGTTTATGTTGCATCAAAGTTAAGTCCTCCTCATCGTAATTTACGACTGATTGCTAGGCCATCACCAAGGGGCAAAATTGCAGTATGATAATCGGTCCGTGCCATCAATTGCTCAGTAAACTCTTTTACGAGACGAACAAGCCGGCGGCGTCGACGGTCAAGCACTGACACATCCTCGAGCAGGACGTCCCCTCGTAAAAATAAATTATCGCTGTAAATCGTACCACCAATTGGTACTAAAGCGCCATACCCATCAAAGAATTTTTGATACTGACCTTTGGCCGCGTCGATAAAGACCGCATCGAATTCTCCTTCAATCGTCCCGATCAACTCCACCGCATCACCATGAATGACAGTGATTCGGTCCGATACGTCCGAGCGTCCGATAAAGCCGAGTGCCTCTTCGTGACGTCGTGCGTTTCGTTCGATCGTGACGATTTCCGCGTCCGGCAACAGTTCAGCCATTCGAATCGCACTGTATCCGATTGCCGTACCGACCTCAAGGATCCGTTTCGGACGTTGCATCGCGAGAAGCGACAGCAACACTTCAGATCCGGTCAAGTCCATGATTGGCACGTGATGTTCTCGGGCGAACGCCTCCATCTCCGCCAATAACGGCGACCGGGGCGTGACCAAGTTCTCCACGTAACCTTCATAGGATGAATGTTCCACGTCGTACACCTCTCTAATCATTCAAACGACCGGAAGCCAAGGCTTCCGGTCGCATATCCGTCAATTGTTGTTTGCTTCTTCGAACGCTTCCCATTCTGGACGATACTTGTTGACGTTCTGTTGGTGCGCCTCGTACTCCACTTCGAACAAGACTTCCCCGTTCGGGAATCCTTCACGCGGTGGTCGGGCGTAGAAATAAACGTTATCCGTATCGTTCGGATTGAGCGTGGCGACGAATGCGTCACGACTGACCGCAGCGATTGGTCCGATTGGGATCCCTTCGTAGCGGTATGTGTTATAAAGTGAATCGTTTTGGAGATCGTTGAACGATGTGAAAATCGAAGTCTCCCCGGTACCATACCAGACGGTCGGGTCGGACTGCAACTTCATGCCATCGGCCAGACGGTTCTCAAACACACCCGCGATCTCTTGACGGTCTTCCGTCGAGACCGCTTCTTTCTCAACGATCGAGGCGAGCGATAACGTCTCATGGAACGTGCGTCCCGACGCTTCGACCGCATCGCCGTATTCGAGATAGAGCTGTTCGGTCGGCTTGAGCATCTCATCGATGATCTGAGTGAGCGTCACACCTTTATCGAACTCATACGTTGCCGGGAACAAGTAACCTTCGAGCGGGTGATAAATTCCGTCGGCGAGCACTTCGTCCGTCAGCATCTCATGCTCATTGACGAGCGAGCGGATATACTCCTCGTCGCTCAGTTGGTCCGAAATCTCTTCTTTCGGAATATCAGCCTGTTTTGCGAGACGCGAGATGACTTGGTCGATCGTAAAACCTTCCGGGATCACCAATTTGATATCCGGGACGACGATGACTTTCCCCGTCTTCAACGTGGCGATCAACTCGTCAAGTGATTGTGACGGAGACAACGTATACGTCCCCGCTTGGAACGATGATTCATTTTTAAACCGTGTGTAAAAACGGAAAATCGTGCTATTCCTCACGAGGCCATTCTCTTCGAGTAGTTCGCCAATGTAACCAGAACCTGCACCGAGCGGAACCTCGACCTCGACCGTTTCGGTCGAAGCTGGGTCAACGGGTTCGAGCGATCGTTTCACGAACGCATAAGATACCGCGGCACCTGTGGCGATCACTAGAAGAAAGACAGCAAGGATGATAACCGTAATTCGCCGAACAATC
Source organism: Exiguobacterium sp. s21 (assembly GCF_018617975.1). Lineage (NCBI taxonomy): Bacteria > Bacillati > Bacillota > Bacilli > Caryophanales > Exiguobacterium > Exiguobacterium sp. s21. The sequence continues at coordinate 132,017 of NZ_JACSLF010000002.1, read as the reverse complement.
CGGTTACGTGCACGCTTCTCATCAAACATCGATGGATGGTTCATGCGCATTTCTCCCCTGTTCTTCTGTTATGAAGATGGGCGACGAGGGTTTCCCCTAGTCGCCCGTCCACGTATTAGTCTAAACCAACTTCGTCATTGACGATATCGAACGCTTCCATGACTTCCTCGAAGTCATCATCGTCTTCGACGAGCTTCAAGATGAACTCGCCATCTTCAAGTTCTTCGATTTCAAACGCGTACACTTCGATTGTGTCGTCATCTTCGTCTTCTGTTTCTGGATTGCCGACCGGCTCAAGAACGACAAACGTCTTCTTCGAGCGGTCGCTCGTCATCCGGAAAATTTCTGCAAATAAATGCTCGTCTCCATTTTCGTCTGGAATACGGTACATTTCTTCTTCACGACGGATTTCTGCCATGAGTAATTCCTCCTTATTTGCCTGCACGATCCAGGTAATTTTGTAAAATCATGACGGCTGCCATCTTATCGATGACGGCCTTTCTCTTTTTTCGGCTGACGTCTGCTGAAATGAGCATCCGCTCCGCTTGCATCGTCGTCAAACGCTCGTCGACGAGAACTGTCGGCAAACCGGTCGCTTCGGTGAGGGCCGCGGCAAACGCCTGTGACGCCTCGCCCCGAGGTCCGATTGTCGCGTTCATGTTCTTCGGGAGGCCGACAACGACTTCTTTCACATCGTACTGCTCAATAATCGGTTGAAGCAGACGGACAGCTTCCTCAAAGTCCGGCTCGGTCCAGTAGACCGTCTCCACACCTTGCGCCGTCCATCCCATGAGGTCGCTCACGGCGACCCCAATCGTCTTCGAACCGACATCGAGCCCCATGACTCGCTTCATATTAATCCTCTCTACGATCGTTCAAATACGATTTGACCAGCTCTTCGAGCAGCTCATCTCGTTCGATTTTGCGAATTAAGTTTCGCGCATCGTTATGACGCGGGATGTAGGCAGGGTCACCTGACAACAAGTATCCGACGATTTGATTGATCGGTTGGTAGCCTTTCTCCTCGAGTGCTTGATACACCGTGATCAGTGTCTCCCGAGTGTTGGCTCGATTATCATCTTCTGGAAAATTGAATTGCATCGTGCGATCCATTTGGCTCACAAGAATCCACCTCTTTCCGTTTGCACTTCACACTCTATTATGCCAGTGATTGAACGTAATGTGAAGCAAACTTCAATGCTTCATCCAGTTTTGTCGCATCACGGCCTCCGGCTTGCGCCATGTCAGGACGGCCTCCGCCGCCTCCGCCACAACGTGTCGCCACTTCTTTGATCAATTTCCCGGCATGGAAGCCACGGTCGTTCAAGTCTTTCGTCACACCTGCGACGAGGTTGACCTTGTCGCCGTTCGCCGAGCCGAGCAAGATGACGGCCGAGCCGAGCTTGCCTTTCAATTCGTCGACCATGCCACGCAGCGCGTCCATATCTTGTCCGTCGACGCGCTTAGCGATCAATTGGACATCACCGAACGTCTCGATGGCGTCTGTGAGTGACGATGCTTCGATGTTGGCGAGTTTCGCTTTGAGCGATTCGCTCGCGCGTTCAAGTTCTTTCATTTCAGTTTGAAGCGCTTGGACACGCGTCGGCACTTCAAGCGGTTTTGTCTTGAGCAGTTTCGCTGCCGTCTCGAGCGTCTCGATGTGCTGGTTCATCACTTCGTAAGCACCAGCTCCTGTGACCGCCTCGATGCGACGTGTACCGGCTCCGATTCCTGATTCCGACAAGATTTTGAAGAGACCGATTTCCGCCGTGTTGCCGACGTGGCAACCACCGCAAAGTTCGACCGAGTCACCGGCAGCGACGACGCGGACGACATCCCCGTACTTCTCACCGAAGAGCGCCATCGCACCTTTCGCTTTCGCATCGGCGATGTTCATTTCTTCGATATCGACAGCGATTGACGCCCAGATGCGTTCGTTCACTTGACGTTCAATCGATTGGAGCTCTTCAGCCGTCACTTGGCCGAAGTGCGAGAAGTCAAAGCGAAGACGGTCTGGTGTCACGAGCGAACCTGCTTGGTTGACGTGCTCACCGAGCGTGTCTTTCAACGCGCGATGCAACAAGTGCGTCGCTGTGTGGTTTTTGATGATCGCTTGACGCGAGCTTTGATCGACCGTAGCCGTCACCGCGACTTCTGCCTTGGCGACACCTGACGTGACCGTGACCGTATGCAAGTTTTGGCCATTCGGCGCTTTCGAGACGTCTTTCACGTGAAGGACGAAGTCCGACCCGACGATTTGTCCTTTATCGCCGATTTGACCGCCGCTCTCAGCGTAGAATGGCGTCTGATCGAGGATGACTTGTGCTTCTTCCCCTGCCGCGACGACGTCAACGAGCTCTCCATCATGAATCAAGCTGATGATTTTCGCTTCAGTTCCGAGGTTCGTGTACCCGACGAATGATGATGGAAGCGTAATTTCCGCAAGAACGCCTGACTGGATTTGCATCGACTCAACGTCGGCACGGGCAGTCCGAGCGCGTTCACGCTGAGCGTTCATCGCTTGTTTGAATCCATCCTCGTCGACCGTCAATTTGTGGTCTTCGGCGTACTCGATCGTCAACTCGAGCGGGAAACCGTACGTATCGTAGAGACGGAACGCATCTTCACCGCTGATGACGTTCGAACCGGCCGCTTTTTGTGCTTTCGCGACTTCGTTCAAGATAGCAAGACCGTCATGAAGCGTCTCGTGGAAACGCTCTTCTTCATTCTTGACGACTTTCTTGATGAAGTCTTTCTTCTCACGGACTTCAGGGTAGAAGTCGACCATGATGTCGCCGACGACGTCGACGAGCTCATACATGAACGGACGCTCGATGCCGAGCATCTTCGCATAGCGGACGGCACGGCGAAGCAAACGACGAAGCACGTAGCCACGGCCTTCGTTCGATGGGAGCGCCCCGTCGCCGATCGCGAACGAGACGGTGCGGATGTGGTCAGCGATGACTTTGAACGCCACATCTTTGCTGCTGTCGGTGCGGTACGTCTCGCCGCTGATTTTCTCTGTCTCGCGGATGATTGGCATGAACAAGTCCGTGTCGAAGTTCGTCGGTACGTCTTGCATGACGCTCGCCATCCGCTCGAGACCCATCCCTGTATCAATGTTTTTCCGTGGGAGCTCGGTATAGTTGCCGTGCCCGTCATGGTTGAACTGACTGAAAACGATGTTCCAAATTTCAAGGTAACGCTCGTTCTCGCCGCCCGGGTATAGTTCTGGATCGGTCGGGTCGTCGCCGAACGCAGGTCCGCGATCGAAAAAGATTTCTGTGTTCGGGCCAGACGGGCCTTCCCCGATTTCCCAGAAGTTCTCTTCGAGTGGGATGATGCGGTCGGCCGGCACGCCGAGTGCGAGCCAAAGTTGTTTCGCTTCTTCATCTTCCGGGTGAATCGTCACCGACAAGCGATCCGGGTCGAGCCCGTACCATTCGTCGCTCGTCAGAAGTTCCCAGCCCCATTTGATCGCGTCTTCGCGGAAGTAATCACCGACCGAGAAGTTCCCGAGCATTTCGAAGAACGTATGGTGACGCGCCGTCTTCCCGACGTTCTCGATATCGTTTGTCCGAATCGACTTCTGCGCGTTGACGATGCGCGGGTTGGCTGGAATGACACGGCCGTCAAAGTATTTTTTGAGCGTCGCGACGCCTGAGTTGATCCAAAGAAGCGTCGGATCTTCGACCGGTACGAGTGAGGCACTCGGCTCGACACTGTGTCCTTTCGATTTGAAGAAATCTAAATACATTTGGCGAATCTGTGCGCCAGTTAATGGTTTGAGCGGTTTCATCAACAATTCCTCCTTCAGTTTAAACGAAACGAAAAAAAGCGATGCTCATCCCTGTGGAAAGGGACGAAAGCATCGCTTCGTGGTACCACCCTCGTTCGCACGGCAAAGCCGTGCCTCGAACATCCGATAACGCGGATGAGGCGCCCAGGGTGAGTGGGGACTCCAGACTAGCTTCGGTCGACCGGACCCCCATCTTCTCACAGCCTAGGAAGATGTCTCTGGTGAGGCGGTTACGACGTACTCATTTCCTTCATCGTCTTTAATCGTTTCAGTTTTCTATTCGTCATTATCACACGTCAATCGGGAGACGTCAAGACTTGCCGCCTAGCCGCTCGACGAGTTTCGTCCGCCGCACCGGCTCTTCTTCTCGCGTCGCCGCCTCGAGCGCACGGACGTCCCCGAACAAGAGCAAACTCTTCTTCGCCCGGGTGACGGCCGTATAAATCAAGTTGCGCGACGAGCGGAAGCCGCCGTTGAAGAAGACGGGCATGAGCACGATCGGGAACTCGGACCCTTGTGACTTATGGATGGTGATGGCATAGGCGTGGGTGAACTGGTCCCATTCGCTCCGGTTATACTCGACCTCGGTCTGATCGAAGCGGATATAGATTTTGTCGACCTTGTCGACGTTTTCTTTCGCATAGAAAATGTTCGTGATTTCACCGATATCGCCGTTATAAACGTTCTCCTCGGCGTTATTGACGAGTTGGAGCACTTTATCCCCGTTTCGGTACGTCCGGTTGCCGTGTTTCACTTCCCGGGCCGCCGATTTCGGATTGAACACGTTTTGGAGCGCCTCGTTCAATCCGTCGATGCCGCACACCCCACGGTACGTCGGTGCGAGCACTTGGATATCGAATGGGGAATAACCTTTTCGCAGCGCGGCCCCGGCCATTTGACAGATCGCCCGGAGTGCCGTCTCTTGGTTGGCCGTATAAAAGCGACGGTCCGGCAGTGCCGCGAGCAAATCGTCCGGCATCTGTTTCGCGTTGAGCGCGTGCGCCAGACGAAGGATGCTCGACTCGGACGCCTGCCGATGGACGACATCGAGCCGGACGACGGGAATCCCGTCGGTCGCCATCAAATCGGCGAGCACTTGGCCCGGTCCGACCGAAGGCAATTGATCCCGGTCACCGACGAAGAGGATTTTCATCCCGTTCGGCACGGCCCGAAGCAGGCTGCGGAACAAGAAGATATCAATCATCGACGCCTCGTCGACGATGAGCACTTTTCCGACGAGCGGATTCGTGTCATCGACTTGGAACGAGCTGCCATCAAACTTTAAGAGACGGTGAATCGTCGAGGCCGGCAAGCCCGTCGACTCACTGAGCCGTTTCGCGGCCCGGCCGGTCGGTGCGGCGAGCACGAACGGGAACGGTTGGTTCTGTACCGGTTCAAGCTTCCAGTCGAACACGTCGCTGAGCGCGTGGATGATACCGCGGACGACGGTCGTTTTACCGGTCCCGGGTCCGCCTGTCAGCACCATGAGCGGCGACTTCAAGGCAAGTTCGATCGCCTCTCGTTGTTGCTTGGCATACTCGATCGAGAACATCTCCTCGACGCGACCGACCGCATCAAAGATCGTCGTCATATCGACGTCTTCCGTCGTCGATGTCGACATGATGCGCGCGAGTTCCTCGGCCGCTTTTTGTTCGGCCCGGTACACGCGTGGATGATAGACGACCCCGTCCTCGACGATGACACGTTCATCGTTCGCGAGCGTCTCGAGCGCCGAGACGAGCGCCTCGCCCGGGTCGCCGCCGATGATGCGCGGCATCTCATTCGCGAGCTGATCGGCCGTGACGAACAAGTGCCCGTTCCCTTGCTCGAGCTCGAGCACGTACAACACGGCCGCCGCGATCCGTTCCGGGTGAATCCCTTGAATCCCGAAATGGGCGGCGATGGCGTCGGCCGTCTTAAAGCCGATGCCTTGAACGTCATACATGAGGGCGTATGGATTTTTCTCGATCGTCTCCATCGCCCGACCTTCATACTCTTTATGAATCTTCGAGGCGAGTCGTGGTGTGACGTCGAACGGCGCCAAAAACAACAGCAACTGATCGACCCCATACAAGATGTTCAACCGTTCGGTGATGACACGGGCCTGCTTTTCTTTCAAGCCGTCGACGTTCGACAAGATACTCGGATGCTTGACGATTTGGTCGATGCAGTCGTCTCCGAGTGCGTCAGCAATCTTTTGGGCCGTCTTTTGCCCGATTCCCGGGAAAGAGCCATTCGTCAAAAACCGGACGGCCGCGCGTTTTGTCATCGGGACGACACGGCGGATCCATTCCGCTTTCATCTGTTTCCCGAATCGGGGATGGTCGACGAGACGCCCGTGCGCTTTATACGTCTCGCCTTTCTCGATGCCGACGCCGACACCGGCGATGACCATCTCGGTCTCGTCTGTCTCAAAGTTCTTTTCTTTTATACGTACGAGCGCGATCGTGTGCGCTTCTTCTTCCGATTGAAACAGGACGCGGATGACTTTTCCTGTCAACTCGTAAGGTGCTGCCATCATTCGAGCCACCTCCAGCTAGTTTTCCATCCCCCATTATAGCCCGAGTTTGAACGGTAGGACAAATCGCCTAACTGAACAGGTTGAGGATGCGCTCGAGCTGGTCGAGGTCGACACGTTCAAGAATCCGAATCAGCTGATCGACATCGATTCGGTTCAAGATGCGCTCAAGTTGCTCCAAGTCCACGGTTTCAAGCAGTCGTTCGAACCGTTCCAGCTCCCCCGAATTAACATAACCTTCGAGCCGCTCGAACAGCTCGGTCCGCTCGACACGAAACAGTTGCTCAAGCGATGGTCGCTGAATCAACAGCACAAGTCCCGCGGCGATGACGTGGACGCCCCAGTTCAACACGACGTGACCGAGCCGTACCGTCTGTCCGACGAACGGGACGAGCGGGATGAACGACAGCTGCAACACGATGATCCCTAGCTGGACGTACGGGTTCGGGATGAACCAAGCCACGAGGGCAAGCAGGGCCGGGACGACCCACGCCACCCCGACCGCACCAAACGTCACGGACCAGGACTTGTTCGCCGACAATACCCAATGCATGACGACACCGATCACAAAAAATGTCGCAAACAGGAGTAACAGCACGGTCGTCGCCCGTTCCGACTCGACGACGACCCGGAACAAGAGATTATTCGTCCACTCGCCCGTCGCGAGACGATTATCGACTTCGATGAACAGACGACCGAGCATGAACCATTCGATGATGAAAAAAATAACGACGCTGACCAAACTAAACATCCGCATATGATTTCTCCCCTCTCACATTGCTAATCCATTTCCCGAACACTCGGACGGCTATGCACGTTTTTCGTCGAATCAAAGCGGGAACTGTTCGAGTGAACCTATGAAGGAGGGATTATGTATGATGAACCGTATTCCAATCAGTGGCCTGTGTGAACTCGTGTTAGAAGTGACCGACATGACCGAGGCCGTCGATTTTTGGCACGGCAAGCTCGGACTGCCCGTCGTCGAACAATGGGTCGGTGATGATGCCGAGCCGAGCGAGGCACAGGAGCACGCGGACGAACCTTGGGCGACGTGGCTCTATGTCGGTGGGAATACGCGCCTCGGCCTTTGGCTGAAACGAGATTTCACGTCAGAAGAAGAATCGAATCGCCAAGAGGACGTGACCGAGTGGGACACGCTCTATGATGAAGGCGGCGCCCACGTCCACTGCGCATTTTTCGTTCCGATGGAGTCGTTCGACCAAACGCTCGAAGTGTTAGAGGCGTCAAACATCCCGACGAAACTCCGGACGTGGGACGAGGACGAGACGGTCAACGGTAAAGAGCGCTCGGCCTACTTCAAAGACCCGAGCAAGAACGTGATCGAGCTATACACGAAAAATATGGACGAGGCGTACGAGAAGTTCGGTGGCGAGCCCGTAAAAATCACGACGAAGCAACTCTGATTCACGTATACGCTCGACAACCCCACATGATACGATGAGAGAAAATGGAAAAGGTTGTGTTTTATGCGTTTCTTCCCGCTTTTCCTCATGGCTTGTTTAGGCTTGCTCACCTTTGGGCTGTATTTTGTGATCGATGCGTTTCCCACGCTCGACCGACCCACTTCGTTTGCAGCGTTGGCGTTCGTCTCATTCGGGACGAGTTTCCTGATTTTGATGGATGGTGTACGACGAGCCAAGTCCGGAAAGCGTGTCTTGTGGAGCTACCTCGCGCTCTCCGGCACGCTTGTATTGACGACTTTTAATCTTTTGATTTGGGTCATCGGGGAGGTGTCCGCATGACGCTCACCCTCCCTGAATGTATCACCGGCTTTTCATACGGCGACTGTTCCGCCCCAGGGTCAGATTGGAAGACGTTCAAATCGATTTGTTTTGAGTTCACCCGGATTAAACGAGGAATATGTTCCTTTACCATTGGGGACGAAATCACTCCGAATTATCACCAGGCGAGTATCACATGGAGTGAGCAAACCATCTATGTCCTGCTCAGCAGAAACTATCCTGTCATCGGCATCTCCAAACTCGAACCGTTTCAATATGAATTCATCGATGTACCCGAACTGACCGACATGTTTCCTGACACCTATCAGATTCCGTTAGCGGCTGAGTTGAATGAGCGGTTCGATTTGTCGCTACAGCCGTTTCTGAACAAGGCGGAACGCGGAGAAATCAAATATTGGGAACCAGAGACGGTCGGTAACGTCATCTTCCATTATTGGGACTAACAAAAAGCGCCTCTCGCAAAAACTGCGAGAAGCGCTATATTAATTTAGTTACCGAGCAATTCATCCATTTTCGCTTTCGCGTCATACGCGAGCGCGTGGTCCGGTTGCAACTCGAGCACACGTTCAAGCTCGGCGTACGTCTTGTCCTGTTCACCGAGGAAGGCGTAGGCGATCGCCAAGTTGTAGCGTGCGTCCGTATGGCTCGCGTCGAGGTCGAGCGTATGCTCGAGCGCTTCGACGGCCTCGTCGAGCTGTTCGTTCTGCGCGAGCGCGAGCCCGTATTGGAACGAAATTTCGACGTCTTCCGGTGCCTGCTTCATCGCTTCCCGAAGACGCGGCAAGGCCCGGACGAAGTCGCCCATCGCCTTGTACGTCAAGCCGAGCATGAAATGAAGGTCGGCGTCGTCCATCCCGGCGAGCAGCGCCTGACGCAGAGATGCCTCGGCCAAGTCGAGCTGTTCGAGCTCATAGGCGAGCGCTCCCTTCGCGTAATGGGCCGCGCCGAACGCGTTGTCGAGTTCGAGCGCCTTATCGTAAAAGACGACGGCCCGTTCATGGTCGCCGATCGCTTGCAAGAGCGTACCCATGTTGACGTAACCGGTCGGGTCCGTCGGGTCCGCTTCGATGGCAGCATTGAACTGCTTGGCCGCCTGTTCGAACTCACCTTGTTGCATCGCTTGGATGCCTAATTCGTTTGCGTTCAAAGTCATCACCTCATCCGATATAGTCGAGTCGTTTTCCGTTTCGATACGCTTCGTCAATCGTCGCACCACCGAGGCAGATATCACCGTCATAGAAGACGACGGCCTGTCCTGGCGTGATCGCACGTTGCGGCTCATCAAATTTGACGAGCACTTCGCCATTTTCAAGTGGCGCGATCGTCACAGGCACGTCTTGTTGACGGTAGCGGAATTTCGCCGTCGCCCGGAACTCGCCTGTTGGGACGGCACCTGTCCATGACAGCTTCGATGCGAGCAACGCGTCCGAATAGAGCGCGTCATGATGGAACCCTTGGCCGACGTAGAGGATGTTTTCTTCCACGTTTTTGCCGACGACGAACCATGGGTCCCCGTCGCCGCCGATGCCGAGGCCGTGGCGTTGACCGAGCGTGTAATACATGAGCCCGTCATGGTTTCCTTTTTGTTCCCCATCGAGCGTCTGCATGATGCCTGGTTGTGATGGCAAATACTCCGAGAGGAACTCTTTGAAGTTGCGCTCTCCGATAAAGCAGATGCCCGTCGAATCTTTTTTCTTCGCTGTCGCGAGCCCCGCTTCTTCGGCGATGACACGGACGTCTTTCTTGTCCACATGACCAATCGGGAACATCGTCCGCGCGAGTTGGTCTTGTGACAACTGGTTCAAGAAGTACGTTTGGTCTTTGTTGTCATCTTTCCCACGAAGAAGTCGATGCTCACCGTCGACGTACTCGACCCGTGCGTAGTGCCCGGTCGCGACGAAGTCGGCACCGAGGCGAAGCGCGTGGTCAAGGAATGCCTTGAACTTGATTTCCTTGTTACACATGACGTCCGGGTTCGGCGTCCGCCCGAGACGGTACTCGGCCAAGAAGTATTCGAACACGCGGTCCCAATATTCTTTCTCAAAGTTGACCGCATAATAAGGAATCCCGATTTGGTTCGCGACCGCAATGACATCTTCATAGTCTTCGGTCGCCGTACAGACACCGTTCTCGTCCGTATCATCCCAGTTTTTCATAAAGATTCCGATAACGTTATACCCTTGCTCTTTCAGCAAATGGGCCGTCACCGATGAATCGACGCCGCCTGACATCCCGACGACGACCGTCGTCTCGGCAGGGGCTTTTGTGCGTAAGTTCATGATTTATCTCACTCCGTTCGTGAATGTCGAGACGACCTCAGAGAGTCGTTCGGCGAGCCGCTCCACGTCTGCGACCGAGTTGCCATGTCCAAAGCTGATGCGGACGGACTGTTTCGTCCGATCCGACGTCCCGAACATCGCCGTCAATACGTGTGACGGTTCAATCGACCCTGCCGTGCAGGCACTGCCGCTCGAGATGGCAAAGCCGCGCATGTCCATCATGATGAGGAACGGTTCAAGTTCGATGCCCGGGAGATACAAGTTGACGATGTGCGGTAAGCGGTTCGCCCCGTTCACGTCATACTCGACTCCGAGTTCATCGAGTCGCTTGAAGAGCGCCTCGGTCATTTGCTGGTACGCGCCCACTCGTTCGACCTGTTCGATTTTGGCCAGTTCGGCTGCTTGTTGGAACCCGACGGCACCCGGAACGTTTTCCGTGCCGGCTCGACGTTTCCGTTCTTGTTGTCCTCCAAAAGAACGCGTCGCTAATTTTACACCTGTTTTTATAAAAAGAAAACCGATACCTTTCGGGCCATTGATTTTATGGGCCGAGGCCGACAATAAATCGACCCCGAGCGCCTTGACATCAATCGTTTCCGTACCGAGCGCTTGGACGGCGTCCGTATGGAAATAGGCCTGATGGTCGGCGAGGAGCGCACCGATTTCCGCAATCGGTTGAAGTGTGCCGACCTCGTTGTTGCCGTACATGACCGAGACGAGAATCGTATCGTCCCTGAGCGCAGCACGAACGGAGTCAAGCGTCACCGCACCCGTCGCGTCGACATCGAGATACGTCACATCAAAGTCTTCCCGTTCGAGTTGCTCCATCGCGTGCAAGACGGCGTGGTGTTCGACTTTCGTCGTAATCAAATGTTTGCCTTTATGTTGATTCGCGTACGCCGCGCCGAACAACGCATAGTTGTCCGACTCAGTCCCACCGGACGTGAAGACGATCTCGTTCGAAGTCGCCCCAATCCACGTGGCGAGTGTCCGGCGCGAAGCGTCTAGCTCGGCGCGGGCCGTCCGTCCGATGCCGTGGATGCTCGACGGGTTGCCATAATGTTCGAGCATATAAGGTGTCATCGCTTCGAGCACTTCCGGACGCATCGGCGTCGTTGCGGCATGATCAAAATAGTTCATATTCATTCACCTCATCTTTATATATAGAACATATAGCCATCAGAATCTTCTTCAGCGAGATCGGCGAGTGTCGTCTCTTCGAGCACTTTCTCGATCGCCGCTTTGATTTTATCCCAAAGCTTCCGTTTCACGGCATCGTCCGCTTCTGAGTCTTCGACGATTGTGAGCGGCCCTTCGAGCAAGCGGATGATTTCTCCCGCCGTGATGTCCGTTGCCGGTTTGACGAGCTGATAGCCGCCGTACGCCCCGCGGACGCTCTTGACGAGACCGCCGTTGCGAAGTGGACCGATCAACTGCTCTAAGTAATGTTCCGGCAAGTCATGCCGGGCCGCAATCTTTTTCAAGCTGAGCGGTTTGTTGTCCGTTTCCCGGGCCAGTGCGATCATGATCGTCAATCCATAACGACCTTTTGTAGATATTTTCATCTTCATGTCTCCTTCTGCTATACTAGTCGAACAAACGTTTGTCGAAAGGAATGTGTACGTATGAGTGATTTATTTCAGCAATCGAATAGCGGCCCGCTCGCCAATCGGATGCGGCCTGAAACGTTAGACGAAGTCATCGGTCAACGCCACATCATCGGCGAAGGCAAATTGCTGCGGCGGGCCATCGAGGCCGACCGCCTCGGCACGATCATCCTGTATGGACCGCCGGGAACGGGCAAGACGACGCTCGCCCGCGTCATTTCAAATTATACGAAAGCGACGTTCGTCCAATTGAACGCCGTCACGGCCAAACTTGATGAACTCCGGAGTGTCATCCGTGAGGCCGAGTCCCGATTCGACTTCGAACAAGAACGAACGATCTTATTTTTAGACGAGATTCATCGTTTCAATAAACTGCAACAAGACGCCCTGCTCCCGGCACTCGAGGCCGGGAAGCTCATCTTGATCGGGGCGACGACCGAAAACCCGAGTTTTGAGGTCAACGCGGCGTTGCTGTCGCGCGCGACCGTGTTTCGGCTCGAACCGCCTGGACCAGACGAACTTCGTGTCGTCTTGGAGCGGGCTCTCGCTGATAAAAAGGGACTCGGCAACTATCCCGTCCAAATCGAGGAAGCTGCCGTGGACCATTATATCAAAATGGCGGACGGTGACTACCGTGTCCTGTTGAACGCCCTCGAGCTGGCCGTATTGACGACGCCCGAGGTCGATGGCAAGATTCAAATCACACTCGACGTGGCCGAGGAGTCGATTCAACAAAAGGCCATCAAGTACGACAAGACGGGTGACCGGCACTATGACGTCATCTCGGCGTTCATTAAGTCGATTCGCGGCTCGGACCCGGACGCGGCACTGTACTGGCTCGCCGTCATGATCGAGGCCGGCGAATCACCGCGTTTCATCATGCGCAGGCTCTATGTGCATGCGGCCGAAGATATCGGGCTCAGTGACCCGAACGCGCTCGTCATCGTCGATGCAGCCGCTCGCGCGAGCGAACACGTCGGTTTCCCGGAAGCGCGCATCCCGATGGCACAGGCCGTCCTATATCTCGCAACGGCACCGAAATCGAACGCGGTCATCACCGCCATCGATAAGGCGATTCACCACGTCCGGACGGTCGAAGGCGGTCCGGTACCGGTCCATCTCCGTGACGCGCACAGCCCAGGCGCCCGCGAGCTCGGCAACGGTGCCGGATACAAATACCCGCACGACGAGAAAGACGGCTACGTCGCGCAAAACTACTGGCCGGAGAACTTGGCCCGAAAACGTCCTAAATATTATACACCGACGAGCCGTGGCTTCGAGCAACAGCTGCAAAAACGACTCGATTATTGGGAAAAACGACGCTGACTCTTTTGAGCCGCGTCGTTTTTTCATTTCTGGATGCGGTTGATCTCGACACCAGCTGTCTCAAGCATTTGGTTGACGACGTACCCTGCTGCGACGAGGCCGGCGACCGATGGGACGAACGCGTTCGAACTCGGCGGCATCTTCGCTTTACGGATCGGGGCATCTTTCTTCCCGACGACCTCATTCACGTCTTCGCGTGTCACGATCGGCGACTCGTCTGAAAAGACGACCGGGACGCCTTTATGGATGCGCTCTTTACGGAGACGCGTCCGGACCATTTTGGCGATCGGGTCGTATGTCGTATCCTTGATGTCGACGACTTTGATGCGCGTCGGATCCATCTTGTTGGCCATGCCCATGCTCGAGATGACCGGGATGCCACGACGTTTGCACTCGACGATCAAGTGGATCTTATAGATGATCGTGTCCGAGGCATCGATGACGAAGTCGAGGTCTTGCGCGAAGAATTCTTCGAACGTCTCTTCCGTGTAGAACATTTTTAATTTGACGAGCTCGAGCTCAGGGTTGATATCGAGGAGGCGTGTCGCCATCGCTTCGACTTTCGGTTGCCCGACCGTCGATAAGAGCGCGTGAATCTGGCGGTTGACGTTCGTGATATCGATATCATCTTTATCGACGAGCACGATTCGTCCGACGCCACTGCGTGCGAGCGCCTCGGCCGCGAACGACCCGACACCGCCGACACCGAGGATGGCGACCGTCTTCCCTTTCAATGTTTCTAAACCTTCTTGACCAATGGCCAACTCATTACGTGAAAACTGGTGTAACATACTCTTCCTCCAAATGAATCCTATTTTCTCACACTATTTTACTCGGAATTATAATCAAAAAAAAGACGCCTAGCGACGTTTTACAATAAAATTGATGGGACCCGGAGTGCCGTGACGATGCCCTGCTTTTGAACCTGCTTAAGCAGGTGGGTGACCTAGCGTCCCCTTCACAAGTCCTCCTGCACGTGATGAGGCAGTTGATCTGGATAGCAGTTCGGTCTCCCGTATTCAAAGTGTTGGCTCAAAATAACGAAGGCGGCTCTCGTACACCTCAGGTATCCCATCTGTTGACCTTACTATAGCACTGTCTGTAAAAAGAAGTCAATCAGAAACGATGACTTCTCGTGACAGTTTCGTCACAACCACATGTTACGAAACGCACCGGTCGGGTCGTACGTGTCTTGTTGCCGACTGACGTTGAAATGCCGGTCGCGTGAGTCGTTGCCGACACCGGCCTGGTACGCCCAATTACCGTAGTTGCTCGCGACATCATAGTCAATTAGCGTCGATTCGAAATAGGACGCGCCGATGCGCCAGTCTTGCCCGAGTTCTTTTGCGAAGTAGCTCGCGACGATTTGACGGCCCCGGTTCGACATCCATCCCGTCGCGTTCAACTCACGCATGAACGCATCGACAAAGTCGACGCCTGTCTCACCCGCCTGCCAACGCGCGATGACGTCAGGGTCGACGCGCCACGTCTTTCGTTTCGAACGGATGCCTTGGGCCCGAAAGAGTCGTTTCCCTTGCTCGAGTGCGACCCATTGGAAGAAATCACGCCAGAGCAATTCAAAATAGAGCCAATACGTCGACTCATTCGCCCCGTGTGACCGCTCATGTTGCTCGAGCTCGTGCAGCACCCGGCGCGGTGAGAGCGACCCGTTGGCGAGATAAGCCGACAGCTTCGACGAGTCGTCGACCCCGAAGCCGTTTCGTGTCTCTTTGTACGTTCTGACCGGATCGGCCAAATAGGCGGCGAGACGCGCTCGCCCCGCCCGTTCCCCGCCTTGGAACGGGAACGCAGTCCGTGCGTCCTGTCCCGGCTGTGTATAAGCGACCGGAAAATCGACGGCACGCCATTCCTTCATAGGCGAACGTTCGACCAATCGGTCCGGTCTCGCATCAGCTTCGACCGCTTTCCGAAACTCGGTGAAGAGGAATGGCAGCTTCTCAAATGGAATCTCTTCCCGCGGATAGAGGGTGAATCCGTCGAACGATTGATATTCGCCTTGCCACGCGGTTGTGACCTCACGTTCACGTCTCCGTTCGTTATAGCCGATCGACCGTTGGAATAACAAGCGGTCGGTCGGTTCGAAGACGTCGAGTGGATGTCCGACATGGATGAACAGCGGGATGCCAAACGCTGTGAGCGAACCGGCCAAGTCGTCGAGTGCCTCGTTCAAAAACTGGAGTCGCCGCGGCCCGAGCGGAATATGGCCGAAGCGGTTTTCAATGAGCTCTTCTTGCGCAATGACGTAATGGCCCTCAATCGGATCGTCATGACGGTGCGCCTCCTCGAGCGGACGATGGTCGTCGACCCGTAAATCGTTTTGATACCAGATAATCGTCTTCATCTTTTTCGCCTCCTTCCCCCATTATGGGACATGGCTGCTGGTGTTACCTTAGACGAAACTGTAGAAAACATGTTTTCATTTCCTAAACAGGTGGAATATACATCATTAGAACAGAAAGGGGTGCAGCAACATGGCTAGAAAAGGTAAATTTGGTACACTCATCAAAGTCGCGACGGCGGTCGCACCGTTCGTCTACGATTACTATAAAAAGAACAAAGCAAAAAAAGCATCGACACCTAAAAAGTGAGCCAAGCGCTTCGGACCTCGTCCGAGGCTTTTTTTTCTTGTGTGGAAACGAGATATGATATGATGGTGGAACATTTTAGGGAATCGAGGCGACCATCATGCACGCGGTATGGGTACAATCTTTACGAATCAGTTTGAAGTGGGCGTTATTCATGGGCGGCCTGTTCCTGCTCGCCCTCGGGTCGTCGATGATGATCACGGCCGACCTCGGCGTGTCGACATGGGACGTGCTCCATCTCGGGCTCGCCCGGCACACTCCGATTTCCGTCGGGACGATCATCTTGCTCGTCGGTCTTTTGCTCGTCCTCTGCAAGTACATACTCGACCGGATTCGGCCCCAGTTCGGGACACTCGTCAACGCTGTCTTCGTCGGCGTGTTCATGAACTTGATTCTCGACCATCACTGGTTGCCGCAGCTTGATGGCATCGCGCTCAACATCGCCTGGCTCGTCCTCGGCATCTTCGTCATCGGCATGGGTGCCGGCTTGTACGTCGCCATCGGCTACGGGGCCGGCCCACGGGACGGATTGACACTCGCCTTGGCCGACCGGTTCAACACGTCGGTCCGCATGATGCGGACGTGGATAGAACTGACGGCTTGCCTCATCGGCTGGGTACTGGGCGGACCTGTCTTTTTCGGGACGGTGCTGTCGATTTTCTTGATCGGTCCGTTCTTCCAGTTTTGGCTTGAACAGTTCCGGCGTCTCGTCTCGGTCATCGACCGGGCGAAAGTGGCGGCATAAAAAAGAGAGGAAATCGGATGTCAGCGTCCGGTTTCCTCTCTTTTTGGTTATGGGACGAGGACGATCTTCCCGAACTTGCCGCGCTGTTTGAAATACACCTGCGCATCCCGTGCCTCAGCGAGCAGGAACGTCGGGTCGACGATCGGCCTGACCTTACCAGCTTTAATCGCCTCGAGCATCGTTTGGAACTCCGCGCGTGTGCCAAGCACGGAACCATACATGGTGATGTGTTTCAAATACATCGTCCGGAAGTCGAGGTTCGTCTGTTGCCCCCCGGCCGAACCGGAAATACAGAACTTACCGCCATTCTTCAACACCTTGAGCGCTGTCGCGAACAAGGCATCGCCGACGACGTCGAGTACGGCATCGACCGGTCCTCCGTTCGCCTCGAGAATCTCATCGGCAAGCCTCTCGGAGCGGTATGAAAAGACATGGTCCGCCCCAAGTTCCCTGAGCTTCGCTTCATCTTTCAAGTCCCCGACGATGGCGAACACGTTCGCCCCATGCACGTTCGCCGCGATTTGGACGTTGAACGAACCGACGCCACCGCTCGCACCCGTGACGAAGATCGTCTGCCCCGGCTGAATCTCAATCTGTTCGTTCATATGCCACGCCGTCAACCCGCTCACCGTGAAGACGGCGCTGTCAACGAAACTGTCGAGCGGCATATCGAAACAGAGCTCTGCCGGCCAGACGACATATTCGGCGTATCCGCCGTCGTACTCGGAGCCGATGAACGACATATCGTCAGCGATATGCTCGTCCCCTTCCGGCCGCCAGCCCGACTCTTTGTCCGTCCCATACGCGCCTTCTCGCATCCAAATCTCGGTATTGTTAATCCCGCACGCTTTCACGCGCACGAGCACTTCCCCTTGTTTCGGGCTCGGAATGGGACATCGACGACCTGTAATTGATCGACGTCCCCGTAACCGATGACTTGTACGGCTTTCATCACTTGTTTTCCTCCTCATAACCACTATTTGCTTGTCTATACCCAACTAACGCACGACAGCCACCAAAAATTATTGGTGGCTGCCCATTCCTTATAGTTGTTGGCGTCTGAGCAATCCGGCGAACACGCCGCCTTTCATGCTCAATTCATCGTGCGTCCCGTCCTCGACGATGCCGTCAGCGGTAACGACGAGGATGCGGTCAGCATTCTTCACCGTCGCCAAACGGTGGGCGATGATGAGCGTCGTCCGGTCAGCCGCGAGTTCATTGAGCGAGTCTTGAATGATCGCTTCCGTCTCCGTGTCGAGCGCGGACGTCGCCTCATCTAATATCAAGATCGGCGGATTTTTGAGGAACATGCGGGCGATGGCGATCCGTTGTTTCTGACCGCCCGACAGTTTCAAGCCCCGCTCCCCGATTTGCGTCTCGAGACCATGCTCGAGCTCCTCGACGAGCGAGTTCAAATGCGCCTTCTCGACCGCATGCATAATCTCCGCGTCGGTCGCGTCCAGTTTTCCGTAGGCGATATTCTCACGGAGCGTCCCGGCGAACAAGAACACGTCTTGTTGCACGATCCCGATTTGGCGGCGCAGACTCTCTTTCGTCATATCACGGATGTCCATGCCGTCGATTGTGATTTTCCCACTCGTCACATCATAGAAACGCGGGATGAGCGAACAGATTGTCGTCTTCCCGGCCCCGCTCGTCCCGACGAGGGCGACCGTCGTTCCGGCCTTGATGTCGAGGTCGATGTCGGTCAACACTTGCCGATAGTCCGAGTAGCCGAACGAGACGTTTTGGAAAGCGATGTCGCCTTTAAGCGTCTTGACGTCGACGGCGTCCGGACGGTTCTCGATGTCCGGGGCCTCGTCGAGGAGTTGCGTGAATCGTTTGAAGCCCGCCATCCCTTTCGGGTACATCTCGAGGAGGGCCGTGATTTTCTCGATCGGCTTGATGAGCAAGTTCATATAGAGGATGAACCCGACGAGCTGACCGTATGAGAGTTGACCTTGATACGTCAAATAGGCGCCGTAGACAAGGACGAGCAGCGTCATGAGCCGCGTCGTGATGTAAATCCCGGCGAGCGACTTACTCATGACCCGATACGCCTCGATTTTCGAGCCGCGATAGAAATTGTTATCTTTTTGGAAGCGGTTGATTTCGAACGTCTCGTTCGTGAACGATTGGACGACGCGTGCCCCAGAGACGCTGTCCTCGACACGGGCGTTCACTTCGCCGATGTTCGTATACATCTTTTGCCACGCCTTGTTCATGTTCTTGTTGGCATACGTGATCATGATGACGAGGAACGGCACGGCGACGACCGTCACGAGCGCGAGTTGCGGGTCGATCGAGAACATGATCCCGAACGCACCGAGCAGCGTCATGATGGCGATGAAGAAATCTTCAGGCCCGTGGTGCGCCACTTCGCCGATATCGAACAAGTCGTTCGTCACCCGACTCATCAAATGGCCGGTCTTGTGGTTATCGAAGAACCGGAACGACTGTTTATGGATATGGGTGAACAGCTCTTCCCGCATATCGGTCTCGATATTGATGCCGAGCTTATGCCCCCAATAGTTGACGACGTACTGCATCATCATGGCGAGTATGTAAAGGATGAGCAAGCCGATGCTGATGATGATAATCCAGTTCCATTCCCCACCTGGCAACAAATCGTCGATGAACCATTGCACGGCGAGCGGAAAGCCGAGCTCGAGCAGACCGACGAGGATGGCGAACGAGAAATCGAGGATGAATAACTTCTTATGTGGACGGTAATAACTAAAAAAACGTGAGATCATGTCGTTTCCCCCTTCTAAACAAATAGTTTACGCCTTTTTGCAGGAAGTGGAAAACGGGAAGCACGTCTTTTTCAATCTTTTTTACAGCGCGGTATAATAGACATAAGGAGCTGATTCAAATGAACGTACAAATTACAGAACGCGCCCAAGAGCGGATTGACGCTTTAAAAGGCGACCGTAAAGGACAGATGCATTTGTTTTATGAGACGGAAGGTTGCGGCTGCGGCAATAGCGGCATCTTCGAGATTCGCTACGTGACCGAAACGACACCGGAAGACGTCGAGATTGATTCGAACATCGGCCCGATCCTCATCAAGAACTGGACGAAAGTGTTTCTCGACGAAGACATGATCATCGACTATCGCGAAGATAAACGATCTCTCGTCTTGAAGAGCAACGGCCAAGTGTTCAACTCGAACTTGCTCGTGACCGACGGGACCGGTTGCCAGTTGAACGTCCCGAGCCGATGAAACAGGCGTTACGAGACCATCCGAGCCTCTGGCTGTGGTTTCTCCTCAGCTTCGGGCTCGGCTTGTTCGGCATCTTCCTCGCTTTCACCGACTCCGTCTATACGATGACGGCCGTGATTGCCTCGCTGTTCGCTTTCGGGTTCGCGCTTCAGCAGACTAGTAAACGAATGGATAATTAGGGGATATAAGGTTTTTATTCCAATCCACATGATATAATTTCTAAAAAGGGGGCTATCTCATGTGGTTTAAAAACAAAATGCTTAACTATCCGACAGCGCTCTGGGGCGTATTTATTACAGGGCTATGGGTTTGGTTCAGCATCCGATTTGAAGATACTTTATCTTCACTTTTCGTGAATCTGACGTATATCGGTTTTATGTTAGCTTTGCTTCTTCTCGCTACGGTGATCCTCCGATCAATCAAATCTAGAAGCCGGACGAATCATAAAACGAGTAGATGAAGCAACAAAAATCGTCACTTCCATAACCGGAGGTGACGATTTTTAGTTTCCATGTCAGTTCACATCGATGCTGTAAAACGTAATCAACCCGCCATCCCCAAGTTCGGCGTAGGCGATTTGACCATCACGATAGATCGGCTTGGACGTCGTGCCGCCTCGACTCGGCAAATACGAAACCGTCGCTTCATTCAAATCCGCAACTAATAAGCGATTCATGCCTTCGCGGAATAGGATTCGCTGATCCGGCAAGAAACGAAACGAGTCAAATGTAATCTTTGACTGTGTGCTTTTATGTTGGAACTGTTTCGCTCCCCCCGTCAGCCCTACAAAATCGGCACGTCCTTCTTTTCCAAGAGCAACATAGTCCGCACCTGTTTCAAAGTCGACCAATGCGCCCATATCCTCGTCAAACGTTCCATCGAGCGTGGTTAACTTTGTCGTCTTTTCCCCATCAGCGAATGAGCTTCGATGGACGATGACACCGTCCTCACCAACTCTGTAATCGAATACGTACTCGCCATCTCGTTTCTCCCCTTCTTGAAGCGTGTACGTCTGAATCGTTTCCACCGTGGCCGTATCATACAAATACTGCATCACCGCCGACGTCGTCATCGTTTCTGATGCCTCATAATCAACCCATGTGACGCGATCATCCGATGCATTCAAATGAGGAACGGGCGTCTCGAACATACTGACCCCGTTATAAAGTTCAGTCAGTTCCGATGCGTCGAGCTTCATCCGGAAAATGGACCAAGCATATCCATTGTCTTCAGTCAGTTCATATTCAATCCAAAATATTTCATCTTTGATGCCGACGAGACTACCGATTGTTCTCGATGTCTTATGTAACGACCGATTAGTTGCTCGTTCCGTATCATACACGTAGATGTCATGGCCGACTTCACCGACAGAATCCGTATAGACAATGTGTTCATCGACCATATGCTCCGGTGCAATCATCGCGACTTTATGTTGGAAGAACGATGATAGGTCATAGTCCTTCACTGCCCCGATTGAGGCTTCCTCGGCGACGGGACGCAATCGAATCATTTCCGAATCTTCCGATTTGGCCTCCTCGACGGTCTCGTCAACTTTCGGCGTCGCTTCCGTTTCTTGATTACATCCTGCTAAGATTGTCGTCAATCCAATCACCAACCCGATCGATTGAACAATTTTTCTTGGTTTCATGCTTCCCCGGCTCCCCCATCTTCATCATACAATTTATTCCATAACTATATCACCTTTCCACTTATTCACATATACGCAAAAAGACCCGCCAAGTGACGGGTCCTTGTGACTAACTATTATTTTTTCTCTTTCACCGCTGTCCGAATCGACAACTCCTCGAGTTGTGCATCCGCGACCGGGCTTGGTGCTTGTGTGAGCAAGTCGCTCGCCGACGCCGTTTTCGGGAAGGCAATCGTGTCACGAAGGTTCGAACGACCCGCGAGGATCATGACGAGACGGTCGAGACCGAGGGCGATACCTGCGTGCGGCGGTGTACCGTATTCGAACGCTTCGAGCAAGAAGCCGAACTGGTCGACCGCTTCTTGTTCTGTGAAGCCGAGCAATTTGAACATCCGCTCTTGAATGTCGCGCTCATAAATCCGTTGCGATCCGCCGCCGAGCTCATACCCGTTCAAGACGAGGTCATAGGCGAGTGCGCGTACGCTCGCTGGGTCCGTCTCAAGCAAGTGGAGGTCGTCACGGTTTGGCATCGTGAACGGGTGGTGGTTGGCGTAGAAACGTCCGTCTTCTTCTTCGAACGTGACGAGCGGGAAGTCCGTCACCCAAAGGAAGTTGAACTTCGACTCGTCGATGAGACCGAGCTCATGACCGAGTTTGACGCGAAGTGCGCCGAGGCTGTCGGCGACGACAGTCGGTTTTGACGCCACGAAGAGGAGCAGGTCGCCCGCTTCCGCGTTCGTCGCTTCCATCAACTTCTGGGCGTACGTCTCATCAAAGAACTTGGCAATCGGTCCGTTCAAGCCTTCCGGCGTCACTTTGAGCCAAGCGAGGCCTTTGGCACCGTAGACGGCTGTGAACTCTTGAAGCTTGTCGATGTCTTTACGCGAGAACTTGTCCGCCTCGCCTTTGACGTTGATCGCTTTCACTTGTCCGTTTGACTCGAGGGCCATATCGAACACTTTGAAGCCGGCACCTGTGACCGCGTCCGCGACGTCGATCAACTCTAGACCAAACCGAGTGTCCGGTTTGTCTGATCCGAAACGGCGCATCGCTTCCGCATATGTCATCCGTTCAAATTTGGCCGGCGTATCGGTGCGACCGAGCGTCGCTTCCATGACTTGCCCCATCATCGATTCCATCATCGCCATCAAGTCTTCGACGTCCATGAAGCTCGTCTCGATATCGACTTGCGTGAATTCCGGTTGACGGTCGGCCCGAAGGTCTTCGTCACGGAAGCAGCGTGCGATTTGGAAGTAACGGTCGAACCCGGCCACCATGAGGAGCTGTTTGAACAACTGTGGTGATTGCGGGAGCGCGTAGAACTCGCCGCCGTGGACACGGCTCGGGACGAGATAATCCCGCGCACCTTCCGGGGTCGATTTCGTCAAAATCGGCGTCTCGACTTCGAGGAACTCTTCTTCCGTCAAGAAGTTACGAATCGTGTTCGATGCTTTCGAACGGAGGCGGAACGTCTCTTGGAGCGCCGGACGACGAAGGTCAAGGTAACGGTATTTGAGACGGAGGTCTTCGGAGACGTTTTCCGCCTCGTCACCGATTGGAATCGGCGTCATCTTCGCCGCGTTCAAGATGTTAATCTCTGAAGCGATGACTTCGACGTTCCCGGTCGGCATGTTCGGGTTCTTGTTCTCACGCTCGAGGACAGTCCCTTTGATATCGAGCACGTATTCGCTGCGAATCGATTCGGCGAGCTGGTGCACCGCTTCGTTTTCCGGGCGAACGACGACTTGGACGATGCCTGTGCGGTCACGAAGGTCGATGAAGATGAGTCCTCCGAGGTCGCGACGTTTTTGTACCCATCCTTTAAGTTGTACCTCTTGGCCGATGAGTGACTCTGTCACGCGGCCGTTCATATGTGTGCGTCCGATCATTGTCCTGCTCCTTCCGATAGTTCACGAATTTTGTCTGCGACGGCCGAGAGCGGCACGTCGACTTGTTCCCCGGTCGCCATGACCTTGAGGGAAGCTGAGCCGCGTTCGACTTCATCGTCTCCGAGGATGACGGTGAACTTCGCGTTCAAGCGGTCGGCTTGTTTGAATTGGCCTTTGAACTTGCGGCCGAGGTAATCGCGGTCCGCCTTGAAGCCTTCGCTGCGAAGCAGTTGCAACAGGCGTGTCGCCGTCACTTCGACTTCCGTGCCGCCTTGGGCGACGACGAAGACGTCAAGTCCCGTCTCGAGTTCAGGAAGTACTCCTTCGTTCTCAAGAGCGAGGATGAGTCGCTCGAGCCCGATCCCGAAGCCGATGCCCGGCATGTCCGGTCCGCCGATGTCTTGGACGAGACCGTTATAGCGTCCACCGCCGCAAAGCGTCGTGATGGCGCCGAAGCCTTCTGCTTCTGACATGATCTCGAACGCCGTGTGCGTGTAGTAGTCGAGACCACGGACGAGCGTCGGGTCGACCTCGTAGGCGACACCGAGCGCGTCCAAGTGCGCGAGGACTTTCTCGAAGTACGTCTTCGACTCTTCGTTCAAGAAGTCGAGAATCGATGGTGCCGATTTCATCGACGGGTGGTCGCGGTCGACTTTACAGTCGAGGACGCGAAGTGGGTTCTGGTGAAGCCGCGTCTGGCAATCTTGGCATAACTCATCTTGGACCGGCTCGAAGTGACGGATGAGCGCTTCGCGGTGAGCGTTGCGGCTCTCGGCGTCACCGAGCGAGTTGACGACGACTTTGATTTTTTTAAGCCCGAACGATTTGTAAATCGTGTAGGCGAGGCTGATGACCTCGGCGTCAACGGCTGGGTCGCTACTGCCGATCGCCTCGACACCGTATTGGTGCAGTTGGCGGAACCGTCCCTTTTGTGGACGTTCGTAGCGGAACATCGGTCCCATGTAGTACAGTTTCGTCGGCTGGTCAGGGCTACCGAACAGCTTGTTCGTGACAAAGGCGCGGACGACCGAGGCCGTGCCTTCCGGACGGAGCGTATACTCGTCCTTGCCTTTCTTGACGAGTGTGAACATCTCTTTTTGGACGATGTCTGTCGTCTCGCCGACGCTTCTTGTGAACAGGTCGGTCGTTTCAAAAATCGGGGTACGAATCTCTTTATAGTTATAACGGGCGCTGATGTCGCGTAGTTTCTCTTCGACATACTGCCACGTCTCGACCGTGCCCGGAAGCAGGTCTTGTGTGCCGCGTGGTGCTTTCATCCAATTTCCCTCCTTAGAATACAAAAAGGCCCTCGTCCGCAAAGGGACGAGAGCCTGTTAAAGTTTCCCGTGGTACCACCCTCGTTGCAGAGCCAATACTTGAAACTCTGCCACTCGAAATCGGTTAACGCCCGATGAAACGGCTCCCCCTACTAAGCGTTCAAGGAAGCACCTCCAAAGTGTCGTTCGGGTCATCATCCAGTCGATGCTTTCAGCCTAGGCATCGCTCTCTTTGCTGGTGGGGTGACCGTACTCTTCTTTATCGCAGGTGTTAGGTTATATGGTTCATGATGCCGAATCGTGCCCGCTTCTGTCAAGCGTTTTTTTCGAGCATGAGCGTGACCGGTCCGTCATTGACGAGCGCGACGTCCATCATCGCCCCGAACTGCCCGGTCTCGACGACGAGCCCGTGCGTCCGCAAACGATCGTTGAATTTCTCGTAAAGCCGTTCCGCGATGTCCGGCTTCGCCGCTTGCGTGAACGCGGGACGACGGCCTTTCTGCGTGTCGCCGTACAGCGTGAACTGTGATACGGATAATACTTTCCCGTCGACGTCTTGAATCGATAGGTTCATCTTCTCGTCCGCGTCCTCAAATACACGGAGCCCGGCCACCTTGTCGGCGAGCCAGTTTACTTCCGTCTCGGTGTCCTCGTGGGTCACCCCGACGAGGAGCAGATAGCCGGCCTCGATTTGGCCGACCGTCTCCGCGTCGACGGTGACCGAGGCTTGTTTCACTCGTTGCAACAATACACGCACTGAAATCTTCCTTTCGTTACGTCATCATGACTCGGCTGACCGAGTACACGTCCGAGATTTGCTTAATCCGGTCGACGACTTTTTGCAGATGGTTCACGTTCGGAATCGAGATTGTCATCGAGATGCGGGCCTGTTTGTTCTGGTCTCCGCGTCCACTCACCGCCACGATGTTCGTGTTCGTCGCCGAGACGGCTTGAAGCACGTCGTTCAAGAGCCCTGAACGGTCGTAGCCTGTGATCTCGATGTCAACGTTATAGTTTTTCTCTTTTGCTTGCCCGGCTTCCCACTCGACCGTGAGGAGCCGCTCCGGATGCTGCTCATTGATGATGTTCAAGCAGTCTTTCCGGTGAATCGACACGCCGCGTCCGCGCGTGATATACCCGACGATTTCGTCGCCCGGTACCGGGTTACAGCATCGGCTCATGCGGATGAGCATATTGTCGATCCCTTTCACCGAGACGCCGGCCTCGGCCGTCTTCTTCTTCGGTGACTGACTGACTTTCAATTCGTTGATCGCGTCCGACAGTTCAAGTTTCGGTTCTTTCCGCTGCTTCTCCGTCAACTTGTGGGCGACTTGCGCCGCCGTGATGCCATGATACCCGACCGCGGCGTACATCTCTTCTTCGTTCCCGAAGTTGAACTTCTCGACGACGACGGCAAGCGACTGGTCATCGATCACTTCTTTCGGTTCGAAACCGAGCTTCTTGATCTCGACGTCGACGAGCTCTTTACCTTTCTCGACGTTCTCTTCACGCTGTTGGCGCTTGAACCATTGGCGAATCTTGTTCTTCGCTTGGCTCGAGACGGCTAGTTTGAGCCAGTCCTTGCTCGGCCCGTAGCTGTGTTTCGACGTGATGATCTCGATGATGTCACCCGTCTCGAGTTTATGGTCGAGCGGCACCATCCGTCCGTTCACTTTCGCGCCCGTCATCCGGTGACCGATTTCGGTATGGATGCGGTAGGCGTAATCGATCGGGACCGAGCCTTTCGGTAACTCGAAGACGTCGCCTTTCGGTGTGAAGACGTAGAGCATATCGCTGAAGAAATCGACTTTGAGCGATTCCATGAACTCCTCAGCGTCGGTCGTATCTTTTTGTAGCTCTAAAATCTCGCGCAGATGGGCGATTTTTTCATCGAACCCGTTCGTCGCGACACTCTTTCCTTCTTTATAGGCCCAGTGCGCGGCAATCCCGAACTCGGCGATGAAGTGCATGTCCTTCGTCCGGATTTGCACTTCGAGCGGCTCACCCTTCGGTCCGATCACCGTCGTGTGGAGAGACTGATACATGTTCGGTTTCGGCATGGCGATGTAGTCTTTGAACCGGCCTGGCATCGGCTTGTACTGCGTGTGGATGATGCCGAGGACGGCGTAACAGTCGCGAATCGAATCGACGATGATCCGGACGGCCATCAAGTCATAAATTTCATTGAACTCTTTTTTATGCTTCACCATCTTGTTGTAAATCGAGTAGATATGCTTCGGACGGCCGTTGACATCGGCCTCGATGCTCACGTCCTCGAGAACGGTGTTCACTTCCGTGATGACCGATGTGACGAGCGCTTCGCGTTCGGTGCGCTTCTGTTTCATCATCGAGACGATCTTATAGTATTGCTGCGGGTTGATGTAACGTAACGAGATATCCTCGAGCTCCCATTTTATCGTCGAGATCCCCATCCGGTGGGCGAGCGGGGCAAAGATTTCGAGCGTCTCTTCCGCCTTTTGAACTTGTTTCTCTTTCGGCATATGTTGAAGCGTCCGCATGTTGTGCAGACGGTCGGCCAGCTTGATCAAAATGACGCGCACGTCTTCTGCCATCGCGATAATCATTTTACGGTGATTCTCAGCGAGTTCTTCTTTTTTCGATTTATATTTGATTTTACCGAGCTTCGTCACTCCATCGACGAGCATGGCCACATCGACACCGAACTCATCGGCGAGTTCTTTGAGCGTGACGTCCGTATCCTCGACGACGTCGTGCAAGAGCGCCCCGATGATGGTCGTCGCGTCTAACCCGATATCAACGAGAATACCGGCCACTTGGACCGGATGCAGAATGTAGGGTTCGCCTGAACGTCGGAACTGACCGGTATGATGCAGTTTGGCGTATTCGTAAGCGCGTCTTACTTCGGCAATCTCGTCTTCACCCATATACTCCCCGAGCGCGTCGAGAAGGTCCTCAATACTTACGATTTGTTTTTTGGTCATAACATTCGACACCCTTTTTCTTACCGCTCCAATCGACTCGGACAAGTCGCAGCATGGTAGTAGTTAACGTACGTGGTTGTTCTAATTTTACTTACTATTATCGAAAAAATCTGACGACCTGTCAAAGGTTGTGGGTTGTTTTACTTAAAAAACTATTTAAAAAAGGGAAGCCATCGCTTCCCTTTGATTAATCTTCGTAACGGATGAGTGAGAACACGTCGTATCCTTCGAGACGCTCACGTCCACCAAGTCCATCAAGCTCGATTAAGAATCCGATCCCAGCGACGACGCCGCCGAGCTGTTCAATCATTTTGATTGTCGCTTCGATCGTTCCGCCTGTTGCGAGCAAGTCATCCAAGATGACGACTTGTTGGCCCGGTTTGATCGAGTCTTTGTGCATCGTCAAAATGTCTGTGCCGTATTCGAGTCCGTAAGAGACGCGAACCGTCTCACGTGGCAACTTGCCTTCTTTACGGACCGGGACGAACCCGAGCTCAAGTGCGTATGCTGCCGGGCAACCGACGACGAAACCGCGTGCCTCAGGGCCGGCGATGAGTTCAGCACCGCGCTCCTGTGCGTAAGCGATGAGCTCGTCGACCGCTTTTTTATAAGCCGGGCCGTCTTGCATGAGTGACGTGATGTCCTTGAAGCTGATCCCTTCTTTCGGGTAATCCGCTACTTCTTTAATATGCTGTTTGAAATCCATTTTATGTGTAAGCCTCCTGCATCTTGTTCGATCGCAATGATTGTAACCGCTCTTTCAGTTCTGCCAACGACGCATAGATGAAACGCTCCTCGAGTTGGACTCGTCCGACCCGGCGCTTATAACACGGCGCTTCGGTCAAATCGCGTTTCGGCGCTTCTGGATTCACTCCAGGCAGTCCGTCTTCCATTGTAACAAGAAATTCGAGTTCAGAGAATACTTGATGCATAAATTGAATCGTATTTTTTGACCATTTTCGCTCGATTGACAAACGAATCAAGTTTTCGCGCAGGTTTTTCCGTTCGCACGTCGCCATGTGGACGTAGTATGTTCGGAAATCTTCACGCGTCGGCAACTTCTCGAAGAACGAGCCGCCTTGTCCGAACGCACAGTAGATGCGTTCGACGTCCTCGGTCAACAAGTCCGCCAATACGTCTTCCTCGTCCGGCAAATCGAGCAAGACGACAAACGGCTTGAGCGGCGTATCAAGGTCGTGGAGCGGGAAGTCGTCCCGCCCTTGGAACGAGATGAACGACGTCGTGTCGCCCGGGAGCTGTTTCAATTCGTCGAGCGAATTTTTCTTGCCCCGATAATCGAACACTTGGAACCCGTCGACACGGATGTCTTGAATCATGAGCTGCGGCTTGCGCATCCCGTTCCATTCATTTACTTGCAGACTGCCCATGACCGAGACGTGGGCCATCTTCGAGATTTCAGAGACGACGTGACCGAAACCGAAGCCGATGCCATCAAGTTCCCGCTTATCCCCGGCGAGCTGAACCTTCAAATGGGTGTTGTCGCGCCCGATTTGACGGATATCGCGAAGTCTAGCGTCTGCCACGACGACACGCGGTGATGGATTACCCATCCCGAACGGGGCGAGCTTGCCGATTTCTGCAATCAAGTCGAGCGACACGTCGTTCACGTCAAGTTTCAAGTCGACGTTCACGCGGGCGACGAACGTCTCGTCCGGAATCGATTCGGCCTGTTCGTTCAGACGCCGGCGCAGTTCGGCCACGTTTTCCGATAACAAGGTCATCCCGGCTGCGGCCGGGTGTCCGCCGAAGTGCGGCAAGATGTCTTCATTTTTCGACAGTTCTTTGAACAAGTCGAAACCGTCGATCGAACGGCCCGACCCCTTCGCCTTCCCTGTTTTCGGGTCGTGGCACAACAGGATGACCGGACGATAGTACGCCTCGACGAGTCGTGAGGCGACGATCCCGACGACACCCGGATTCCATCGTTCGCTGGCGACGACGAGGACGCGGTCGTCCGTCATCGAGGCCTCGACGAGTTCCGTCGCTTCTTTGGCGATCGTCTTGACGATGTCTTGACGTTCTTTGTTCTGTTTGTCGAGCTTTTGAGCCAGTTCGAGTGCTTCCTCGACGCTCTCGGCGAGCAACATTTGGAGCGCCGGCATCGCCGAGTCAAGACGACCGGCGGCGTTGATGCGCGGTCCAAACGCAAAACCGACCGACTCTTCGTTCAATGTCCCGTCCGTCAACGCGCACACTTCGCGGAGCGCGAGAATGCCTGGACGTTTTGAGTCATCGAGCGCTTTCAGACCAAGCTTCGCGAGCAAACGGTTCTCCCCGTCGAGCGGGACGAGGTCGGCAATCGTGCCGAGCACGGCCAAGTCGAGCAACTCTTCCGGCATCCGTCCGAGCACGGCATGAGCCACTTTGAGTGCGACGCCCGCCCCAGCGAGTTTGTCATACGGATACGACGGGTCGATATGAGGATGGATGATAGCGAATGCATCCGGTAACGTCTCTTTCGGTTCGTGGTGATCGGTGATGATCAAATCGACACCGAGCTCTTTCAAGAGCGCCGCTTCTTCAATCCCCGAGATGCCGCAGTCGACCGTGATGATGAGGGTGAACCCTTCACCGGCGGCCCAGCTGAACGCCTCTTTGTTCGGCCCATATCCTTCGGTGAACCGGTTCGGGATATAGCATTCCGCCATGACACCGATCTCCGTCAAGGCGTGCCACATGACGGCCGAGGCGCTGACACCATCGACGTCATAGTCACCATAAATCAATACCATTTCGCCTTCGTCGGCCGCTCGTTTCAAACGTTCGACGACTTTTGGCATCTGTTCAAATAAAAACGGGTCGTGGAACGTCAATTCATCCTCGACGTATAAAAACGCCTTGGCCGCCTCGACGTCGCGGTGCCCCCGTTGTGTGAGGAGCGTCGCGAGTTGCTCCGATATATTCAATTCTGTCTGTAACTGTTCAACCGCGGCCGTATCCATCTCCGGATACACCCAACGTTTCTTCGCATGATACATAATGCCTCACTCCAATCAATTGTAGATTATATCAGAACGAGCGAGTGAAGTGCCGTCTTGACATTCAAAAAGGTCCCCCGATTGACTCGGGAGACCAGTGGTTACGCCTCTAGGGCAGCTGATTTCTTTTTGTTGAGCGACATGCCTTTGATGAGCAACCAAAGGTACGAAGCGATGAAGATCGACGAGTACATTCCCATGATGAGACCGACGAGAAGCGCGAGCGAGAAGCCGCGAATCGATTCGGCACCAAAGATGTACAAGGCGATGACGGTGAACAATACAGTGACGACCGTGTTGATCGAGCGAACGATCGTCTCTTGAATCGCTTTGTTCACGAGCATACGGTACTCGTCCATCGTCTTGATTTTTCGTTCTTTCTCATACGCTTGGATGTTCTCGCGCACCCGGTCGAACGTAACGATTGTATCGTTGACCGAATACCCGATAATCGTCAAGATCGCGGCGACGAAGTACAAGTTGACCTCGATGCCAAAAATCGAGAACGCCACAAGCATGAAGAACGCATCGTGGAGCATGGCGACGACGGTGGCGACACCGTAAGAGAATTGGAAGCGGAACGTGATATACAAGATAATCCCGAGCGATGCGAGCGAGACGGCGTAAATCGCGTTACGGGCGATGTCTCGACCGACTTCGGCTGAGACGGTGCTGATGTTCGGGTCGTTCCCGAACGTCTCCGTGAATACGGTCTTCACCGAAGCGACTTCATCTTGAGTGAGCTGCCCGACGAACGTCACGTTCGCGAGCGTCCCGCCTTCTGCATATTGAACGGACGAAATGTCTTCATCCACGCCTGCCTCGGTGAAGGCGGCCGCTAAATCGTCTTGCGACACTTGCGACTCGGTCTGGACTTCGACCCGCGTTCCAGACGCGAAGTCGATTCCGAGGTTCAAGCCGCGGAAGAACAAGATCCCGAGTCCGATGATGACGACGGCACATGAGATGAGGAACAACGTGCGCATCGGTTTAATATAGTTTAATTCAGTGAGCTTAAAGTTCACGGATTTCACTCTCCTTCACACCAAACCAGCCTTTGCGCTTGTCGAAGAGACGACTTGCGACGAGGAGGTGCATCAAATAGCGCGAGATGAAGACGTTCGAGATGAACGTCATCGCGATCGAGATCATGAGCATGAGCGCGAACCCTTTGACGGAACTCGTTCCGAAATAGAACAAGACCGCTGCCGAGATGAGCGTCGTCAAGTTGGCATCGATGATCGTACTGAGCGAGCGACGGTTACCGGCACGGAACGCCGATAGGACCGACTTCCCTGAGCGGAGTTCGTCTTTAATTCGTTCGGCCGTGATGATGTTGGCATCGACTGCCATACCGATACCGAGAACGAGACCGGCAATCCCTGGGAGCGTCAAGACGGCGTTAATGCCGTTAAAGAACAACATAATCAAATTGATATACAAAATGAGCGTGATGATCGAGACGAGACCGGGTAAACGATAGAAGAACAACATGAACAAGAAGATAGCGACGACACCGATGACCGAAGCGAATACAGTCTTCTCAAGTGCATCTTGACCGAATTGGGCCGAGACCGACGTCGAGTAAATCTCTTCAAGTTTGACCGGGAGTGCCCCGGCGTTCAAGATGTCTGCCAGGCGTTGACCGCTCTCGGCGTCGATGCCGCCACCTGAGATGATCGCTTTATCCGAAATGATTGGTCCAGTGACCGACGCATCCGATACGATTTTCGAGTTCTCTTTTTGAATCTCTTCTTCGTACGTGTCGCCTTCCTCATAATCGAGCCAGATGACGAGGCGGTTTTCTGGTGGCTGACGTTGCGCGATTTGCGACGTGACTTCACCGAATTTCTCCGCTGACTGAAGCGTCAATTCGACAACAGGCTGATTTTGTTGGTTATAACTGACGGATGCCCCGCGCGGTGCGAGGTCTTTCCCGTCGAGAAGAACGTTATCGTCCACATCGCGGAACGTGAGTTGCGCCGTCGACGACAGGACTTCTCGCGCCTCGTTTTGGTTCGAGACGCCCGCGAGCTGGACGCGGATGCGGTTGCTGTCCTCAATCCGGATGTCCGGCTCGGACACACCGAGCACGTTGACCCGGTTGTTGATAGCGCGAACGGTTGCATTCATCGCCGATTGGTCGATGACATCGCCGTCTTCGAGCGGTTGCACTTCATACAGCACTTCAAACCCGCCTTTTAAATCGAGACCGAGGTTCGTGTTCTTCTCGACCCAAGGTGTCGTGAAGACGGCGAGTAGAATCGTTGCAATCATGATGACCGCAAAGATCGCGATATTCCCTTTTTTGTACATACGACTATTTCCTTTCTAAACACATGTTCTCGTAAAAAAACTTCTCTCGTTAACATTACAAATATTCTAAACATTTATCAATCGTTTTCCTAAAATTGTAACACGGGAGCGTTGATTTCCCACGCTTTTTTGCGTATGCGACTAAAAGTTGCATTAGGGCAAAACTTGAGCTATGATGTGATTATCAACTTACACTACACGTAAAGGAGTCCTTTTCAATGGATAGCACGATTATCTATGCCTTTTTACTGACGTTGTTCGCGGGACTCGCGACGGGGATCGGAAGTATGATCGCCTTCTTCGCCAAACGGACCAACACGGCATTCTTGTCGGTATCCCTTGGCTTCTCAGGCGGGGTCATGATTTACGTATCCTTTATCGAGATTTTTCCGAAAGCGCTCGATGAACTCGTCGGGGCCCACGGAGAGCAGGCCGGGACGCTCTATACCGTCCTCGCGTTCTTCGGCGGGATGCTGTTGATCGCCTTGATCGACAAGTTCATCCCGTCTCCCGAGAACCCGCATGAAGTCAAATTCGTCGAGACGATGCAAAACGACCCGTCGTCCCAAGAACTCGCGACGACGGCGACCGAACGCGTCCCATTGAATCACGAGACGAAACAACGGCTTCATAAAATGGGTCTGTTCATGGCGCTCGCCATCACCATCCATAACTTTCCGGAAGGTTTGGCCACGTTCATCTCGGCCCTCGATGACCCGGCGGTCGGTCTCGCCATCGCCATCGCCATCGCATTACACAACATTCCGGAAGGCATCGCCGTCTCGGTCCCGATCTATTATGCGACCGGTTCTCGGAAGAAGGCGCTGAAACTGTCCTTCTTGTCCGGACTTGCCGAACCGCTCGGAGCGGTCGTCGGTTTCCTTCTTTTGATGCCATTCTTGAGTGACACGGTGTTCGGCCTCTTGTTCGCAGGCGTCGGCGGCATCATGGTGTTCATCTCGCTCGACGAGTTACTCCCAGCCGCTCGTGAATACGGACGGGCCCACCATGCGGTGTACGGCATGGTCGCCGGTATGATGGTCATGGCAGCCAGTCTGATTTTGTTAATGTAACCGAAACAGCGTCTCCCCGATTGTCGAGGAGACGCTGTTTTCATGCCTTGAATAAATGAACAAGATCTTTCAACTCGACGGACATATGGCTCATCGTCTCGGCGATGCCGTTGATTTCTTGAATGGCGGCGAGCTGTTCTTCGACGTTCGCGCCTGCTTCTTCCACGCTTCGTTGCGTCGACACGGCATTCGTCGACATATCCTCGACCGAGACCGCTACCTCGGTCGTGTTCGCGCTCACTTCTTCCGTCGCCGCCGCGATCTCACTCATTTGACGAGACGTCTCTTGAATGACAGAGACGATCTCACGGAACGCACCGGCGACTTCTCCCATTTGGGTGACGCCGCTCGTCACATGCTGGCTTGTGACGTCGAACGCCGCCTCGACTTCCGACGTGTCGCGCTGAATGTCGGCGACGACCGCTTGAATCTGTTTGGCCGACTGTTTCGACTCTTCGGCGAGTTTTCGGACCTCGGCCGCGACGACGGCAAACCCTTTCCCGTGTTCACCGGCCCGGGCCGCTTCAATCGCCGCGTTCAAGGCGAGCAGGTTCGTCTGTTCCGTGATGGCGGTGATCGAACGCGTGATTTTCTCGATCTCGAGCGACTGGTTCGACAAGCGCTCGACCATCTGTTGCGTCAAGTCGTTCGCTTGTTGAATCTCACGCATCTGTCGTTCGGCCAACTGGATTGTTTCAAGTCCCCCGCTAGCCGCTTCAAGCGTATGAATCGTCTGTTCGTTCACGCCTTGCGAGGCCGCGGCGATTTGGTTCAAGCCGACGACGGCTTGGTTGACGCCGGACGTCCCTTCCTCGGCCCGTTTCGCCGATACTTGGGCGGCAAGGTTCATCTGTTCAAATAGACCGGCTACACCTTGCGTCGTCGTGGCGACGTGGTCCGTGCTGGCATACAGTTCTTCCGAGTAGGTCGTCACTTTATCCGAGGCTGCACCGACTTGGCGAATCAGGCCCACGAGGTTCCGTTTCATATCGTTGAACGCCGTGACGAGGTCACCGAGCTCATCGTTTGAATCGACCTCGATATCGTCTCCGGTTAAGTCTCCCTCGGCAACGACGCGCGCTTCGCTGACGAGTCGATTGATCGGCTTCAAGAACAGCTTTTGGAGGGCTACTAGTGAAAGTAGACCGACAGCGACGCCGATGATGCTGATGACGACCATCCAGATGATCGATTGCCCGGCACTCGCCTGGACCGCTTCCGACTCAGCGGCGAGCGCTTCGCCTTGATACGTGACGAGGTCGGTCACCGTCATTCGGACACGATCCGTCGTCGGTGTCACGCTCGTATTGAGCACTGTCTTGTATCCGATTTCGTCTTGCTGCTGTCGAAGGTCGATGACGCGGGCCATCTCCGTGTCGAGATGTTGATTGAATTTCTCGAGATCATCGAGCCAGGCGAGCACTTTCGGATCTTCTGTCGACTTTTGGAGCGTATCCATCAATTCGTCCCGTTTCGTCTGGGAAGCCTCAAGGCTGATCAACGTTTTCGGGTTCGAGACGAGCAGGTAGTAGTTCAAATAACGCTCGGCATCGGTCACGGTCAACGCCAAATCTTCGGCGACGAGCATATCTTGGAGCCGCTCGTTCAAGACCCGGTCATACTCTGACGTCGCGTTCTGTAATTGATACGAGCCGAGCGCACCGACGATCAATAAGGCGATCAGTGTCGGCACGAGCGCCATCGCCATCTTACGGCGCATCGACGAGCGTCCTTTCACGCGGTCAGGGCGACGTCGTACCTTCCATTTTTTGAGTGGGCGTAGCAATCGTTTCACATCCATGTCTTCTTCTCCTTCTTTCCAAGTCTTCTCAACTTGACGATAATGCAAACGTTTTCACGATTCAATTTGTTTTTTGGAAATAAGGTGGATGATTCGTCGGATTGACGAAGTTTGTCAAAAATAAATCATTTTTCAAAGTATGACAAAAAAAAGACGCCTGACCAGGGATGGTCAGGCGTGGTTTGGTTACTCAGCGAATGACGAGTTGCCTTTTTTCGTCACTTCAGCAATCGCACTGCGATTGAACTTGAGGAGTGACTGGTCACATTTCAATGTGACTTGTGTGTCTTCGATTTGGTGGACGACGCCGTGAAGGCCGCCGATTGTTACGACGTGATCCCCACGCTCAAGCGCGTTTTGCATCGATTGTACTTCCTTCTGACGTTTCGTCTGCGGACGGATCAACAAGAAGTAGAACACGACGAAAATAAGGATCATCGGTAATAGTGCTACGAGAGTTTCCATGCGTAAAATTCACCCTTTCCTTCAATATCAGGTTCATTATACCGTGAAACTGAAACGTTGTCACATAATCGCTGTCAGAACAATTTAGAAATTCTTGGCGTTTGGTTTGTTATACCCATATTCTTCGAAAAACTCTTCCTTGAAGTCCAAGAGGCGGTCTTCGCGGATGGCTTGACGTACTTGACTCATCAAGTTCACGAGGAAGTGAAGGTTGTGTGTCGAACAGAGGTGAAGCCCGAACATCTCGTCGGCGCGAATCAAGTGGTGCACGTACGCGCGCGAATAGTTCTTACACGTGTAGCAATCGCACTTCTCGTCGATTGGTCCGAAATCCGTCTTATGTTTCGCATGTTTGATCGTGACGCGGCCTTTCGATGTCATAAGCGTCCCGTTGCGGGCGATCCGGGTCGGCAAGACGCAGTCGAACATGTCGATGCCGCGAATCGAGCCTTCGATCAACGCATCCGGTGAACCGACGCCCATCAAATAGCGCGGCTTGTTCTCCGGCATGAACGGTGTCGTGAACTCGAGTGCGCGGTACATGACGTCTTTCGGTTCACCGACCGATAATCCACCGACGGCATAACCTGGGAAATCAAGCGAGACGAGGTCGGCCGCACTTTGACGACGGAGATCTTCGTACTCGCCGCCTTGGATGATACCGAACAACGCCTGGTCTTCCGGACGTTCGTGTGCCGCGAGGCAACGCTCTGCCCAACGGCTCGTCCGCTCGACCGATTTCTTCATGTATTCATGCGTCGCCGGGAATGGCGGGCATTCGTCGAACGCCATCATGATATCCGAACCGAGCGCGTTTTGAATCTCCATCGCCTTCTCCGGTGACAAGAACAACTTGTCGCCGTTCAAGTGGTTGCGGAAATGGACGCCTTCTTCTTGGATGTTGCGAAGGTCGGCGAGCGAGAAGACTTGGAAGCCGCCCGAGTCCGTCAAAATCGCGCCGTCCCAGTTCATGAACTTATGAAGGCCGCCGGCTTGTTTGACGACCTCATGTCCTGGACGAATCCAAAGGTGGTAAGTGTTCGAGAGGATGATGTTCGCTCCCATCGCCTTGACTTGTTCCGGGGCCATCGTCTTGACGGTCGCCTGCGTGCCGACCGGCATGAAGACAGGTGTCTCGAACGAGCCGTGCGGCGTATGGACGATTCCGTGCCGCGCTCCCGTCTGTTTACATGTGTGGATATGTTCGTATGTGACTGCGTGTTTGGTCATTTGTTCTCTTCCTTCCTCGTGATGAGCATCGCGTCCCCAAAGCTGAAGAAGCGGTAACGTTCTTGTACCGCCGTGCGGTACGCGTTCAAGATGATGTCGCGCGACGCGAACGCCGAGACGAGCATGACGAGTGTCGACTTCGGCAGATGGAAGTTCGTGATCAGTCCATCAATCGCCTTCAACTCGACGCCTGGGTAGATAAAGATGTCCGTCCAGCCCGATGACTCGACGAAATCCCCATGGTCGCGCACGATCGTCTCGAGCGTCCGGGTCGACGTCGTCCCGACGGCGAAGACGCGGCCGCCGCTTGCACGGACATCGCGGAGCGCTTCAGCCGAAGCGGCCGACAGTTCGAAATACTCACTGTGCATCGTGTGCTCTTCGATCGTATCGGCCGTGACGGGGCGGAACGTACCGAGACCGACGTGGAGCGTGAGCGGGATCAGCTTGACGCCTTTCGCCTCTGCCGCTGCGAGCAGTTCTTCCGTGAAGTGGAGGCCTGCCGTCGGTGCGGCCGCACTCCCGCGTTCACGGGCATACACCGTCTGATAACGGTCTTGGTCGTCGAGCTGTTCACGGATGTAGGGCGGGAGCGGCATCGTGCCGAGCTCATCTAAAATCTCATAGAAGATGCCGTCGTAATCGAACTTGAAGCGGCGTCCCCCTTCCGGCAGCTCTTCGACACATTCGGCCCGGAGCAACCCGTTGCCGAACTCGACGATGGCGCCGACTCGGACTTTTTTCGCCGGTTTGACGAGCGCTTCCCAGACATCATCTTCCGTCTGCTTCAAAAGAAGAAGCTCGACTTTCCCGCCCGTCTCCTGCTTCGCCCCGAACAATCGGGCCGGGAGCACGCGCGAGTCGTTGACGACGAGAGCGTCGCCTGCCTGCAAGTAGTCGAGCACGTCACGGAAATGACGGTGCTCGATATCGCCCGTGTCGCGGTCGAGGACGAGCAGTCGTGAGCTCGTCCGGTCAAGAAGCGGTACTTGGGCGATCAGTTCTTCCGGTAAGTCAAAATCATAGTCGTTTACGTTCAATTGAATGTCTTGCATATCGTTACTCCTCTTCATAGCCAAAATGCGTCTTTGCGTACTGGGTGATCATCCGGCCGCGCGGCGTCCGTTGCAGAAAACCTTGTTGCAACAAGTACGGCTCATACACGTCCTCGATCGTTTGGGCATCCTCCCCAATCGTCGCGGCGAGCGTCTCGAGTCCGACCGGTCCACCGCCGAACCGTTCGACCATCGCCCGTAACAGCCGATGGTCGACTTCGTCGAGCCCGAGGGCGTCGACATGCAACCGGTCGAGCGCGTCTGAGGCGAGCACCGGATCGATTTCTTTCGTTCCCGCCACTTGGGCAAAATCACGAACTCGGCGCAACAGCCGGTTGGCGATCCGCGGCGTACCGCGTGCACGTTTCGCGATGGCACCGCTCGCCTCTGGTGAGATCGACAGGCGGAACAGTTGGGCCGTCCGACTGACGATGGCGGCGAGCTCATGCGGCTCGTAGTATTCGAGCTTCAACGTCACACCGAAGCGGTCACGGAGCGGCGCCGACAACATGCCGGCCCGCGTCGTCGCGCCGACGAGCGTGAACGGCGGTAAATCGATGCGGACGCTTCGCGCCATCTCGCCTTGTCCGTAGACGATGTCGAGACAGTAGTCTTCCATCGCCGGATAGAGAATCTCTTCAATCGTGCGGCTCAAGCGATGAATCTCGTCGATGAACAGGACGTCGCCCGGTTCGAGCGTCGACAGGATTGCGGCGAGGTCACCTGGGCGTTCAATCGCCGGGCCGGCCGTCGTCTTGATGCCGACGCCCATCTCGTTGGCGATGATTTGGGCAAGCGTCGTCTTTCCGAGTCCCGGAGGACCGTAAAGGAGGACGTGGTCGAGTGTCTCGCTGCGGAGCTTCGCGGCTTGGATAAAGATCGACAAGTTGCCTTTCGCCTTCTCCTGTCCGATGTACTGCTCGAACTTTTGCGGACGCAAGCTCCACTCTTCAGAGTCTTCATATTGTTGATGGGATTGTGACAACAATCGTTCGTCCATGGTCTCCTCCTTATTTCAATAGCAATTGCAGGGCGCGCTTTATGTAAGCGTCTGTCGTCAATATTTCTGAATTCAGTTCCTTGCGGACACGGGTGATCTCACGCTCTGAATACCCGAGTGCGACGAGCGCTTCGCACGCCTCTTCGAGTTCGGAAGCGCCTTGAGCGAACAGTCCGGTGTTCGGTACGTAATCCGGGGCGAGCTCGGACAGCTTGCCTTTCAAATCGAGCGCCATCTGCTTCGCCGTCTTCTTGCCGACACCCGGGAACTTCGTCAAATACTTCTCGTTCTCGGTCTCGATCGCGTCGATGAGCGCGTCCATATCGCCTGAGGCGACGATGGCGAGTGCGCCTTTCGGTCCGATGCCGTTGACGCCGAGCAGTTTATTGAACAGTTCGCGTTCCCGACGTGAGCGGAAACCGTACAGTGTCTGTTGATCTTCACGCACATAATGATGCGTAAACACGATTACATGTTCGTCTTGTTCACGATAAAAAAACGGGTTAGGCACATGTACTTTGTAGCCGACGCCCGAAACATCCAACGTTATATATTCCGCGCACACATAGGCGACGGAGCCTTTTACGAATTCAATCACGGTCATATCTCCTCTTCATGGGAAAACTGCATTCATTGTACCATAACCACCGCCACGAAAAAAGGACAGGCGATTGCCTGTCCTCAGTGCGCGAGCATCCGCTCGAGAGCGAGTGTCGCCCACTTCGTCGTCTCTAGATCGACACGGATGACGTTGACCGGATCGGTCTCGAGCGACTCGAGCGCCCAGAGCAGATGCGGCAAATCGATGCGGTTCATCGTCAAGCACGGACACATGTACGGATTGAGCGAGATGATATCGAGCTCGGGGTGCGTCGCCGCGAGACGGTTGACCAAGTTCATCTCGGTGCCGACGGCCCACTTCGTCCCCGGCGCGCTCGCTTCGATCTGGTCGATGATGTATGACGTGGATCCGGCCTCGTCCGCCGCCTGCACGACGTCGAACGTGCACTCGGGATGGACGATGATGCGTCGTTCGGGGTCGTTCTTCCGTAACGCCTCAATTTGGGCGACGTTGAACTTCTCATGGACCGAGCAGTGCCCTTTCCACAGAATGACCCGCACGTCCTCGATGTCACCCTCATAGACGAGTCGTTCCCGGAGCGGGTCCCAGACGGCCATCGCCTCGAGCGGCACGCCCAAATCAAACGCCGTGTTCCGCCCGAGATGCTGGTCCGGTAAAAACAGAATCCGTTCGCCCGCTTCGAGTGCCCAGCGCACGATGTCATGGGCATTGGATGATGTGACCGTCGCGCCCCCGTTCTTGCCGACGAACGCCTTGATCGCCGCCGTCGAATTGACGTACGTGATCGGAATGATATCATCGCCGAACGTATCGGTCAGCTCTTCCCAAGCGACCTCCGTCTGATCGATATCAGCCATGTCGGCCATCGAGCATCCGGCCCGCATGTCCGGCAAGACGACGAGCTGGTCGTCACGCGTCAGCATGTCGGCCGTCTCGGCCATGAAGTGGACGCCACAGAAGACGATGAACTCCGCCTCGCTCATCTGTTCGGCGAGCCGTGCGAGCTGGAGCGAATCTCCGGTCGCGTCCGCGAACTGGACGACCTCGTCTTTTTGATAATGGTGGGCCGGTAAAAACAGGCGGCTGCCGAGCCTGGATTTGATTGCTTCAATCCGTTGTTCCATCTGTTCAATCGTCAACTCAGCGTACTGCGCTGGCATCGTTCCGAGTAATTGCATGTTTGATTCCTCCTACAAGATTTAGACTGCAATCGAGCGCCGTCACCGAATGCGTCAACTGTCCGATCGAGATGACGTCGACACCCGTACCGCGATACGCTGCGATCGTCTCGACAGTGATGCCTCCTGACGCCTCCGTTTTAATATGCTCTGGCACGAGCGCACGCCACGCCTTCAGTTCTTCAGGCGCCCGGTTGTCGAACATGATGATGTCGACGTTCGCCGCGATCGCCTCATGCAATTGTTCGAGCGTCTCGACCTCGACTTCAATCGGCGTCGTGTGGCCGGCAAGCATCCGAGCCCGTGCGACCGCGTTCGTGATCCCGCCAAGGGCCGTGATGTGGTTGTCTTTGATCATGATGGCATCGTCGAGACGGAGCCGATGGTTCTTCCCACCACCCGAACGGACGGCATGTTTCTCAAGCATACGAAGCCCGGGCGTCGTCTTGCGGGTGTCCGTGACGGCGATCGTCGGGTCGTCGAGCCGTTCGACGCAGCGCCGCGTCATCGTCGCGATCCCGCTCAAGTGCTGGACGAGGTTCAACAGCACCCGTTCCGTCTCAAGGAGCGTCCGCGTCTTGCCTCGCAAAATAAAGAGCGTGTCACCTGCCGTGACGTTCGTGCCGTCCGGTTGGCACGATTCGACGACGAGACGTTGCAACTGCGCCAGCTCGAGGACGACGTCCATGCCGCAGAAGACGCCGTCTGCCTTGGCGCTGACCGTGGCGAGCGACGTCTCGCGGTGGTCAATCAAGGCACTCGAGGCGTCCCCAAACCCGATGTCCTCATGTAAAAATGCTGTCAGCTGTTCGCGCAAGGTGATTTTGTTCATCTGAATCCTCCGTTCTTATGACGGCACTGGCCAACAGGCGTGCCGCTTTCAGACTCAACGTCTGTTCACTTAATTGTCTTGACACGTGTTTCGTCTGTGCCAGTTGTTGGGTATTTTCTAAGAAACTTACGATTTCGCCCATCTGAGGCGAGATTGTCAACCATTCCCCAATCTGTTGCCGATAGCGGCTGAACAGATCATCCGAAACCTCATACACGGTCGTCTCGTTCACCGTGAACGGCTTCTCCTCCACCATCACCGCTGCCGCCACCCGCTTCCCGAACACCCAGCATTCGAGTAACGAATTTGACGCCAGTCGATTTTTCCCGTGGACGCCCGAATCGGCGACCTCACCAACCGCATATAACCCAGCGACGGTCGTCCGCCCGTCTACGTCGACATCCACACCGCCCATATGAAAATGTAGCCCGGGCCGCACTGGGATTCGCGTCGCGTCGAGCCCATACATCCGGCACGTCTCGACGAGTTTCGGGAACCGTTCATCAATTCGCTCGACGCGACTCGTATCCAAGTAGACGGTGCCGTCATGACGCGTGAGTGACCGAGCGACCTCGTCCCTAGGGGCGAGGCTTCCGAGTGGATGGTGAGCCATCACGTGACGTCCTGACGCATCGACGAGCGTCGCGCCTGCTCCTCTTAACGCTTCCGTGACGAGGTGGGGCGAATCGACCGCGAGTAACGTCGGGTGGAATTGGATACGAGACAAGTTCGTGAGTCTCGCCCCGACCTCGTCCGCCAAGACGAGCCCGTCCCCCGTGACCGAGCGACAGTTCGACGTCCAATCGATGAGTCCACCGATTCCCCCGGTCGCCAAGACGACGGCTCCGGCCTGGACGTGAAGACGTGTCTTTCCGTTGAATCCGGTCGCCCCGGTCACGCGGCCGTCGGTCTTCACCAACGAATCGATCAATACGTGTTCCATGACGGTCACGTTATCTGGCAATTGACGCCGAAGCGTCGCCATGACGTGCCGTCCGGTCTCGTCCCCGCCGACGTGAAAGATTCGATTCATGCCATGCGCCCCTTCGCGTCCGACGGCGTACTCAGCACCCTCCCGGTCGAAGACGACACCGAAGCGCTCCAAGTCGCGGATCGCGCTCCGTCCTTCTTCGACGAGTGTATAGACCCGGTCTGGCACGGCTGCGAGTTTCGAGGCGACGAGCGTATCCCGCTCATGGTCGACACTCGATGGCTCCAAATACGAGCTCGCGATCCCGCCTTGGGCCAGATCTGAGTTCGCGCTTGTCACTTCGTGCTTGGAGACGACAAGGACGTTCAATGAATGAGGCAAATGGAGTGCCACCGTCACGGCGGCCAAGCCAGCCCCAACGATCAACACATCGACCCGTTCAAACTGTAAAGACATCTGTATATCACCTGTTTTTCATATGTAATGTTGACTTGTAAACTAGTTTCGCATAATTTTGTGAAGAAGACAACATGAGAAAAGGGGAACTTACGATGAACCGTTACTTTGATTATGCGGCGACGCACCCGATGACAAAATCCGCTCTCGACCATTACGTGGCCATGGCACGAAGCGTATACGGTAACCCGTCTTCCCTCCACACGCACGGCTATATGGCGGAAGATTACTTGACCGAATCCCGACGTCTGTTGAAGCAGGCGCTCGGGCTCGACATGCTCCGCGGCAAGCTCCTCTTCACCGGAAGCGGCTCCGAGAGCAACTATATCGCCCTCACGAGTCTCCGGAAGCGCATGAAAGGCAGTGAAGTCATCACGTCGTGGCAAGAACACGACTCGGTCGCGCTTCTGCTTGACGAGTGGGAAGCCGAAGGGCTCACCGTCCACCGCTTGAAGCTGAAGGACGGACGGTTCGACCACGAGACGTTCACGCATCTGCTCGACCGGGATATCGGGCTCGTCACGTTCCAACACGTCAACTCGGACACCGGATGGACGCTCCCGCTCCACAACATCCTCTGCCAGTTGAAATATAAGAAAGTGTTGTTCCACGTCGACGGCGTCCAGGCGATCGGCAAGATCCCGGTCTCCGTCGACGGGATTGACGCCTATTCGTTCAGCGCCCATAAAGTCGGGGGGCCGAAAGGCGTCGGCGGCCTCTATATGGAACGGCTGTTGCCACCGCCCTATTATCCGGGACACCATCAATACGGCATCCGTCCCGGCACCATCGACGTGCCCGGCATCTGCGCTTTCGTCAAAGCGTTCACCGACCGTCACGAGCAACGGACACGTCATGAAAGAAATTTCTTGGCGTTTCGTGCTATCTTGAAAGAGAAGACATCGTCTTACGTGGATTGGCTCGAGTTCGACCAGCAGAGCCCCGCCATCTTCTCGTTCGTCTCGAAACAGCGGGACGGGCAGTGGTGGATGACCGAACTCGATGGGCTCGGGTTCCAAGTGTCGGCAGGGTCGGCCTGTCGGGCCGGCCAGAACGGACCGAACCGGATGCTCGAGTCGCTCGGCTATGAGACGAGCACCTGCCACGGACTCGTCCGCATTTCTTTCGGCGAAGCCACGACCATCGAGGCCACGACGGCACTCGCCGAAGCCATTGTCACTTTAGCAAGGAGAGTAGGATCATATGAACAAGCGCTTAGCCGGTGAAGAACGCCGGCGCACGTTACTAGAAATGATTGAACAGAGCACCGAGCCGATCACCGGCTCCGAGCTCGCCCGCCGCGTCGCCGTCAGTCGACAAGTCGTCGTCCAAGACTTGTCGCTCTTGAAGGCGAAGGGCCA
Source organism: Exiguobacterium sp. s21 (assembly GCF_018617975.1). Taxonomy (NCBI): domain Bacteria; kingdom Bacillati; phylum Bacillota; class Bacilli; order Caryophanales; genus Exiguobacterium; species Exiguobacterium sp. s21. The sequence continues at coordinate 87,091 of NZ_JACSLF010000002.1, read as the reverse complement.
TCAAATCGTCGCGACCGCCCGTGGGTACGTCTATCTACCGGGCGAGGCGTCCCCGTCCGCCTGCACCCGTAAAATCGTCTGTCGCCACGAGGCCGAGGACATGGAAGCGGAAATGAACGCCATCGTCGACGAAGGCGTCACGATTCGGGACGTCATTATCGATCACCCGGTCTATGGTTCGTTGACGGGCCAGTTGATGGTGAAGAGCCGTCGCGACGTCCGGGCTTTCCTCGAACGGGTCGAGGCGAACCAGGCCGCCCCGTTGTCGCATTTGACAGGCGGTTTGCATATCCACACGCTCGAGGCCGATAGCGAAGACGCCATTGATGCCGCCATCTCGGAACTCGAGCGGCTCGGCGTTCTCGTCTCCGAGCTCGACTAAGATGTCACAAATACGTGACATCTTTTCTTTTGCTTTCGACTCCTGTTCGTTATACTGATGGATGGAATGCATCCTGTACAAAATTTGGAAAGGGGGAAACGGTCATGTGGCACTTTCTCGAGCAACTGTTGATCGGGTGCGGCGTCTTTAGCGTCCCGCTCGGTATCTTCATCCAACTGATTCCGAACGAGCTCGTGCTCGCCTACGGCGGCTACCTGGCCGGATCTCTCGACACCTCGTTCTTGTTCGTCGTCTCGCTCGCATGGGCGGCGTTCGTCATCAGTCAAATCGTCTTATATGGGATCGGCCGCTACGGAGGACGCCCTGTCGCCCTTCGCCTCTATCGGTCGTTCCGCATCAGTGAGGCGAAGCAACGCCGGGCCGAAGTCTGGTTCGAGACGTACGGCGCTTGGATCGTCTGTCTGAGCGTCATTTGGCGCCAACTGTTCGCCGTCAGCGCCGGGGTCATGCGGTTATCGTTCCGGAAGTTTTTGACGGTGACCGTCCTCATCTTCGCCGTTTGGTCGTTCATCTTCGTCAAACTCGGGATGATGCTCGGCGACAATTGGCGTCACATCGGTGAAGTCACACACGGGTTCTTGCCGTACGTCGGCACCGCCATCGGACTATATGTCCTCATCCGCTACGTCCGCGCGAATCCGCGCCTATTCAAAAAGTCAGCCTGAGCAGATACGCTCGAGCTGACTTTTTTTGATATAGAGGGAAAACGGATCGTGATGACGAATATAGAGTTATGAGGAAAGCGTTTTTTTCTCGGAATAGAGACAGCCACCTTCAAAGGAGGAATTACCATGTTCCATCGTCGAAAAACGTACACCATCCGTCCTGAACGCTTAGACGAATTCACCGAATTTTTCCATACATACCTGTATCCGATTCAGGTATCGCACGGCGCACGGCTCGTCGGTCGTTGGGTGACCGAAGACAAGAGCGAGGTCATGGCCCTGTGGGAATACCGTGACCGCGAGCACTACGAACAAGTCGAACGCGATTACCGTTCGAGTGGCTTGCGCCGTGAGGCGATGAAGAAGCGAGCCCGTCTCGGAAAAGATTTATATATCAAGTCGAGTGAGGAGTTCATGATGCCGACCGGTCACTATACGCCACCGCGCACGATCGTCTCCGTGACCGCCTATGTCACGAACGAGGCCGGTGAAGTGTTGCTCGTTAAAAACACGCACCGGAGCGACACGTATGAGATGCCGGGCGGACAAGTCGAGGAGCATGAATCGATTGTCGACGCCGTGCATCGTGAAGTGAAAGAAGAGACCGGTGTCGATATTGAAGTCGAAGGCATCACCGGTATTTATCAAAACGTATCCTCACGCGTGCTCTGCGTCACGTTCCGCGCGCGCTACGTCTCGGGCGACCTGCAACCGCAAGAAGGCGAGACGCAAGAAGTCGGCTTCTTCAAGGTCGATGCGTCGAACGTCGGCGACTACATCAAACGGGAGCACTTCCAAATGCGTCTCGTTGATGCGATCGACCCGACGTATATGCCGCACGCCATCTATAAAGTTCGGCCATACGAGCTGCTCGAACGCGTCGAGCGCCATCATACCGTCTAAACAAAAGGAGGGACCGCCAGTTGGCGGTCCCTCCTTCAGTTCGTTTACGCTTGTTCGACCGGTTCGGATTGACCCGTCTCGACGAGCAATTTGCGAATCCGACGCTTTTCGACGTGGAGAACGGTGAACGTCATGTCATCGTACGTGACACGCGCACCTTTCTCTGGAATGTCTCCTAATAGTTCGACGATCCAACCACCCATCGTGTTGGCATCTACTTCAGGTTCTTTAATTCCCATCTCATCAGCGAACTCATCGACATCCATGTCGGCCATACACTCGTAGACGCCGTCACGGAGTCGTCTCAAATAGACGATCGATTCGTCGTGCTCGTCCCAAATGTCTCCGACGAGCTCCTCGAGCATATCTTCGAGTGTGATCAGACCGGCCGTCCCGCCGAATTCGTCGAGGACGACGGCCATGTGCGATTGTTTTTGCTGGAGTACAGGAAGCAGCTCAATCAATTTTGTCTGCGGCGATACGTACGTGAGCGGACGAATGAGCGAACGGACGTCCGTCACTTCATCACGCATCATCGAACGAAGGAAATCACGCTCTGACAACACCCCGATGACGTTGTCAATCGAGTCTTTATACACCGGCAGACGAGAATGTCCACCGCTAAAGATCGTGTCTTTGATCTCTTCAAGCGTATCGTCAATGTCGACGGCGAGGATATCGATCCGCGGCGTCAACACATCGTCGACGGTGATGTCATTGAAGGCGAAGGCGCTATGCACGAGTTCCGCTTCGGTCTCGCCGAGCACCCCTTCTTCTTCTCCCATATCGACGAGCACTTTCAACTCTTCTTCCGTCACCGACGGTTCTTTGTCGTTCATCCCGAACATACGGAGCACCAACTTCTTCAACCCGGTAAAGATCATCGTCACCGGTTTCAAGATTTTGACGAGGAACAACAAAATCCCGCTGATGAGAAGCGAATACTTCTCCGCGAACTCTTTCGCAAGCGACTTTGGTAAAATCTCACCGAAAATCAAGATGACGACCGTCGTCGCGAACGTCGAGATGACGAGCCCGGTCCCGCCCGAGTAAATGCTTGTGGCGATGGCAGTCGAGACGGTCGCCGCCCCGATGTTGACGATGTTGTTCCCGACGAGAATCGTCGAGAGCGTATCGTCGAAGCGATCGACGAGGTGAAGGACGCGCTTGGCGCCCTTGTCCCCATCTTCCGACATACGAATCATCCGGACACGGTTCACGCTCGATAGCGCGGTCTCGGCAGAAGAGAAAAAGGCTGACAACATAACTAAAACTACATAAAGAATCAAACTAGACGAGGGCACAGGGTCCACGTTTACTTCACACTCCATTTCCTAATTAAAAAGATTATTCGACGAATTCGAATTCAAAGTCCAAGATGGCGACGACGCTACCGTCTTCGGCACCTAACTTACGAAGGTCGTCATCGACGCCCATTTGACGCATTTGACGCGCGAATCGTTTGATTGACTCATCGTGATCGAAGTTCGTCATCTTGAAGAGCTTCTCGATACGCGGCCCCGTGATCACGAAGCGATCGTATTCATCAATATGAATCTGATACCCTTTCTCTTCCTTCTCGTAACGATAAACGACACGTGGTGTGGCCATCTTCTCTTCGAGCTCTTCGAGTGGGAACTCAGGTGTCGAGTCCACGAGATTAGCTACTTCGATGAGCAGGTTGCGGAGTCCTTCTTTGGCGAGTGCCGAGATTGGGAAGACTTTGACGTCGTCTCCGACTTTCTTTTGGAACTCTTCAAGCAATTCCGGCGCATCTGGCATGTCCATCTTGTTGGCGACGACGATTTGCGGACGCTCGAGGAGGCGTAAGTTATACGACTCGAGCTCGCGGTTGATCGTCGTGTAGTCTTCGAACGGGTCGCGTCCTTCCATGCCGCTCATATCGATCATGTGGACGATGACTTTCGTCCGCTCGATATGACGAAGGAACTGGTGACCGAGACCGACGCCTTGGCTCGCCCCTTCGATAAGTCCAGGAAGATCGGCCATGACGAAGTCACGGTCGTCCGCCGTCTTGACGACACCGAGGTTCGGTGTGATCGTCGTGAAGTGGTACGCGCCGATTTTCGGGCGTGCCGACGAGACGACTGACAAAAGTGTCGATTTCCCGACTGACGGGAATCCGACGAGACCGACGTCAGCGAGCAATTTCAACTCAAGACGCAATTCGCGCTCTTGACCTGGCTCTCCGTTCTCGGCGATCTCTGGGGCCGGGTTGGCTGGCGTCGCGAAACGACAGTTCCCGCGTCCACCGCGTCCGCCTTTGGCGATCGTGGCCCGTTGGCCGTGCTCGGTAAGGTCGGCGATGACCGTATCGGTCGATGCATCGAATACGATCGTACCTGGTGGGACTTTGACGACGAGCGGCTTCGCTTTTCGTCCGTGCATCCCTTTCGACATCCCTTTTTCACCGTCATGGGCGATGAACTTTTTCGAGAAGCGGAAATCTACGAGCGTGCGCAATCCTTCTTCTACTTCGAATACGACGTCACCACCGTGACCGCCGTCTCCTCCTGCTGGTCCACCGTCTGGAACATACTTCTCGCGGCGGAACGCGACCATCCCTTTACCGCCGTCTCCAGCTTTTACAAAAATATTAACCTGATCGACAAACATTTAATTCCCCTCCTTTATAACGAACGTAGAACATTCTACTGTCTGCTCGTACACTTCGTCTGACGTGAACACGTCGTCCGGCACATGACCGAAGACGCGGACCATCAGTCCGTCCGTGAACGTCACATGAATCGGTCCATCCGTTCCTGACAGAAGACGGACAAGTTTGTCCGCCACACGCGCGTCGTCGAGCGACACACGGTCGGCCGATACCTTGTAGGTCAACCGTCCTTCCCAATTCGCTTGTATGATGACGAGACTCGTCATCGGCAAATCCAAACGAATGAGCGCACTCTCCTCGTCGGCGTGCTGACGATATCGCTCGTACAGCTCCTCGAGTTTTTCAGGCTCGAGCGCCGCATACAAGGAGATCATCTGAAGCCGATTCATCCATTCGTGACGGACGGTCGATAATAGTTTCAGTGCTGCCTGTGAGTTCATGCAATCCTCTCCTAGGTAAAACTAGTAAAAAAGACTCTAACCAAATAAGTGGCTAGAGTCTTCTGCGTGGTTCTACTTACGCAACTGGGTAAACGCTCACTTGTTTCTTGTCGCGACCAAGACGCTCGAAGCGTACTACGCCGTCAACTTTAGCAAACAATGTGTCGTCGCCACCACGGCCTACGTTTTCACCTGGGTGAATTTTCGTACCGCGTTGACGGTAGAGAATCGATCCAGCTGAAACCGTTTGTCCGTCAGCGCGTTTAGCGCCGAGGCGTTTCGAAATCGAGTCACGACCGTTTTTAGTCGATCCTACTCCCTTTTTCGATGCGAAGAACTGAAGGTTCAATTGTAACATGAGGTCCACCTCCTATTGTTCAATTTGGATATAATCACCGTAACTCTGGGCGATCGTGTCTAGTTGCACGAGCATCCCTTCTAATAACAATTGGGTGCGAGTCATATCCTCCGGTGATAGGTCAGGATACGTCTCGACATAAAAGTAGCCACCCTCTGTTTTGTCTGCCATTTCTACAAGAAGCGACTGACCGGCGAGTACCTCGACAGCGTTGTATGCCCCAAAGATGATGGCAGAAACGCCGGCACATACCAAGTCAGAACCGGGTTCGGCAAAGTTGGCGTGACCTGTCACTTCGACGGAACGAATCGACTTCGTCTCGTCTCGTCTGACCGTTACTCGAATCATAGCTTACGCTTCGATTTTCTCGATGCGAACTTTCGTGTAAGGCTGACGGTGACCTTGCTTACGACGGTAGTTTTTCTTAGCTTTCATTTTGAAGACAGTGATCTTCTTAGCGCGGCCGTGTTTTACCACAGTACCGACAACTTTAGCGCCCTCTACGAGTGGAGCTCCGACTTTAACATCGTCACCACCAACGAAAAGAACTTCACCGAATTCTACAGTACCCTCGACATCAGCATCGAGTTTTTCGATGTAGATCTCTTGACCTGCTTCAACTTTGATTTGCTTACCACCAGTTTTGATGATTGCGTACATATACGTGCACCTCCTTATTAAACTCAGACTCGCCATCCAGGGCAGGGCGAAACCGTTTCAACCCGTTCTGTGCGGTTGTAGCCATTTGGGTGCTTCCAAACGAACTAACGTTATAGATAATACCACTCTCGTTTCATCGTTGTCAATGACGAGATACGAAATTCTGACATTCCTCGAGCGTCCCGTAGAACGCCACATCCGGTTCTCCCTCGACGAGGAGGACCGTGCAGGCAAACCCATCCCACGACGCGTCGTGCCACTTGCCCGGGAGCGTCAAGACGACCGCTTCGACTTCCGGCGCGAGCTCCATCAAAGCACGTTCAATCCGAGAGAAGACGGCGAGCTTCGACGGTTTCCCGTCGTGCGTCATCCGGTCTTGAATCGAACGTCCCGTGCGTTCCCGGGATAGCTCGAACAAGCCCATACGCGTGAAACCGTACACTTCGACGCGGCGCGGATCACGGGCGCCGAGCTCTTTCATCTTTTTCAAGAGCCGGGCCTGCCCGTCTTTTGACCCGCGTAAGAAGTCGATGACGACCATGCCGCCGATATTGCGCAGCCGGAGCTGCTCCATGACCGCGTAGAGGGCGGCTTCGTTGATTGTGTCGGCTGCCCGCCCCTTGTCCTTGACGGCGACGTTCTTGCCGCTGTTGACGTCGATGACGGTCATCGTCTCAACTTGTTCGACCAAGACGTAAGAACCACCTTCAAGCCAGACGACGCGCTGTCCGAGCTTTTCAATCGCCCCGTCGAGCCGGGCCGCTTCTTTCATCCGACCTTTGCCGACATGGCGTTCGACGTTGACCTCGAGCCGTGATAACCGCTCTTGTGCTTCCTTGTCGTTCAACATGACCGACTCGACCGCATGGCGGCGCACGAACTGTTCACACAGCAGCTCATCCTGCCCGCGTCGTGCCGTCACGACGTCCGCGGCGCGACGCCGAAGCAAGGCAAGTTCTTCTTGAAGGACGTCCGGGCTCGCTTGCCCTGACTCCGTCCGAAACAAGACCCCTTCCGCTTCTTCGAGCTCGAACACTTTCGATAACCCGTCCTGGGTGACGAGGTCGAGCTTCCGGCTATACAGCTTACGCCGGCCGTATGGGAAGTAGACGATGTAGCGTCCGCCGAAGCGGATGTTTTCCGTCACTTTATGATGTTTGCCGTTGATGCCTTCTTTCGTCACTTGGACGAGGCGTTTGTCACCGACGACGGCCGCCTGGCCGATGCCCGGCACATTCGGATACGCCTCGAGCGCTTTGAGCGTCTCGGCAATCGGCAGGAAGAACGTCGTCTCGCCGGTCGTCAAAAACGCGGCGCCGAGCGACGGGTGAATCCGTTCGATCGCGGCCTCGAGAATCGTCCCGACCGACAGTTGGTCGATGAAGCGTTCCTCGACCTCGAGGAGGCGTTCCCCATCGACGAGCATGGCCCGTTCGATGGACGGGGTCCGTTCATAGATCAATCGCACACGTATCTCTCCTTTCGACACAAAAAGGCAACTTTCGTTGCCTTAGGCTTTTTTCATTCCAAACTTCATCATGAGCCGCGTCCAGAAGCCGACCGGTTTTTGTTCGGTCTGGATCGACATGAGCGGCACCGACTCGCCGAGAATGCGGCGCGTGATGTTGCGGTACGCTTGTCCGGCGTTATTGTCCGGGTTCATCGTGACCGGCACTCCGCGGTTCGCAGCGGCGATGACTTCTTCATCGTCGACGACGACGCCGAGCAAGTCGATCGACAAGATACGCATGATGTCATCGATGTCGAGCATGTCGCCTGATTCGACGAGGTGGTTCTTGACGCGGTTGACAATCAGTTTCGGTGCCGCGACATGTTCCGCTTGCTCGAGCATACCGATGATGCGATCCGCGTCTTGAACGGCAGCCTTCTCAGGCGTCGTCACGACGACAGCCTCGTCGGCGCCGGCGATGGCGTTCATGAAACCTTGCTCGATACCGGCCGGACAGTCGATCAACACGAAGTCGTATTCGGTCTTCAACTGGTCGATGATCTCTTTCACTTGCTCCGGTTGGACCGACGTCTTGTCTTTCGACTGGGCCGCAGGCAAGAGATACATCTCTTCGAACCGTTTGTCACGGACGAGCGCCTGATGCAGCTTGCACTGCCCGTTGATGACGTCAACGAGGTTATAGATGCTCCGGTTGTCGAGTCCTAAGATGATATCCAAGTTCCGTAGACCGATATCCGTATCGACGAGACAGACCGAGTGGCCAGACAATGCGAGGCCCGTCCCGAGGTTCGCGGTCGTGGTCGTCTTCCCGACGCCACCTTTCCCCGACGTCACGACGATGGCCCGACCTTTCTTCACTTCTTTAGCTGTATGTACAGGCTCTACTACTTGCTCCATCAAACTCACCCTCTCTGTAATTCCATTGCATATGCGTCTTTCAGCCCAGTCATGACTTGACGAAGACGCGTCATTTCAATGCCCTGATTCGTCTGATACGCGCATCCCATCTCGATCTCCGGAAGCTCTTCGTCGTCTGACGCGAGCACATGTTCACCGATCGCTAAAAACTTCGGATGGAGCAGACTGGCGGTGATGACCGCTTCCTCCCATCCTTCGACACCGGCACGCACATTTCCTCGTATCGTCCCTAAACAATATATGCTGCCCGTTGCCCGAACCTCGGACCCCGGGTTGATGTCTCCGATAATGAGCACCGAGCCATCGAAATCGAGCACTTGCCCGCTTCGAATCGTCCCGCTATGGTAGTGGAACGTCTTTTTGCCGTAGGTCGCTTTCGCCTCTTCGGTCAACATGACCTCGCTCGACAGCTCCTCGATATAAAAAACGCCATGACGAGCGACGACTTCACGAATTTGACGTGACAGCTCCTCGTCGATGTAACGAGTACCCGCGTGCAATTTGAGTGCAATCTTCCCAGAGGGCGGCTCCATTTCTTGTAACGTGGCCTCAAGCTCTCCGAGCACCTCATCGATGCCACTCCGTGGATTGAAGTGGATTGCAATACCGTTGCGATGTCCTTTTATCGTAATATGTCGTTTACGCTCCATCATGGCTACCCTCTTTTCGCTACAGGTCGCGGCGCCACGTATCGTGTCATCGGCACGTATAACAGTGCGATGGCGACAGCGTTGACGGCGAGCGTCCCTGGAATCTGTTCAACTAATAGTGTTTGAATGGTCATGGTCGTCCCACCGACCGCCGTCATGACACTGAAAATCCCGAAAGAAAACACGAGGATCATGAATGTGAACGTGATGACGACCGAGAAGAAGTTCTCACCTATATATTTTAACACGAAGCTGACTAAGAGAGGAATGAGTGAAAAAGTAAATAAGTAAATTCCGAGCAAGTCGGTGTAGACGATGTCATACAATAGCCCGAAGACGAGACCGAATCCGAGCGCCGACTCCCAGCGGCCATACAAACTGACGTACATCAAGCCGATCAACGTCAAATACAAGAACGGCGTCACATAGTGCCATGAGAAGATGGCGGCCCATGTCCCTTCAATAAGAAAGAGGAGGAACAGGGCGATGAACACTTTCATGTTACTCACCCGCTGCTCCTCCTTCCTCGGGACCCGTCAAGAACGGTTCGTCTAGCGTTCGATCGATGACAAACATTTGCGAGAACTCGTTGAAGTCCGCCTCAGGTTTGATGCGGGCGACTTGAGACACGCCGTATTCGTCGGTTTCGATCGACTCGACCGTACCGATGACGAGACCGGCCGGATAGCGCCCACCGAGACCTGACGTCGATACGATCTCGCCTTCTTTCAACTTGACGCTGTTCGAGACCTTCGTGAAGAAGAGCTCGTTCGTCTCGCTGTCGAAGCCGTCGATCGTCCCGTACGTCGCTTTGCCGTCCGCATCCTTGACGACGGCCGAGACGTTGTTCGTCCGGTTGTTGTCAGAGAGGAGTTGCACTTGCGACGTATAGGCGCTCGTCTGGATGACGCGACCGACCATACCGCCGGCGGCCGTGACGGCCATGCCTTTCTCGACACCGCGCTCTTCCCCGACGTTGACCGTTACGTAGCGCTGCCAGTCGTTCGGCGTACGCCCGATCACTTCGGCGGGAATCAAGTCAAAATCACGGAGCGACGTGTCGGACGCCTCGACCATTTGCCGCAATTCTTCGTTCTCACGGCGCAGGTCATCAGCCTCGACCGACACTTCCGCGTATTTCGTCAAATGTTGTTTCAATTGACGGTTCTCTTCATAAATATCGCGTACGTTCGAAATCGAGGACACGGTACTGTCCATCCAGCCGATCGGCACCGTGAACACCCGTTGGAACGTTCCGACCACATCACGCGTGACGTCTTGGTACCAGGCGGATTCCGACCGTCCTCGAATCGAAACCCCTAAAATCACAACGAATAAGATGATACCGATCAGCGTGATGATGAGCTTTTTATTGCGTACGAACCGGCTCATCGTGTGTCACCACTCATCGACGCGACGAGATGCCTGATTTTGAACGGAGGACGTCCATCATTTCAAGAGATTTTCCTGTCCCGATGGCGACGCAATCGAGCGGCTCATCCGCGACGAGTGTCGGGATATGTGTCTCGTCCGAGATGACGTCATCCAAGTTTTTAAGGAGGGCTCCACCGCCTGTGAGGACGATGCCGCGGTCCATGACGTCAGCAGCAAGTTCCGGCGGTGTCTGCTCGAGCGTTTGTTTCACGCCCGCGAGGATCGCTTCGACCGTATCCGAGAGTGCTTCGCACACTTCAGAAGCCGAGACTTCGATTTGTTTTGGAAGACCTGTCACGAGGTCGCGACCACGGATTTCCATTTTCTCATTCTCGTTCGAAGCGTCGATGCGAGCCGAACCGACTTCCATCTTGAGCGTCTCTGACGTCCGCTCCCCGATCATGAGGTTGTATTTGTTTTTGATGTAACGAATAATGGCGTCATCCATTTCGTCACCGCCGACACGAATCGATTGGCTCGTCACGATGCCGCCGAGTGAGATCACTGCGACTTCGGTCGTACCGCCACCGATATCAACGACCATCGAGCCTGTCGGTTCCCAAACCGGGAGACCGGCGCCGATTGCTGCCGCGAACGGTTCTTCGATCGTGTACGCTTCACGTGCGCCCGCTTGCTTGGCTGCGTCTTCGACGGCACGTTTTTCGACTGATGTGATGCCGCTCGGCACACAAATCATGACGTTCGTCTTCGATGAGAACAAACCGCTCTTCGACTTCTGTGCTTGCTCCATGAAGTATTTGATCATCGTCGCTGTCGTCTCGAAGTCGGCGATAACTCCATCTTTCATCGGACGGCGTGCCGTGACGTTGCCCGGCGTACGTCCAATCATATCCTTGGCCTGGTTACCCACGGCCTCAATTCTACCTGTATCTGTGCGGAACGCCACTACGGACGGTTCACGAACAACGATGCCTTGACCTTTTACATAAACGAGCGTATTTGCCGTTCCAAGGTCGATTCCGATTTCTCGGTTAAAACTACGAAACATACGTGCTGCTCCTCTCTTGGTTACACTATTTTTTATTATAACGGAAAAATCATGTTTGAAAACGTTCATTCGATTACAGGTTATTTACAATAACGTTCATCTCAGTCCTGTCTCACCGTATATTAGTGTGCCTTCTTTTCGACAAAAACGCAAATCAAAAAGCAAACGCGTGAAAGCGCCTGCCTAGATTTTTACGAGTTCTCGTCAAATCTGCTTTAACGTCTCGAATACGGCGGTTTGAAGCATCGGTCGGTTTGCATCGTACAATTTCACGAAGAAGCTCTTTAGAAACGTTTTCATGTTGTGGACGACGTGCCAATAATGCTCGGGCTCGAGTTGCTGTTTTTGTGCGCTCAGTTGAGCCGGCAGGCCGTCTAATAGAACGACGATTTCGTGCTCGTCCATTCCGCGCTCTAGCAAGGCGAAGATGGGATTCAGCAAGCGCTCATCCTCATCGTGCAAATAAACGGTCGGAAACATCACTTTGTCCCACAACGCCTCGAGGATCTCAACGAACTCCGTCTCGTCGAGGTGCGTATGCAGGACGAGCTCGTCGAAGGCATCGGCCACATGGGCGATCGCATGGGCCCAACCTTTTGTGGGCACGTACCCTCTCGTATCGATTTCACAATCGAGATATGCCAGGAGCTTCGCTTTCAACATCTCGAGATTCGTTTCCGATAAAAATCCTTGTTGACGGTCTTGGTACAAAATCAAGGCGATCAATAGCGTCGAGAACGCCCGCGTGAAGACGGTATCTGATGACGTCTCCCCGATACCATGAAACAAGTGGTATTTGAGCGTCGTATTGGATAGATTAGTCAGTTGTTCGTTCGTCAGGTGTTCGTCTTCGATGATGAACCGATAAAAGAGCGTGTAAATCAACTGATCTCGGAGCTCCGCATCCGTCGATCCGATATGATGGAGCATCGATTGGATGACCCGCTCCTCATCTAATTCCTGTAACCGAACCGTCCCGTCCTTGATGTCCGTCAACATCAACTTCAAATCCCGTGCCTGATAGACAGTTTCCTCATTCATATCTGATCACATTCCCTCTTCGTAGGTCGTATAGAACCGTATACTCTCCGTGTTCGACACCGCGTTTGATGACTCCTCTAAACAGACAAAAAGCAGGCACGGATGCGCCTGCTTCGTTCGAATGACAAGTTGAAGATTAGAGACCTGGTTGGAGCGGGAGCAAAAGCATCGACCCATAAAAAACGACCGAGAAGATGAGCACCGGCCGAAAGAATCGGGACGGACGGACGCGGGTCGCCCCTGCCAAAAAACTCGACACCGTCACCACGAATAAGTAAATTCCGATATACATGAAGACGAGTTGCGGGATGACTTGCCACGCCTGAAGGTCGATCGATGAATTGAACCAGGCGACAAATAGAGCAGCATACGCGATCAATGCGCCAATCCCGATGCCGACACCGACGAGCGGTGAGACGCGGTCGAGCCAATGATCCTCACGTTGGAACCGTTGAAACAGCGCCACACTGATGAAGACGAACATCGCGAATACGAGAAGCGACAACACGAGTGGCTCGAGCGGGACGAAACTGGCGACGAGCGCGACAACAAGCATCAATAACCAAATCAATTTTTCCATATGAACACCTCGTCTGTCAGTATAGCAAACGAATGTTTCGTTTGGAAATTAAATTCCATTTTTGAACATTCATATAAACTCATTGCTTCAGGCTGACAATATGACCGGCCTTGTCGAGACGCTCTGACACTTCCATATGTTTGAGCGAACAATGAACAGACACAAAGATTGTTTTCGTTCGTTATTCTGATGCATTTATAGGAATCAGTCTTGTTTTACTTTGTCGTCTTCTTGTCTTCAGTAAATACTAGGACTGCACCCAAAATGATTAATGCACCTAGCAAAACAAAATATGGTGTTGGAAGATTGCCTCCCCAAGCCATCGTACCTTCTTTTGCGACCACATATGCCCCGGCCTGAATAATAGAATGAGAAATTTGATTCAATTGGTTGAGCAACAATCCAAACAATACAGTTTGAGAAATGATCAAAATACCTATTAGTTTTTTCAAACGTTGTATCTCCCCAAATTTGATTAGTAGTCGTACCACATTAAAAAATTCTTTTACTTCTCACAGCATATTGATTACTTGGACCGACATTGGAAATGCCGACAGTTGTTCGGACAGCCGACGTAATAATGTCGATAGAAGCACATTCGACCGGCTGATAGAAAGGACTACCATTATTATGGTAGCACATTCGATGAAACGAAAGTATAGGGACCTAGTTGCTCGTGTGCATCTATTCATTGATTAAGCGGTTTGTTCATATTTAGATCCTCACGAATGCATCAGTTTGAATTGCCAATCTTTTAAATTCGTCTCTCTATCAAATAGCGCCAGCAAGTTAAACTTTAAAAACTTTCGAATATTTAACCGTAAAAAAACCATAAAAATTGGATTTGCATGTCCAACTTTTATGGGATAGTTCACTTCATGCCTGCATTCCTTTCTTCAACCGTTCATATAGCCCCGCTGTTTCATACTGACGTAATGGTCCTCCCCGATGATGACGTGGTCGAGGCAAGCGATGCCGACGATGTGACCGGCCTCGACGAGACGCTCTGACACCTCGATGTCTTCCCGGCTCGGGGTCGCGTCCCCGCTCGGGTGGTTATGGACAGCGATGAAACACGCCGCCGACAGTTTGAGCGCTTCCCGGAACACGTCGCGCGGATGGACAATCGACGAATTAAGCCCACCGACGAACAGCGTCTTCCGGGCGATGAGCTGGTTCTTCGTGTTCAAATACAGACAGATGAAATGTTCCTGATTCAACAGCCGGAGTTCATCACGGAGCAGTTCATAGGCGTCCTGTGGCGAACGGATCGTCGGCGTCTCCACTTTCGGTTCCTCGACGTAACGGAGACCGATTGCGAACGCCGCGAGCAACTGCTCGGCTTTCTTCTTCGTCATACCCTCGATTTGACAGAGGTCGCTCACGGACGCTTGCGACAGCGCCCGGAGCGTCGGATACACGTCAGACAGCCGTCGGGCCGTCTCGTGCGGGTCGCCGCCCCTGCCCCCGATTTGGAGCAGCCGGGCGATCGCGGATTCAACACTTCGGTCGAGCACCATGGTCATTCCTTCACCAACTTTCGCTTCATTCACAGAAAGCGCGGCGCTACCCCGTGTCGCTCGAGCGTCTCGACGAGCGGACGAATCGGCAGACCGACGACATTATAAAAGTCCCCTTCGAGCCGTTCGACGAACAGACCGCCCGACCCTTGGATGCCGTAAGCGCCTGCCTTGTCATACGGCTCCGTCGAATCGAGGTAGCCGTCGAGCCACGCGTCCGGGATGTCGATGAACGTGACGTGCGTCGTCGTGACGAACAAGTCTTGCCGCTCGGGCCCGATGATGCTGACGCCGGTGAGCACTTCATGCGTCGCCCCCGATAAACGCTGTAGCATGTCTCGCGCGTCGTCCCGGTCTTTCGGCTTCTCTAAGATCGTCCCGTCTAAGACGACGACCGTATCCGAGCCGATGACGATGGCGTCACGGTTGTCGCGGGCGACGTCCATCGCTTTCTCGCGAGCGAGGCGTCCGACGTACTCGTCTGGATGTTCCCGACCGTTCGTCCCTTCGATGACGTTAGATGGGATGACCTCATGCGTGATGCCGGCCTGGCTCAACAGCTCAGTCCGCCGTGGCGACATCGAGGCGAGGATGACACGTTTCTGTGTTGGTTTCATTGTAACGACTCCTTCCATATGTGCGTAACGGGCTTCTTTTCCGTATCACACTTCACTGTCGATTGTAGGCAAACGGGCAGGCGTTTACAATCCAAGACGCCTCAAAAAAACGCCCCTTCTTTTTGAAGGGACGTTTGCATCATGGCGTCGTATAGTCGTACACCGGGATGTCTTTCGGGGTGAACGTCTGCGCCGGTACGTAACGATCGTCTGTGAGTTGATCGAGGTCCGGACGATAGAACGCATCGAGTTCGACCGTGAAGTCGAGCGGCTGGGCCGTCTCGGTCGTGTTCGGCCCCGTCTCAGTCGGTCCAGTGAATTGGACCGTGCGCAAGATGTGAATCCGGTTCATCGATTCGACCGACTCGAGGAACGAGACGAGCGACTCGTACGTGTCCGCTTGGAGCGATACCGTCGAGCGGATTGACGAGGCGTTGACCGGCGTGATTTCGACCGGTTCGGCGGGTTCAGCCGTCGCACTCACATCGTTCGGTTCCGGCTCGTCGATGTCTTCCGGCACTTCCGATTCGGCGATGACACCGTCGGCGAAAGCGATGCTCGTGACGCGCACGTCAGACAGTTGGCTCGCCTGCGATAACGTCTCGACGACCGTGTCGAGGGCTGCCTCGGTCGGGACACGCGTCTGGAGGCGCTGCGAGTCGGCGACGTCGACGACTTCCCCTTCCTGGCGCAATAGTTCGAGCTTCGTCTGCTCGAGCGACAGTTCCCTCTCGAGTGACTTGACGTTGCCTTGGTGGATGAAGTATTGGTAGCCGAAATAAGACGGTACGGCGATGGCCGCGAACAAACAGATTGTAAAGATCAAATAAATCGTCGAGCGTTTCATTCGCTCACCACCTCCTCATCGGTCGTCTCTTCCGTCTCGCCGTCCGGTGTCTCACCATCTGGGGTCTCCCCTTCCGGCGTCTCCGGTTCGGCATCGATGAACGTGAAAGTGAACTCGCCGATGTAGCGTGGGAGCGGTTCGTTCGTCGAATCGAGCACGCTCGGACTGAGCGGCTCATCGGTGTCCGTCTCATCCTGCTCGGTCTCCGCTTTCGTCTCGGTCGTCACGCCGAGCAGTTTGACGTTCTCAAACCGCGGGTCGTTCAAGAGAGAGCGTTGGAACGCATTCAAATCGGCGAGCGTCTCGAACTGAGTACGCACGCTCATGAGCGAACCGTCGGCGTAGTTATACGTCAATACGTAGCCCGTCGGCGGCAATTGCTCGGTCAACGCCCGGAGCGCCGGCACGGCCCATCGTTCTTCGGCCGTGAGCGCCGTCACTGTCTGGTCGAGCGATAGGACTTGCTGACTTTTAGAGTTCACTTGCTCGGTCTGATAGATGCGGACGAGCTGCAACTGCTCCTCGACCTGGGCCTCGTTCCGCTTCAACTCGTTCACTTCATAGAATAAGTAACCGGTCGCGCCGCCACCGATCAAGAGGGCGAGCAAGCTCGCGATGATCGGCCAGCGGAGCGTCACATCGGTCGAGTTGATGAAGTTGGCGTCGTGCTCTTTGTCGAGCGTCGCCATCCCAAGGAGCGGCAACATCTGATGCGACAATGGCGTCGCGTGAGACAGTGGAAGCGGGTCGGCGATCCGTTTGACCGGCACCATCGCCTCACTTTCAATCGTCTGGACGAGATCGTCAAGGTTCGGGACCGTCCCCGAGACGAGCAACTCGTCAATCGGGCGTCCGTCCGTCCGGAGCGAGTAGCGATAGAAGTCGAGGAAACGGGCCAGCTCGTTCAGCCACTCGTCTGTCTGCGTCGCGAGCGTCTCCTTCGAGCCGCTATATGTATACGTGACAAGCCCGTCCGTCGTCTCGGCGCGGTACGGGAGGTCGGTCTCGATGGCGCGGATGAAGCGGACCTGGCCTTCTTCAAGGACGAGCAACTGGTGCGCGAACGGCGTCACGTGCCAAAGGAGCGTCGACTTGAGCGGGTCGAGCGTCTCGAGTCGGGCCACCCCGTTGGCGATGGCGACCGGACGCGGAACGATTTTCTTCAATTGGAACCCGCGTTTTTTCATGTAGGCGCGGATGGCTTTCGTCAAATCGACCGAGACGGCGTGAAGCATGACCTCGGTCTTCGTCTCCGTCTCGCCGAGCACCTCGTAGTCGAAGGCGACGTCGTCGAACGGCAAGATGATCGAGCTACCGATTTCCATGAACAGATAACCCCGGATCTCATCTTTCGGGATCGTCGATGGAATCTCGACTTTACGTGACAACACCTCGGTCTCGGCCATATCGACGGCACAGACCATCCCTTTTCGTACTTTCAGTTTACGGCACAGTTCATCGAAGGCGAGACCGAATGCGTTCTCGTCTTCGATGCGTCCCCCCGTATAGGCGCCTTTCGCCAATTGGACGGAGGCGCTGCGCTTGAACACACCTTGTTTAATCACGGCCCCGTGGATGCTGAGCGCATCGAACGAGAAATACGCGACCGTTCCTTTCTCTATAGACCGGCTCATGCTGGTTTCCCCCTACATCAAATCAAAATACCAATCAAAGAAGCGTTCGCTGAACCAAAACGTCAGCATCGTGCCAAGTGCGATCGACGGCACGAACGGGATCGGCTGTTTGCGATCCATCCGTTTCAAACCGATCAATGTCAGTCCGACGACCGCTCCAATAAAGCTCGATAAAAATAAGGCGACGAGGACGTCGCGCGGCCCGAGCACGAGCCCGATTACTGTAAATAGTTTGACATCGCCGGCCCCAAGTCCCCCCTTGGAGACGAAAAAAACGGTGGCGAGGACAGAGAAACCGAGTGCCGCCCCGGCAATCGGGCTCCACCATACCACACCCGCGCTGTAGGCGAGCAACATGAGGACCGGTGCAGTGAACAGCAAAATGACGTTCGGGACAAGCATCGTCGACAAGTCCGACATCGCTAGTGCGAGGAGCGTCGATAAGAAGACGAAGGCGAGAAGCGTCGTGAGGCTAAATCCATACAGCCAGAAGCTATAGGCGTAACCGACCGCTCCAAGCAGTTCAAAGAGCGGATACGTCGGCGCGATCCGCCCGCCACAGCCGCGGCATTTCCCGCGCAGGAACACGTAACCGAAGACCGGAATCAGTTCCCAAGCGGATAAAACGTGTCCGCATGACGGACAGTGCGAGCGCGGCGTGACGATGGACTGTTTGCGTGGCACGCGGAGCCCGACGACGTTCGTGAATGACGTGATGACGGCCCCGAGGACGAGGCTGTAAATGAGTCCAATAAGTTCAACCAATCAAGGTCACTTCCCTTACTTGTAAGTATATGCCAAAAACAGAAAACCGGCTAGGCTGAGCGAGTGCCCAGCGCCAGCCGGAAAGGAAAATTACTCTAGTTCTGATTTCGAAAGAGAGTCTGAACCTACAGAATCAAAATCAAACTCTTCACCGTCTAGAGATACTGTATATGAGTAGCTTCCAGTATCTTCTTTGTTAACTAAAACTTCAGCTTTTTTGTACGACGCTGATGGATTGAAAGGATCTTTTAGACTACTGATATAAGATTGTGCACCGACCTTAGCTGTTACAGCTGGTGTACTTCCATCTGCATCTTTAGCTGCAGTATCTGATGCTGAAAGAAAATCTAATGTAGCAGATTTACTCACTGGATTCGATGCAGTGTAAAGTTTAGCTGAACTTACCATCTGCTTCGCATCGGCAACCATCGCGTCCTTCTTCGAGTTCTCGATAATCCCACCAATCGCGACAACAGCGATTGCTGCGATAATTCCCAAGATAACGACGACGACGAGCAACTCGACGAGTGTGAGTCCGCGCTCATCTTTCAATTGTTTGGCATCTTGCCAAATCATTTTCATTTTCTCTAACATGATTCATTCTCCCCTTTTGTGTGTTTTGCTGTGATGTAAACTAGATTCATTACCTTTGACCTAATACTAGTAGAACAATTTTACTATACATTCAAAAAATAGGATTGAAAAGATACAAATCTGCAAATAAATAAAAATTTTCTACTGATTTTGGATATCGCCATAAATTTGGAACATCGGCACAACAATCGCGATGACGATGACGCCGACGATGCTTGCCAAGACGACAATCAACAGCGGCTCGATAATCGATTTCAGGCGGTCCGTCGTCGTCTCGACCTCGGTCTCATAAAACTCTGCGACCTCGTTCAACATCGAGTCCAAATCCCCGCTCTCCTCGCCTACCGCAATCATTTGCGTCATGAGCGGCGGGAAGCTATCGTTCCGTTCGAGCGGTTCGTGGAGCGGAATCCCTTGCGCCATCATCTTACGTGCTTGAGCAAGACCTTTGCGGATGACCCGGTTCGAGACAATCTTCTCGGTGATCTCGATCGCCGACAAAATCGGGACCGCCGCTTGCAGCAAGACAGCCAAACTTCGAGTCAATAAGGCGATTTGCGACTTTAGGACGATCGGCCCGAAAATCGGCATCTTCAACAACAATCCATCGATCACATACCGTTCCTTATCGCGCTTCAACATCCATGTGAATACGAGCAGTGCGAGAAGCGCCCCACCGAAGATGAGCCACCAATAGGCGGCAACGAAATCGGAAACGGCGACGACGATACGCGTGATGAGCGGGAGTTCCCCACCGAGCTGTCCGAAGATGCTCGCGAACGTCGGGACGACGTTCACCATGAGGAACGCGACGACGCCGATGGCGACGATCGACACGACGAGCGGATACGTCAACGCCGAGATGACTTTCCGTTTCACGTCATATTGTTTTTGGAGCTGAAGCCCGATTTGGTCGAGCGCCTCCTCCAAGTTCCCGCTCGCCTCACCTGCGAGCGCCATCGAGCTGAAGAAGTTCGAGAATACGCGCGGATGTTTCTTGATCGCCTCCGAGAACGCGATCCCTTCGCGCAAATCGTCCTCGACTTGGCTGAGCGTCTTCTTCAACACTTTCGATTCAGTCTGGACGCGCAAGATGGACGTCGCTCGGACAATCGGCACACCGGCCCGGATGAGCGTCGCGAACTGGCGCACGTACATAATCAAATGTTCAATCTTGACCCGCTCAGGGAGCAAGTTGATTTCTTTATTCAACCCTGTCGACTCGAGTTCAGCGAGCTCGGTGACGAGAATCGATTCTTGGCGCAGCTTTTCTTTCGCTTCGCGGAGCGAGACGGCAGTGACCCGCCCTTTCTTACGCTTCCCGTTCAGCAGTTTACCTTCGTATTGGAAGATGGCCATTCAGTCACCTCTCTTCATTTGGTACGGCGTTCGGGTTGATGACGCCTTGACGGACGAGCTGTTCGATCGCCATGTCCATCGTCTGCATCCCGTTCTGCCGGTTCGTCTGGATGACGGTCGGGAGTTGGAACTCCTTCTCGTTCCGAATCAAGTTGGCGACGGCCGGATTGCCGATCATGATCTCCATCGCGGCGACACGACCTTTCGGCACGTCGACACGCGGGAAGAGACGCTGACTGACGACACCGAGCAGGACGTTGGCGAGCTGGGTCCGGATTTGGTCCTGTTGCTCGGCCGGGAACGCGTCGATGATGCGGCTGACGGTCGACATCGCACTCGACGTGTGGAGTGTCGCCATGACGAGGTGGCCCGTCTCGGCGGCCGTCATCGCCGTCGAAATCGTCTCGAGGTCGCGCATCTCACCGAGCAAGATGACGTCCGGGTCTTGCCGGAGCGCGGCCCGCAGACCGTCGACGAACTTCATGACGTCGGAGCCAATCTCACGCTGGTCGACGATGCTTTGGTCGTGCGAATGCAAATACTCGATCGGGTCTTCGAGCGTGATGATGCGTTTGCGCTGTGTGCGGTTGATTTCATGAATCATCGCGGCAAGCGTCGTCGATTTCCCCGACCCCGTTGGTCCGGTGACGAGGATGAGCCCGTACGGCTTTTCAATCAAACGTTTCAGCACTTGCGGCAAATCGAGCTCGTTCATCGTCGGGATTTCCCCGGAAATAGAACGGAACGCGATCGCGACCGTGCCCCGCTGGTAATAGGCGTTGACGCGGAACCGCGATACGCGCGGGACCCCGAACGAGAAGTCGAGGTCGCGCTGCATCTCGAGCCGCCCCCGCATCTCCTCGGTCATGATGTCTTTCAAATAGCTTTCGATATGGAGCGGCAACACTTTCTCATCACCCATCGTGATGAGGCTCCCGTCAACCCGGATGATCGGCGGTGAGCCGGCGGTCAAATGGATGTCCGAGGCGCGTTGTTCGACCGCTTTCGTTAAAATCACTTCAATCGACTGATGGATCATAGACTCACTCCGTTATCACTGTTCTCAATATTTCCTCGGTATTCGTCAGTCCGAACGCGACTTTCTCGAGCCCATCGGCAAGGAGGAAGCGGGCACCTTGCGCTTTCGCGTAGGCGACCATCTCGGCTTCCGTCGCCTGGTTCATAATCAATCGGCGCAACCCTTCATCGATTGGCACGACCTCATGGATGGCGAGCCGTCCACGATAACCTGTGAAGCTACATGAGGCACAACCGTTGCCGCGTATGATTCGTTCAACCGGAATCCCTTCAGCGGCAAACAGTTCCTGCTCGCGCTTCGAGACCGGCTGTTCATGACCGCAGTCGCGACAGACGCGCCGGACGAGCCGCTGGGCGACGAGCCCGGATGTCGAGGCGGCGACAAGGAACGGTTCGACTCCCATGTCAATCAAGCGGGTGATCGAGCTGATGGCCGAGTTCGTATGTAGTGTCGACAACACCAAGTGACCGGTCAACGACGCTCGAATGGCAATCTCGGCCGTCTCGGTGTCCCGAATCTCCCCGACCATGACGATGTTCGGGTCTTGTCGCAAAATCGAACGCAGACCCGACGCGAACGTCAAGCCGACCTTGGCGTTGACCTGGACTTGGTTGATGCCGTCGAGTTGATACTCGACCGGGTCCTCGACCGTGATGATGTTTTTGGATTCATCGTTCAGTTCGCGCAGCGACGCATAAAGCGTCGACGATTTCCCTGACCCGGTCGGCCCGGTGATGAGGATAATCCCGTTCGGCCGTTTCAGCATGTCGCGATACACTGCCTCGTTTTTGTCGCCGAAGTCGAGTTTCGTCAAATCGGTCAACCCTTCCGACGAGTCGAGCACCCGGATGACGATTTTCTCGCCATACATCGTCGGGAGCGTCGAGACGCGGAAGTCGTACGGGCGGCCCCGGAGCGTATATTTGATACGTCCGTCTTGTGGCAAGCGGCTCTCGGTGATGTCTAGGTTACTCATGACCTTGAGGCGCGTCAGCATGACACTTTGAATCTTTTTCGGATAAATCGCCTCGGTCCGGAGGTCACCATCGACCCGAAAACGGACGTGCAACTGTTTCTCGTGCGGGTCGAAGTGGATATCTGAGGCTCGTTGGTCGATCGCACTCAAGAAGAGCTGATTGACGAGCCGGATGACCGGAGCGTCATCACGCGATGCGGTCTCTTCCCGGTCAAGTTCAGGCGCTTCTTCTTTTAAAATCTCGATGAGTGACGCGTCCATCTCGTAAAAGCGGCTGATTGTCTTACGAATCTGTTCGCGCGTGGCGATCCCGACCTCGATGTTCATCCCCGTCTGCAGACGCACGTCATCGATGGCGATCAAATCGAGCGGGTCCGCTGTCGCGATGAACAGCGTATTGCCTTGTAACGAAATCGGCATGATGTCATGTTTTTGGGCGATGACTTTCGGGACAAGTTTCGTCACGGTGACATTGATGTCTTCTGAATATAATGAAATGACCGGCACGTTCAACTGCTCGTGCAACACTTGAATCAGTTGCGTCTCGGTCAAATAGTTCAATCGCATGAGCGCATCCCCGAGTTTCTCCCCGGTCCGCTTTTGAGTAAGTGCTTCGTCTAGCTGTGCTTGCGTGATCATCCCCGCCTCGACGAGCATCCCGCCGAGCCGTTTCTTCATTCGTCTCAACTTACTTCACCATCCTCTGTGGTACCTCCTGTGCGACGTCTCGCTGTTCGATGAACGCACTGAGTGCCGCACCGCCTGCCAAACCGAGGGCGAGGAGGACCCACGCCCACCACGTCCGCTCGAGCCCTTCGACATACAGGCTATACACGCCGAGCGAGAGCACGGCGACGAGTAACGAGATGACTCCTTTCGTCTCCCGCTTTCGAACGTATGGAATCGATAAGGCGAACACGGTCAATGTGGCAAGTACCCAAAAGGCGATCAAAATCAAATAACCGATCATCCGACTGCCCCCTCACTTGGCACCGGGTCCTGGTCATACACCGGTGGCTGTTCTTCAAACTCATTCAATCCGTCATCCTCTACATCGTCATCGAACGGGTCATCTTCCAGTGATTCGTCCGGGAAAGTTGGAATCACCGGTTCGACCGGTTCAGGAGGCGGGAGCGGGACGGAACTTTTCGTCACGATCTCCGGGATCGGCTCGTAAAAATCAAACCCGAGCAGTTCGAGCGACTCGCCCGTATCCGTGATGCGGACACGATACAGTTTGCCCGACTCCCCGGTCTGACCGGATTGGGTTACAGACGAACTGCCGGCCGTGAGTGACGGCGAGAAGCGGACGATGTTTTGATATGGGACGCTCGTCACGTCTTCGACGCGCGACTCGTACGCTCCAACGAATACCTTGCCGAGCAATTGGACCGTCATCGCGTTCCCTTCTTCGATCACGATGAGCGCGTACGGTGTCTGTTCCGTGTTCTGTACGGCGAAGTTCGAGCGCTCGTCGACTTTGACATCATAGCCGAGCTCGATGCCGGTCGGGAGCGTCTCATGTTGGACCCGTTCTAGGATTTGGAACGGTGTCGCCGCGAACAATTGATACATCGAGGAACCGAGCGTGCTGAGCGCCTCAAAATCTTCTCCGAACGCTTTCAAGCTGAAGATGTCCCCGGCTTCCATCTCGAAGCCGTTCATCCGCTCGAGTGCCGAGCGCATCGCTGGCGTCGGACTGACCGTGATCGAAGCGACGACTTCACTCTCCGTCGCCGTCATCTCGAGGACGACGTCTGAGTTTAAATTCGAGGCGTATTCGACGAGCGGCGGTGTCACCATCGAGAGCGTCACCGGTTGATTCTCTAAGTAAGGCGTCAACCGCTCTTCGTCGACCGTCGTGACGAGCGGATATGTACCCGGTTCAGAAGCCGTCTTGAGCGTCGCATCGACGTTGAATGAGACGACGTCCTTGCCGACTTCGAGGGCCGTCCCATCAACGAGCGTCACCGTGAACGGCGTGTTGTTGAAGTCTTTGATGGCGTTATCGAGCCGGATGACCGCCTCTTCCTTCGTCATCCCCGACACATCGATGCCGGCCACGGTCGTCTCTTTATATGTAGCACTCGTCTTCGCCGAGGCGTCGAGATAGTTCACGAGCCCGATCGTCGGCAACGACACGAGCAGGACTAGCCCCGCCAGGATGAACAGGTGCATCCCATATCGCTTCATTCCATTTCCCCCTCTATTTCAAGTCAAAAGAGACTTTTGAATTACTATCCGTTCCCACTGTAACTTTAGTATAATATGCATTGTACAGAAAATAACAATTATTTCAGGTGAAAAGTCTCTTTTTTCCTGTCTTTAAATGAATATTGAAAAGGAGGTCAATGCGTTGGACCGTTCCGAACAAGGTTTCACGCTCGTCGAAGTGCTCGTCTCGATTGTCGTCGTCTCGATCTTGGCATTATCGCTCATGAATATCTTCTCCCAAAGCTTACGAATCACCTCCTCGGATCTTGACCGGACCGTGGCAAACCAAGTCGCCCAAAATACGCTCAACACGTTGAAGCGTCGGGCGGCCGAAACGCGAGACCCGATTGACATCTCGATCCTCCAGAAGACGCCGGCCAACGTCTGCGATTTGTGTGACGTCACCATCAACGGGCGCGCCTTCGATGTGACCATCCTCTCTCCCGGCAACGAATTACCCGCCGACCTCGTCAACGTCGAGATTACCGTCGCCTCGGAGACGTTGCTCAAACCGATTACGTTGAAAGGAGTGGTGACGAATGCGACGCTTCAAGATAAATTCCCTGAGACGGACGTTCCGGAGCTTCCGTGACCGTGAGGACGGCGTCACGCTCGTCGAGTTGTTGCTCGCACTCGTCATCTCTGCCATCTTCGCCGGCATCGTGATCACCGTCTTCTTGTCCGGCTCGCTCGGTTTCCGTCTGACGAACGATACGAGCTCGCTTCGAAGCGAGGCCGACTATTTGATCACGAGTGTCCTCCAAGACATCAACCGGACCGAGTTCGACGCCTTGACCGTCAACGGGGATACATATTCGTTCCACCGCCTCCATACCCCGCGCATCTCGACGGAAGGTATCCTGTATCGTCAAGGCGATTATATGGAGGACGCCGTTCTCGAGCTCGACCCGTCGAGCTTTGTGACGAACAACCCTGACATCATCGTTCAGTCCGTCGACATCGACCTCCGCGACGAAGTAACCGATCCAAGGCGCGGACGTGAGGCATATATCACTTCTGGATTGATTGAAATTCAAGTAACACTCGCCTCTCGTGAAGATACGACGCTCGTCAAAACGTTCACGAGCACCATCCCGTTATGAAAAGAGGGAGTCAAATGAAACAAGATGAACGAGGCTACGTCCTCATCCTCGTCCTCGTGACGATGGCGGCACTCGCCGTCCTCTCGCTCGCTGCGATTCAAGTCAACTTGGCCACGAACAAGCAGACGAATCTCCGTGTCGACGAGACGCAGCTCGATACCGACGTCAAAGGCGTGCTCGATGTGCTCGTCGCCGATCTCCGAGCGACGTTCCCGCTCCACGATGCGAATGTTGTCCAACCATATATGGAGAACGAGCAATTGTTCCAGGCGAAAGTTGAGACTGTACTTAAACAAGATACGTTGTATGCAGGGACGCGCCAATCGGGTGATAACGATATCCGCTACTCAATTACCCGCTCGACAGCGGACCAGGCGAACGCCCCGTTCACGACGGTGCTCACGTTGACCGCGACCGGGACGACGAAAGCGAAACCGGAACAGCCGATGCAGACAAGCTCGTATAGCCAAGAAGTATATGTGACGGCGCTGCCGTCATTCCTCTATTACGTCCTCGGGTCGGACGACACGTTGACGGTCAACGGTCCACCGAAGATTGAAGGGAACTTGTTTGCGGGGACAAGGCTCTCACTCGAACGCGACGCGAAGTACCAACTGAAAAACCAAGTCAACACGCTGAACAATAGCGCTTCGAGCCGGTTTTATCTCGATGGCCGCATCGATCTTGGAGACGGGGCGACGTGCGACGGCTGTGAAACGCCGAACTATTTCACGAACTCGACTACTCCAGGTGTGAACCATGAACCTGAGATTGGTCCGGTTGAGAGTACGTTTTCTCGCTTTAACTTGAATTACTCGGTCATCCAGTTCGCGAACCGACACCGTGCCACTGCCGGTAAATTGCCTTACACGAATTCACCGAAGCAAACGCTGTTTCAATCAACGTTAATCCCGACATCGACGATTTCACCCTTTCTCAAGCAAACTTACGTCGTCGATGGAGAGACAACGCCACGTGAACGGCTGACCGAGTTTATCGATTCCAGCCAGCTCAATTCGATCCAAACGTTACAACTCGTCAATCTTCCAGTAGGTGTGACAGGTCCGATGGTCATCACCAAGTCGATTACGAACAGCACCGTCCCGCTTCTCTTAAACGGAGATGTCACCATCGACGCATTAGACACCATCACCATTAGCCGCCCACTAATCATTAATGGGGATTTGACGATTCGTGGGAAAGTCGCGTTCAATACGACCGTTTATACATTAGGAGACGCGTTCATTGATCGCGCGGATTTATTGCCGGTCGCTTCTGGTGCGAATGACAGTTCACTCGTCCTGCTCGCCGAAGGAAAAATTTTATTGAATCGAATCAATGAATTCCAGGACAGTTCTTCGACGCTCCAAGCATTTATGTACAGCGCTTCGACTGAACCGACTCGACTCTATTCTGTCGGCTCCATTGTCAACATGAAAGGCGGTCTGTATAGTAAAGGGCCGCTCGAAGTAAACACATTCCGCGGTTCGTTTAAATCATTACCGCAACAAGCGAATAAACAAGCTTATTTCGCTCCTGGGAATGTGATTGCCTCTCCAGACGTCGACGATTCACGTCTCGTCATGGAATATAATGAAGGTGTATTCCGCCAAATCGACACGCTCCCGGTCACAAACCAGCTCCAACTGTTCGTCGGTCAACAATTGAAGAAATGAAAAAGAGGCTGCTCTCACGAGTAGCCTCTTTTCTATGATTGAGATTAATAGAAATCGCCAGACGGATCTTCGGTTCCTGGGTTCGGATCCGTACCTGCTTTGACGCGGACGTAGAACGTTTGGCTGATGATTTTCGGACCTTCTCCTGCTTTAAATGATGCACTGACGTCCTCTGTGACCAGACCGATTTTCGCGATACCCGGCTTCAAGAGTGTCAATACGCCATCTTTTGCGGTCATGACATCCGTTCCTTCGAGGACAGTCAAACCGTAACCCGTCACGTTTGCCGTCTCCGGCCAGAATTTGACCGGATAGCTATATGGGCTGTCTGTCATGTAGAGAATGACGTTCGGTGTCGAGACTTTTTGTGGATACTCTTTCACGTTAATCAAGACAGGCATCGTCTGTCCGATATAATCCTTTAATTTCGCAACGACCGAAACGTTGCTCGTACTCCCATGTTCGGCTTGTACGGTCGCGGACGTGTTCTGACTAGAAAGAATTTTCAAGGCGGTCGAATCAACGTCCCACGTCACAGCAAGCGGATTGGTAAGTGCTCGTTTGTCTTCTACCAATTGTTCCAATGTCAATAAAGCCTGTTGCTTCACCAACGTTCCTGATTCGTTTTTGTAGACCCAGAGTTCTTGATCATTGGTAGTTAATGATAAATCCGGTAGTTTGACGACAACCTTCATATCATTTGATTTAACTTTTTGACCGTTCGCGTATTCATAAACGGCTTTCACAGTCGCCTCACCGGCATCCAACGCTTTTAACGTAACGCTTTGATTCGTTGAATTCGTTTGATTTACGAAACTGGACTTATCAATTTCCCATGTGAGTTTCGCATTTGGTGGAATCGCCGCTTTCACAGTCGATAAGTTAGCTTCTACCGTTTTTGAATTCCCCAAATAAATCGTCGTTTCACTTGGAACGTTGATTTTCAGTTCTTCTACCGTCACCGTCGTTTTTGTGAAGCCACTCCCAGCATCAGTGAACGAACGATTATGTTTTTGCGCACCGCTCCCATTCCCAGAATGGTCAGCTTCCAACGAATAGGCATATCGTCCGTTCTCGAACGTATAACTACCCGGTTTTTCTGCAATCAATTTGATGGTGATGAGGTCAGAAAACGCTGCATTCTTATAATCATTACAAGATGTGAGACCCGAATTCTTTTTACCGCACATGATGTTGATTGTTCCCGTTAAAAGGCGCGTAGTAGAGTCGAACTTCAAATTGTGAGCATCGGAAGTCGGAATAACTACAGTCAATCCTTGTGGGATTTTCTCCTCGACCTTGACTGCCCACTCTACATATTTATAGGAATTGATATTCGGTCCTTTTTCAAAATCAAGAATGTTATTCAATGACAAGTCATACGTCAAATCAAAACTGTCTCCGATGAGCACAGCTTCCGGCGTGACAGTCCGAATCGCCTCATCCTCAATCTTTGTTTGGAAAACAATGCCCTGGTTGTTGCCGTTACTGCCACCATTGCCTTTGCCGTTACCTCTACCGTTATTCGCAAACGTTGACGTATACGCGAACAACAATAGAATCATCCCTACCACTATGAGGAACCCGTACTTGGATCTTAGCTGCCTCTTCATCGTTGTGCCTCCAGTCGGTTTGTCGTCACACTTCTTCAGTTAATTCATACCCCTTTTTCTTCCTGTTCACAAGCGGTTTTTTTCAAACTTTGGAAATAGGTTCTGACTTCACTGATAAAGTAGAGCGACCCGGTCACGACGAGCGTCTCGGATTTCGGTGTCTCCAGCCATGCGGCCAACCAGTCTTGCCAGTCCACATAGCGGGCCCCGTCGGCAATCAGACTTTCTTTCGTCCGGGTGCGCGGGAAATCGAACGTCGTCTCATAGACATCCGCCACCATCTGGAGCGACGCGATCATCGCTTCTCGGTCCTTGTCGGCAAGAATGGCCGCGAGGACGGTCACGTCACGCTCGAGCTTCAACTGTTCAACGAGCGCGGCGACCCCTTCCGCATTATGTGCCCCATCGAGCACGATGCGGGGCTGTCTCGAGATGAGCTCATAGCGACCCGGGTGTTGCGCCGATTCGAGTCCTGCTCGAATCGCTTCCGCCTTCCAGCCGAGGTGGCGCGCGACGGCGACGGCGCACGCCCCGTTATACGCTTGATGGTGTCCGGTCAATCCGAGCGTCACCGACTTCATCTCGTCATACGTGACGACCGTGTCGGTCCCGTCCTCGATTGACGTGACGAGTGGAGTGACGTCGTGAATCGATGCGTCCATCGCCTCTCCTTGTCGCTTGAGCAACGCGATCAACCGTTCATCCGTCAAACTGTGGAACATCGGCACGCCCCGCTTCATGATGCCAAACTTTTCGAGCGCGATCTCTTCGAGCGTGTCGCCGAGAATCCCTTGATGGTCGTGCCCGATCGACGTCACGACCGTCGCGAGCGGTCGCGTCAACACGTTCGTCGAATCAAGGCGGCCGCCGAGACCGACTTCCCAAATGACGAGGTCAGGTTGTTGCTCATGGAAGTAGAGCCACGCCATGACCGTCAGCAGTTCAAACTCCGTCAACGTCTCCGGTGACGCACTCGCACAGTCACGGACCCGATTAGCAATTCGGACGAGGTCGTCTTCCCTAATCGGCTCCCCGTTCAACATGATCCGTTCCTCGAACTGGATGATGTATGGCGAGATGAACGTCCCGACGTTCAACCCCTCCGCGAGCGCCATCGTCCGCAAGAAAGCGACCGTCGACCCTTTTCCGTTCGTCCCTGCCACGTGGATTGACGGCAACTCCTCGATTTGTAGTGCGTTCAACATCCACTCGATGCGTTCGAGCCCGGGCTTGATCCCGAACCGCAGCTGCCCGTTCAGCCATTCCAATACCTCTTGTCTCGTCTCCATCTTCCATCACTCCTGTTTTCACACTTCCCTCTCATCTTACCAAAATTCGCGAAGCGCTATGCAAGGAATCGGCTGTGCTATACTCGAGGCGAAGAAGGGGGAATTACTATGACCAACAGTTGGAACTTCGAGGCGACCTACCTCGATCTCCGTGACATTTTTTACGACCGGGGACCGGTCCATCCGGTCGACAAGCCCGAACTCGTCCTGTGGAACGAAGCACTCGCCAAGACGCTCGGTCTCGACGCCGAAACGTCTCAAGACGTCGCACTCTTCGCCGGGAATCGCCAGACCGACACATCGTTCTCGCAAGCGTATGCCGGTCATCAGTTCGGCCATTTCACGATGCTCGGTGACGGACGAGCGCTCGTGCTCGGGGAACATGTCGCCCCGAACGGAAAGCGTGTCGACGTTCAATTGAAAGGTTCGGGTCCGACCGAGTACTCGCGTGGCGGTGATGGACGGGCCGCCGTCGGTCCGATGGTGCGTGAATTCCTCATCAGTGAGGCGATGCACGCCCTCGGCATCCCGACGAACCGGGCGCTCGCCGTCGTGACGACCGGTGAGCCGATCATGCGCCAAGGACCGAAGCACGGCGCCGTCTTGACGCGCGTCGCAGCGAGCCATTTACGTGTCGGCACGTTCCAATACGCCGCCGCGGCCGGATCGATTGATGACGTCATCGCCCTCGCCGACTATGCGATTCAGCGCCACGACCCTGACCTTGCAGGACAACCGGACCGCTATGAACAGTTCCTCGGCCGCGTGATTACCCGGCAGGCGAAACTGATCGCGGATTGGCAACTCGTCGGGTTCATCCACGGCGTCATGAACACGGACAATACGTTTATCAGCGGTGAAGGGCTTGATTATGGCCCGTGTGCGTTCATGGATACGTATCACCCGAATACCGTCTTCAGCTCGATCGACCGCGAGGGACGCTACGCCTATGCGAATCAGCCGTATATAGGGTCATGGAACTTGGCCCGCCTCGCCGAGACGTTGCTCCCGCTCCTCGCCGCCACACAAGAAAAGGCCGTCGATATCGCCAACAAGCTGTTGAACGACTACACGGAAACGTATAAAGAGGCGTACTTTACTGGGCTCGCCCATAAAATCGGGCTTTACGTGCGAAAAGACGGAGACGACGAACTGACGGATGAACTGCTCCGGCTCATGATGGAGTCCGAGGCCGACTTCACGAACACGTTCCGCGCCCTCACACTCGGCGACACGGAAGCGCTCGTTTTCGCTAAACAGGACGACGGCAAGGCGTGGCTCGCCGCTTGGCGGAAACGCCTCGGGGAACAAGGTCTTCCTGATGAGGACGTCATCCGCCTCATGCGTCAGCACAACCCGGCCGTCATCCCGCGCAACCATCACGTCGAGGCCGCCCTCATGGCAGCCGAACGCGGTGACTTCAAGCCGACGCATGCACTGCTCGACGTATTGCGGAAGCCATACGACTACGAAGCCGACTACGGACGCTACGTCTCACCCGGACCGCCGCGGACGTATCCGTATCAGACGTTTTGCGGCACGTGAACCATCTCGCTCGCGCGGGATGGTTTTTTGAAACCTTTTGACACGGGCCACGTAAAATAAACAAAGCAACTTCAGCCTGTACATCCAATGCGAATGGAGTGAAACAAAATGAAGATGACTGTCTTGCTCATGACGATTATCGTCGTGTCCACGTCCTATCTCGTCTACAGTTTTTATTTATCGTTGACGGGTCAGCCGATTCAGCCGCAAGTAACCGGACTCGCAATCGGCGCCTTGCTCACGTCATCTTATTTCGTGACAACCGGTCGCCTCCCGTTTTGGATAGAACCGGAGGAAGAGGACGTATGAAGGTTCTTTATTCCATCTTGCTAGGATTCGGAAGCATCCTGTATGTCGTCTATGCGATGCACCTCTTCCGCATTGACCATCCTCAACCGCTCTTCTTGCATGCTATGATTGCCGCCACTGTATTTGGCATAATCTACATCGAACGCAAACGAAACCCCGAACATCGATGACGATGCTCGGGGTAGTTCTTTTCTATAGACTCATAGTCCGAAATGAATCATGTCCTTCTTGTCTACTTGGGCTTGTGTGATTTTGGAAATAAGTCGATTCAGTTGTTCCGACTCATGCGTGTACATCATCGCTTTGACGACTTGATAGAACAGCGCCAGTGACTCATATGGAATGAGCGTGATCCCGCATTCGTCTAATCCGAATCCAGGACGGTCATAGGAGTGGAAATACGTGCGCATCTCGTTCAGCTCCTCGATAAACTCATCCACCCACTCCCCATCCACCGAGACACAATCGAAGTGTTCAGGTGTATACGTATCATATGATGATTGACGATTTGTTGAATCCAATACACCGAATTCGTGTGTGTACGGCATGGCATTCCCTCCTCTTGAATAGTTGATGTCACAAGTATGATCAGTTCATCGGAAAATCCACCGACCACGCCTCTGGTAGCGAGTCCGAGAGGTCGAGCAACACCTCTTCCGACACATTGCCCGTCACGACGATGAGCTTGCCCTGGTCTACGTAAAACAAGCCGTTCCCTTCCGGTTGATTCAAGCGATACCGTTCATTTGAATCGTCTCGCCGGTCAATCAATTCTCCGTCTGCCACACTGGACGCATCGGTCACTAAAATCGTGATGCATTGCGTCTCATCATACAACGTCCACATCTCCACCGGCCGCTCGAGCTGACTCATCTCGAAGTTGGCGACAAACAGCTCTTCTTCAGGCAAGTCCAACCCGTGTCGGACTTTTTCGGCCGCCTCGGGAATCGTAAAGTTTTGAATCCCGTGCAACCCCCACTCCTCGTCCCGTGAATAGTTGAATACGCCGAACGAATCGTCGCGGTTTGGTAACTTAATGGCAATGAGCCCGAGATCATCGATGACGGTTTCATAGATTACACCGTCTCTCGCTGGTCGCTCGGACGTACCATCTGTATATTGAAGTGTGTATTGGGCCGTGACCGCATCAACTAATCGAACGGTCCCTTTTGGCACGTCCTCAATCATCGAGCCGAACACTTCTTTGTCCGTCGTTACGGGAATATCTTTGGAAGACGTCTCTTCTGCACTTTCATTAATTGTCACTCCTGATTCCGTCGGTTCGATCGGTTCAGCTCGTTCCGCCACACACCCACTCAGTCCCATAACTGCCAAACTTAACATCATTCCGATTCGTCTCATGTCACACCACCTTTATATCGTCTCCTCTCCTAAATTCCACCAAACGACAAAAAAACCTTCTTCGGAGAACAAGTCTCCAAAGAAGGTTGATTCATTATTTACGCAACTCTTCCAAACGGGCACGGACTGCGTCACGCTTGTCGAGGTAGTCTTTCTCTTTCGCCTTCTCTTCGTCGATGACGTGAGCCGGTGCCTTGCCAGTGAAACCTGGGTTGCCGAGTTTCTTCTGAACGCGCTCGACTTCCTTCTCGTACTTCGCCACTTCTTTTTCAAGACGGGCGATTTCTTCCTCAAAGTTGATGAGGTCGGCGAGCGGGATGAACAACTCCGCACCCGTCATGATGGCCGACATCGACTTATCAGGAGCCGCCAAGCCGCGTCCGATTTCGAGCTCGGTCGCGTTCGTGAACTTGCCGATCGTCGCTTCGTTTTCGCTCAAGTAACCTTGCGTCGTGTCGTCACTTGTCGCGATGAAGAGCTGAATCGGTTTCGACATCGGGGCGTTCACTTCCGAACGAATGTTACGGACCGAACGGATGACGTTCATGACCGCTTCAAACGCTGGTACCGAGTCCGCGAAGTGGAGCTCGTCGCGACGTGTCGGGTAGCTCGCACGGACGATCGAGTCGCCTTCGTGCGGCAAGTGCTGCCAGATTTCCTCTGTGAGGAACGGCATGAACGGATGCATGAGACGCATGATTGAGTCGAGCGTGTAGGCGAGCACAGAACGTGTCGTCGCTTTCGCCGCCTCGTCCTCACCGTAGAGCGTGAGTTTCGCCATCTCGATGTACCAGTTACAGAACTCTTCCCAGATGAAGTTGTACAAGTAACGACCGGCTTCGCCGAACTCATACTTGTCGACGAGACGCGTCACTTGGTCGATCGTGTCGTTCAAGCGTGTGAGAATCCACTTGTCGGCGAGCGTCTTCTCACCTGACAAATCGATATCCTCATACTTCATGCCGTCCATGTTCATGAGGGCGAAACGGCTCGCGTTCCAAATCTTGTTCGCGAAGTTCCATGTCGATTCGATCTTCTCCCAATAGAAGCGAAGGTCGTTCCCTGGTGTCGATCCTGTAAGGAGGAACCAGCGGAGCGAGTCCGCGCCGTATTGGTCGATGACTTCCATCGGGTCGACGCCGTTTCCGAGCGATTTCGACATTTTGCGGCCTTCCGAGTCGCGGATGAGACCGTGGATGAGCACGTCGTTGAACGGCTGCTTCCCAGTGAACTCGAGCGATTGGAAGATCATGCGCGATACCCAGAAGAAGATGATGTCGTAACCCGTGACGAGCGCGCTCGTCGGGAAGTAACGTTTGAAGTCTGCTGAGTCCGTGTCCGGCCAGCCCATCGTCGAGAACGGCCAGAGCGCTGACGAGAACCATGTGTCGAGCACGTCTTCGTCTTGGTGCCAGTTCTCACTGTCAGCCGGTGCTTCTTTCCCTACATAGATCTCTCCTGTCTCGTTGTGGTACCAAGCCGGGATGCGGTGGCCCCACCAGAGTTGACGGCTGATACACCAATCGCGGATGTTCTCCATCCAACGGAGGTATGTGCCTTCGAACCGCTCTGGGACGAAGTTGAC
Source organism: Exiguobacterium sp. s21 (assembly GCF_018617975.1). Taxonomy (NCBI): domain Bacteria; kingdom Bacillati; phylum Bacillota; class Bacilli; order Caryophanales; genus Exiguobacterium; species Exiguobacterium sp. s21. The sequence continues at coordinate 51,874 of NZ_JACSLF010000002.1, read as the reverse complement.
TTTCGTATCGTCATGTCCTTGAGCTTCGAGCGCTGCTTTCGCGAGCGGCTCCATGTCGACGAACCACTGTTTCGAAAGATACGGCTCGATGACTGCGCCTGAACGTTCCGAGTGGCCGACCGAGTGCGTGTGCGGCTCGATCTTGACGAGCGTGCCGTCCGCTTCTAGGTCTTTGACGAGTTGCTTGCGGCATTCGAAGCGGTCGAGCCCTTCGTACTTGCCTGCGTTCTCGTTCATCTTGCCTCCTTCGTCCATGACGAGGATACGCGGGAGCTCGTGGCGGTTCCCGATCTCGAAGTCGTTCGGGTCGTGCGCCGGTGTGATCTTGACGCAACCTGTACCGAACTCCATGTCGACGTAGTCGTCAGCGACGATCGGGATCTCACGGTTCATGACCGGAAGCATGATCGTCTTGCCGACGAGGTGCGCGTAACGCTCATCTTTCGGGTTGACGGCAACGGCCGTATCGCCGAGCATCGTCTCTGGACGCGTCGTCGCGATCTCGATGTGGCCTGAGCCGTCAGCGAGCGGATACTTCATGTGGTAGAATGCGCCTTCGACTTCTTGATAGATAACTTCGATATCCGAGACGGCTGTCTTTTGCGCCGGGTCCCAGTTGACGATATACTCGCCACGGTAAATCAAGCCCTTCTCATAGAGACGGACGAATACTTCTTGGACCGCTTTCGAGAGTCCTTCGTCGAGCGTGAAACGCTCACGTGAGTAGTCGAGACCGAGACCAAGTTTTGACCACTGGGCACGGATTGTGTCCGCGTACTCGTCTTTCCATTCCCACGTCTTCTCGAGGAACTTCTCGCGTCCGAGGTCGTAACGCATGATGCCGTCTTCACGGAGTTTCTGTTCGACTTTCGCTTGCGTCGCGATACCGGCGTGATCCATCCCTGGGAGCCAGAGGACGTCATAGCCTTGCATACGCTTGAGGCGCGTCAATAAGTCTTGGAGCGTCGTGTCCCATGCGTGTCCGAGGTGAAGTTTCCCTGTTACGTTCGGTGGCGGGATGACGATCGTGTACGGCTGTTTTGAATCGTCCTCGTCTGCTTTGAATACGTCGTTCTCTAACCAGTAGTCATACCATTTCGCTTCCGTCGCACTTGGATCGTACTTCGTCGGCATGGTGATTTCGTTTGTCTCGTTGGCCATATGCCCAACCTCCTCTAATAATGTGGACAAAAAAACGGCTACTCTCGTCCTTAACGCTAAGGACGAAAGAAGCCGTATCTTCCGCGGTACCACCTTAGTTCGCCAACAGGTGGCGCCCTCAAAATCGAATAACGGTCGATGGACCGGACCTTCCTACTTCGTTCAAAAGGTCAGCTCCGAGGCGACTTCCGCACCATCCTTCGCGGCCTCGCACCAAGCGGCCGCGTCTCTGAAAAAGGATGTTGATTGCGTACTATTCCTCATCGTAGCTTTTGTTCGTATCTGTTAAACAATTGTAGCGACAGAAGCTGTTTCCGTCAAGATTACAATGAAAACTCTTGTTGCAGCTCTTTGAACGTCGCGTCGACCGCTACGAGCGTCTGGTCGATATCTTCGTCCGTGTGCACGGTCGAGAGGAACAATCCTTCGAACTGTGACGGTGGCAAGAACACGCCGCGCGCCGCCATCTTCTGATAGTAAGCACGGAACAAGTCGAGGTTCGCCGTCTTCGCCTTCTCGAAGTTCGTCACTTTCTCGTTCGTGAAGAAGAATCCGAACATCGAGCCAGCCCGGTTCGTGTCGTGCGGGATGTTATACTTTTCGGCCGCTTTCGTATAGCCTTCAGCGAGACGGTCCGCTTTGCGTTCGAACTCGGCGTAGTGCTCAGGCTTCAGTTGCGACAACGTCGTGTAGCCGGCAATCATCGCGAGCGGGTTCCCTGAGAGCGTCCCTGCCTGGTAAATCGGTCCTTGCGGCGCGATTTGTTCCATGATCTCGCGTTTCCCGCCATAGGCACCGACCGGAAGGCCGCCGCCGATGACTTTTCCGAGGCACGTCAAATCCGGCGTCACGCCGAAGTAACCTTGGGCACAGTTGTAGCCGACACGGAACCCGGTCATGACCTCGTCAAAGATGAGGAGCGCGCCGTATTGTTCCGTGATCTCGCGGAGTCCTTCAAGGAATCCAGGTTGCGGTGGCACGAAGCCCATGTTGCCGGCCGCCGGTTCGACGATGACCCCAGCGATGTCGTCACCGAACTTCTCGAACGCGACGCGAAGGGCATCCAAGTCGTTGTACGGCACCGTGAGCGTCTGGCTCGCCAAGTCTTTCGGTACGCCCGGCGAGTCTGGGAGACCGAGCGTCGCGACGCCCGAACCGGCCTTGATGAGGAGCGAGTCGCCGTGACCGTGGTAGCAGCCTTCAAACTTCAAGATTTTCGTCTTGCCCGTGTAGCCGCGTGCGAGGCGGAGTGCCGCCATCGTCGCTTCCGTACCCGAGTTGACCATGCGCACCATCTCGATTGATGGGACGCGCTCGATGACGAGCTCGGCCATTTTCGTCTCAAGCTCGGTCGGCGTCCCGAACGTCCAGCCTTTCTCGGATTGCTCTTGAATCGCCTTCGTGACGACCGGGTCACGGTGGCCGAGGATGAGTGGTCCCCATGAGAGGACGTAGTCGATATATTCGTTGCCATCGATGTCGTAGACGCGTGATCCTTCACCGCGTTCAGCGAAGATTGGCGTCATGCCGACTGATTTATAGGCACGGACCGGGCTGTTCACCCCGCCCGGCATGAGCGGACGTGCTTGTTCGAACGCCGCTTCTGAGCGTGTTTGTTTGTAGGTCATGAATAGTCTCCTTCCAAATAGCGACAGACGTCTTTTGCGAAATACGTGACGATGAGGTCCGCACCGGCCCGTTTGAAGCCGACCATCGTCTCCATGACGATGCGTTGCTCATCGACCCAGTCGTTCAAGGCAGCCGCTTTGACCATGGCGTATTCTCCGCTCACGTTATACGCTACGATCGGCATATCGAGCGAATCGCGCATGTCACGGATGATGTCCATGAACGCGAGCGCCGGTTTGACGATCATGAAGTCGGCGCCTTGCTCGACGTCCGATTGTGATTCACGGAACGCTTCACGGCGGTTGGCCGGGTCCATCTGATAGCCTTTGCGGTCGCCTTCACCAGGTGCCGATTGAGCTGCGTCACGGAACGGTCCGTAGTACGCCGATGCGTACTTGACGCCGTAACTCATGATTGGGATATGGTTGAATCCGTTCTGGTCGAGCCCTTCACGGATGGCGGCGACGAAGCCGTCCATCATCGAGCTCGGTGCGATGATGTCAGCGCCTGCTTGCGCTTGCGTGATGGCCGTCTGGACGTGAAGCGGTAGCGACGCGTCGTTATCGACGTCACCGTTCTTCACGATGCCACAGTGGCCTGTCGACGTGTATTCACATAGGCATGTGTCCGCGATGACCGTGAGCTGTGGCGCCCACTCTTTCACTTTACGGATCGCTTCTTGGACGATGCCGTGGTCATGATACGCTTCCGTACCTTCCGGGTCTTTATGTTCCGGCACGCCGAACAAGAGCACCGATTGAATGCCGAGGTCGACGATCTCCTTGATCTCGTCCTCGAGGCGGTCGAGCGAGAAATTGAAGACGCCAGGCATCGAGCTGACTTCGCGTTTAATGTCTGTCCCTTCGATGATGAAGAGCGGGTAAATCAAATCTTCTTTCCGAACATGATTTTCACGTACGAGTGCACGCATCGACTTCGATGAACGAAGACGACGATGACGATCAAACTGGTTCATGAAAAATCCTCCCCTATACACTGTATTAATGCATCCATAGTATAACACTCAGGCACTCGGACCGGTAACGTCGACACTTCCCGGACGGCGCGCTCGGTCACTTCACCGATGGCGTACCACGTCCCGTGGAAATGGTCGAGATATGGCGTGAGCGCCCGGACGGCGGACGGGCTGAGCACGAGGAGCGCCTCGATTCCTTCGAGCGCCTCGACTTCCGTCTCTGTCAGTTCACGGCCGATCGTCTCATAGACGACCCAGTCATGGACGTTTTCGAGTTGCTTCATGTGGTCCGTGTTCGCCAAGTCGCCCCGGGCGAACAGGATGACCTCGCCTGCTGTTACGACGTCCGCGAGGTCGCGGAACAGCGCCTCGCCCGTAAACGTCTTCGGCATGAGTCCGACAGTGAATCCGACGGTCTCGAGTGCTTGTTTCGTTTTCTCGCCGACGGCCGCGACTTTGACGTCACGTGGGACGTCACAAAGCGCCGGTACCGCCGTCTGGCTCGTCACGACGAGCCAATCGAACCGGTGAATCGGCATCTCGCGATGTGTCAATCTCGTCTCGATAAGCGGGACATGATGCACGGAAAGACCGCTCGCGGCGAGCCGGGCTCGTTGCGTAGCGGTCAGTCGTTTTGTCCCTGTGTACCAGACGTCACGCATTGACCGAGGCGAGAATTTCGCGCCCGCCGCGTCCGAGAAGATCGTCTGCTACCTCGTTCCCGAGTGCGACCGCGTCAGACGACGTCTTCGTCACGCGGAGCACTTCTTTGCCGTCGACCGAGGCGATGAGGCCTGTCAGTGTCACGTCGTCCCCGTTGACCGTCGCATAACCGCCGACCGGCACGTGGCAACTTCCTTCGATCGCCTTGAGGAACGTCCGCTCTGCCGTCGCCGCTTTCGCCGTCACGTCGTCATGCAGGAGTTGCAAGACGTTCGTCACTTCAGCGTCGTCTTTCCGGCTTTCGATGGCGAGCACGCCTTGACCGACCGCCGGGACCATCATATCGGCGTCAAGCGCTTCGAAGTCGACGCGATCCGTCCACCCCATGCGTTCGAGCCCGGCTTTGGCGAGCAAGATGGCATTGAAGTTTTCCGTCTCAAGTTTTTTGAGGCGTGTATCGATGTTGCCGCGGATCCATTGAATCTCGAAGTCCGGGCGGGCGGCGAGCATCTGCGCGCCGCGACGAAGTGAGCTCGTCCCGATGACAGCACCTTCCGGGAGCGTCTCGAGCGTGTACCCGTTCTCGCAGATGAGCACGTCTCGGGCGTCAACGCGTTTCGGCATGCAGCTGATAAAAAGTTCTTCCGGCAACTCGGCCGGCACGTCTTTCATGCTGTGGACGGCGAAATCGATTTCCCCGGCAATCATTTGTTGCTGGATCTCTTTGACGAACAACCCTTTGCCGCCGACTTTCGATAACTGGACATCGACGATTTGGTCCCCTTTCGTCACGATTTCCTTGATTTCGAACTCGTTTTGAGCCCCGGCTTTCTTCAATTGCTCGATGACCCATTTCGTCTGTGTCATCGCAAGTTGTGAACGGCGTGAGCCGACGATAATTTTACGCATAGTCCATATCCCCTTCATAGAAAAAGGCGACGAGATCCGCCGCCTTTTTTGATTTTGTATTAGCGCATCAAAGCGCGGAGTGGTGCTTTCGCTGACATCGCTTCTGTCTCTTCCATTTCCGGCTCGACGTCAGGGACGTCGACATCAAGGCCGAACGTCTCGACGAACTGGTTGATACGTGTGTTCGCATCCGGTTGCGCCGCGGCGTCTTTGATGTAGTCGATCGGTTCACGAAGCATCTGGTTGATGATCGACTTCATATGTTTGCCGATGACTTTTTTATCCCGGTCCGATAGATGGTCAAGCTTACGCTCGAGGCTTTCCATCGTCTCTTCTTGAACAGTGAGGGCGCGGGCGCGCAACTCGTTCATGATCGGGACGACACCGAGTGTGACGAGCCACGTTTGGAACTCTTGAATCGCTTCGTCGATTTTGATTTCAATCTTCTCCGCTTCGACGAGACGGGCCGCCAAGTTTTTGTTGACGATCCCGTTCAAGTCATCCACATCGAACAAATGGACGCCCGGAAGCGCCCGGACCGCTGGATCGATATCTCGCGGCACGGCAATGTCGATTAACAAAAGTGGACGTTCACGGCGAAGCAGTTGTGCGGCGGCGACATCGTCATAGCCGATGACCGCTTCTTTGGCGCCGGTCGAACTTATCAAAATATCGGCGTCAAGCAATCCACAGGCGATCTCACGGATCGAGTGGGCCCGGCCTTGGAACTTGTCGGCGACCGCTTTCGCTTTGCTCTCGGTCCGGTTAAAGACGGCAATCTGTTTCGCACCGGCCTCGAACAAGTTGAGCGTCGTCAACTCGCCCGTCTCACCGGCACCGACGACGACGACTTGTTTGTCATCGAGACGGTTATACATCCCTTGAGCGAGCGTGACCGCTGCCGAGCTGACCGATACCGACATTTCCCCAATTTGTGTGTCGGTATGGGCGCGTTTGGCGAGCGTCACGGCCTCTTTGAACAGTTTATTGAACACCGTTCCCGTCGTCCCGTTCTCTTGGGCGCGGAAGAAGCTTGATTTCACTTGTCCTAAAATTTGTGTTTCCCCAATGATCATCGAATCGAGTCCAGACGTGACACGGAACAAGTGGCGAATTGCCTCTTCTCCTTCACGAATCGATAAATAAGGGGTGAATTGGTCCATCTCTAAATCAAACCAGTTCGCTAAAAAGCGTTTTGTATAATAACGTCCGGTGTGGAGCTGGTCTGTGACGACGTATAGCTCCGTCCGGTTACAAGTCGACAAAATAACCGATTCAAATATGCTCTTCTCTTCGCGAAGTGCAATCATCGCGTCCACGATTTCTTGCTCCCCAAACGAGAACTGCTCCCGAATCGCGACAGGGGCTGTCTTGTTATTTAGTCCAACGACGACAATATGCATGTACCTCTTCCCCTCATCCAAAATCCACCGACGGTTGTCTCTTCTTTTTCACATCTCTACCGTACATTATAACAATTTTTATTTAGGAACTATAATCTTCTGTTCGATTTTTGTGAAATAATTTAAGAACTTTTTGTGACAGAAAAAAGTAGAAACGGACATGGAGACCATTTCTACTTGATTCCTCATTTTAAAGAGGATGGATCGGTGATGATTGTACTCTCTTGGGTCTTTTCTTCTTCCTCCGCTTCGAGGTAATGTTTCCGTTCCCTCAGCTTGTAAATGCGGACGATATTTTGAACGACGACTTTCGCCACCGCGTAGAACGGAACCGCGATGAGCATCCCGATAATCCCGGCCAAGTTCCCGGCGACGAGCAAGACGATGATGATCGTCAGCGGGTGCACCTTGAGTGACTTGCCTTGGATGAGCGGCGAGATGACGTTCGATTCGATCTGTTGGACGATGATGATGACGACGATGACCCAAAGCACTTTAATCGGATCTTGGATGAAAGCGACGACAACGGCCGGTGCCGCACCGAGGAACGGTCCGACGTACGGGATGATGTTCGTCACCATCATGAAGAGCGCGAGTAGGATGGCATAGTCGAGTCCGATAATCCATAATCCGATGAGCGACGTGATTCCGACGAAGAACGCCACGATCAACTGGGCATGGACGTAGTTTTTAACCGTCGTATGCATGTCATGTAAGATGTTGCGTGTCTCACGCTCATAGCTCGACGGCAACAACTTCACGATTGCGTCCGGAAGACGTTTCCCGTCAAGTAACATATACAAAAGCATGAATGGAATGACGACGATTGTGATGACGGCCGACGTGATGAAGCCGACAAGACGACCGAACGATGACGCGACATTCCCGAAGACGTCTCCGAGATACGACGTCACGTTGTTCGTGAAGTCGGTGAACATATCGTCATTCTCGGCGATGAAGCGTGACAAGAACTCATTTTGCATGAGCGAGTCACGAACGGCGAACGCCTGTACCTGCAATTCCTTGGCAATGCTCGGCATCGCGTTAACGAGTGACGTCACCTGCTCCGCGAGTACTGGGCCAAGGATGCTGAAGACGAGCGTAAAGATCAGCACGAGTCCACCTAGCGTAATCCCGACGGCGAGCGGCCGTTTGCCGTCCATCCGTTTTTCTAAGAAATCGACAATCCCCACTAAGAAATAATAAAAAAGTCCGGCAATGATGAGCGGTACCGTGACGAGCGCCAAAATGACTTGGACTGGTTGGAACACGAATGAAATTTCCGTCCCGACCCAGATGACCAAGAAAATCGTCAGCGTCCAAAATAAAAAGCGGTACCATTTGTTCTGAAACATGATTTGCATCTTTCCACCTCGTTCTCTATTCTCTTGTCTTATGTAATTAGGACAATTATACGATAATTACCCGCTCTCGTAACCCTGAAAACAAAAAAGACGAGGAGGTTCCCTCGTCTTAAAGAGCCAGAACCATTAGCTTTTCTTTATGCCCTTTTAATTGTCTATGAAATTGTTGCATTGCTGGTTTCACGAATTATCTGCACTTTATTTTTTATGTACTCAGCATTTTCAGTTAATTCTATTCTTGTAACCGAGGCCAGAATACCATCAACTACTTCACACATATTAAGAATTTTCTTTTGATCAAATGAATTTAAATAGAACTCACTTAATAAATTATCATATTCTTTATATAGCTTTAAGAACAATGAGTTCGGTGTCAAAAGTTGATTATCACGAATAACCGCGCCAGTAACTTTCACTCCGTTAGAATTCTTTAAAAGTCTGGTTTTACTACTGTTAACTTGAAGCTGATAACTATTTATCAACTTGATAATGTCTCTTTTTGTTCCTTTGCTAATGAATCGCGGAGAGGAAAAAGTAAGATCATCATAGTAACAAGAGAAGTTCATGTTCTTTGAAATCGAAATGTTATTTAACTGTTCAAACAACTCAAGATAACTTAAATAACTGAGGTAAGGGCTGGTTGGAAATCCTTGAGGAAGATTGTCAGGTCTACTTGTTTCTGAATTACTTACAGTAGTGAGTAATGTACATATTTTCGCTACATCAATAGACATATTCATTTTATATCTAAAAAACCTATAGACAAAATCCGAATTCGTAGAGGGAAAAAAATCTTTTATGTCTATTAAGCAAAAATAGGTATTATTTTTATGAACTTTGGCATTCATTATGTAGTCACGATTTTTAATGCCACCAAAAACATAATCACCTGCTCCAATTGGATAGAGGAGCAATAACATTCTTTTTAGTATTTGTTTATAACAATAAGAAGGGTTATGCAGTAATCTTTTCTTGCCATTGATTTCAACAACAAAAGCATCAACTGAAAAATTCTCTCTTACAGCTCTCAATTTATTGGCATCTATATTTAATAGCCTTGCTAGTTTTGCTTTACTTTGCACACTATACAGATTGGAATTTTTATAATTCATCTTTTAGAGCCCTCATATCATAAAATGTGTAGGAGCTAATGAGTTTAATAATGTATACACTGAATTCGTGTACATTCATAAAAAACAAGGAAAGTCCGTATGAAAGCACCGCAATTAAATGTGCAAGCACTTTTAGCCCAGTGGCGACAAGCGTCACCCATGTCAAGCTGCTATACAGCAACTTCACTTTTGAGTTCTTCCTTTTCCTCTCAACACGATCCATACGAGTTTTTTGATTCATACAGGATTGCTCCCTTCTAAAAATGTAGGAAGTTAAAAACTTCCCCTCTGCTCACATCTTTAGAAAACGAGGAAATGGATCGAATTAGCTCCTACAATTTTAAACCTCTGCTCGGTCAGGAACACAAAACCAAGGTTAGGCGATTGCAACACAACGAACACCCCTCGAAGATTCTCGAGGTATTCAACATAATAATCATTAAGGTAACTCGCTTTACAATCACATCACGCCAAAATAAGGCAACTATATTGTGCAGAGATATTCCTCTTTTCGACTCGCACCTTAATTTTAACCTCTCGACACCAACATCACAAGTAAAGACCAATAACAAACAAACTATAAACATGAAAAAGAAAAGCGACCACCAAATGGTGATCGCACGGCTCGTTTGTCTGTAGAGCCGAAGACTCCTACGGGAATAGCAAGCAAAAGAAGACCCAGCAGCGACAAAGTCGCGATGCGGCTTCTTGCTTGCCCCGAGGAAAGCGAAGGCTCTAAAAGACAAACGCTGCAAATATTTATTTACTGAAAATCAATCTTCGTCTTGCGTCAACAAATCGTAAATCGCTTTCCATGCCTCGTCTTTTCCTTCTGCCGTCTCCGCCGAGAATGCGACGAACCGGTCAGTCGATTCAAACTGAAGCTTGCGTTTGACGGCCGCCTCATGTTTTTGACGTTGCGCCTTCTTGATTTTATCGAGTTTCGTCGCCACGACGATGACCGGAATCTCGTAATGCTTCAAGAAGTTGTACATCGTCACGTCGTCACTTGATGGCTCATGACGGATATCGACCAACAGGACGACGCCGCGAAGCGCACTCTGTGACGTCAAATATTGCTCCATCATGACGCCCCACTTCTCGCGCTCCGTCTTTGAGACTTTCGCGTAGCCATAGCCCGGCACGTCGACGAACATGATTTCATCGTTGATGTTGAAGAAGTTCAGCGTCTGCGTCTTCCCTGGCTTCGAAGACGTCCGTGCGAGTGCTTTGCGCTGACAAATCTTGTTGATGAACGACGATTTCCCGACGTTCGAACGTCCAGCGAGTGCGACTTCCGGCAACTCGTGAATCGGATAATGGTCCGGTGCGACGGCACTCGTGACAAATTCTGCTTTAGTGATTTTCATTATTTAATTTCCTCCAAATGCTACTTCTAATACTTGATCGAGCGTCGTGACCGGGACGAACGTCAATTTCTCACGGACGGTGTCTTGGATGTCATCGATGTCCCGCTCGTTGTCTTTCGGGATGACGATGGTCGTCAAACCGGCGCGGTGTGCGGCGAGCGCTTTCTCTTTCAATCCACCGATTGGCAGGACGCGGCCTCGGAGCGTGATCTCTCCGGTCATCCCGATATCACGGCGGACTTTCTTACCGGTCAATGCCGAGATGAGCGCCGTCGCGATGGTGATGCCGGCCGATGGACCGTCTTTCGGAACGGCACCTTCCGGGACGTGGATATGCACGTCTTGGCGCTCGTAGAACGTCGGGTCAATCCCGAACCGTTCCGCGTTCGAACGGACATAGCTATACGCCGTCTGCGCCGACTCTTGCATGACGTCACCGAGTTTACCGGTCAACTGGAGCTTGCCCTTGCCAGGTGCGAGCGCCACTTCGATCGTGAGCGTGTCGCCTCCGAACGCCGTGTAGGCGAGTCCAGTGACGGCTCCGATCGAGTCTTCCGTCTCGCCTTTGCCGTAGCGGTACTTCGGTTTCCCGAGGTAGTCACCGAGACTCTTCAACGAGACGGTGACGCGTTTCTTCTCGCCAATCGCGATTTGCTTCGCCGCTTTCCGGCAAAGCGAACCGATGACGCGTTCTAAGTTACGGACGCCGGCCTCACGCGTGTAACGGCGGACGACCTCGTAAAGCGCGTCTTCTTTGATCGTGAGCTGGCTCTTTTTCAAGCCGTGCTCTTTATATTGTTTCGGCACCAAGTGACGTTTGGCGATCTCGACTTTCTCGAGTTCCGTGTAGCCGCCGATTTGGATGAGTTCCATCCGGTCGAGCAGCGGCGCCGGAATTTGCGAGACGTCGTTCGCGGTCGCGATGAAGAGCACGTTCGATAAGTCGAACGGTTCCTCGATATAGTGGTCCGAGAACGAGACGTTCTGTTCCGGGTCGAGCACTTCGAGCATGGCCGACGCCGGGTCGCCCCGGAAGTCTGACGCCATCTTGTCGATCTCGTCGAGCAAGAAGACCGGGTTTTTGCTTTCAGCCTGCTTCAAGCCGCGGATGATACGGCCTGGCATCGCCCCGATGTACGTGCGACGGTGTCCTCGAATCTCAGCTTCATCGCGCACCCCGCCGAGCGAGACGCGGACGAAGTGACGTTCAAGCGCCGACGCGATCGACCGGGCGAGCGACGTCTTCCCGACCCCTGGAGGTCCGGCGAGACAAAGGATCGGTCCACGGAGCGAGTTCGTCAATTGGCGGACGGCCAAGTACTCGAGGATTCGATCTTTCACCGACTCGAGGCCGTAGTGGTCGTCGTCTAGGACGTCGGCCGCATGCTTGACGTCGAGTTTATCTTCCGTCTCGATGCCCCATGGGAGCGAAGCGATCCAGTCGAGATAGTTGCGGATGACCGCGTACTCCGGTGACGTCGCCGGGACGACGTTCAACCGCTCGGCTTCGCGCATGACGTTTTTCCGTGTCGTCTCAGGCAAGTCGAGCGCCTCGAGCTTCTCACGGAGACGATTCGGTTCAGACTCTTGCGACTGGTCGCCGAGCTCTTGCTGAATCGTTTTCATCTGTTCGCGCAAATAATACTCTTTCTGCGCCTGCTCAATCGTCTTTTTCGTCCGTTCGCGCAACTCTTGCTCCAGCTCGATGATCTCGACTTCATGCGTCATGATCTCGAGCAGTTCGAGCCCGCGTTTGACCGCATCGGCTTCTTCGAGCATCGCTTGGCGAATGTCGACGTCGACATCAAGTTTCGAAGAGATATAATCGGTCAACGACTCGAGTCGCTCATACATCTCAAAGCGGCGCCGTTCGTCCGGAGACAACCCTTTGATCGTCCCGACGAGTTTGCCGAACTGTTCTTTCAATAGGCGTACGAGTGCAGTCCGTTCGACTTCTTCCCCTTCGACGAGGTCAAGCGTCTCGACGTCGGCGAACCAGCCTTCCTTCGTCTCTTCAATCGAGTTGATCTTGACGCGCTCTTTCCCGACAAGACGAACACGGACCGTCTCGTTCGACAGCTCGCTCATCTTGGCGATATGGACGCGTGTCCCAATCGCATATAAGTCTTCCGGTTCAGGTGATTCTTTGCCTGTTTCTTTTTGTGTCACGACAATCAAATCTGTCTCGTGTTCCTTTGCGGCAAGGAGTGCCCGCAGGGAGAGCGGACGCCCTACGTCGATCGTCACGCCGATGAGCGGATACACGACGACTCCACGCAAAGGAAGGATAGGTAACTGTTCCATTACAACGCCTCCTGTGCAAAAAGGCCCAAAACTCGGATGTGCCGAGTGTTTGAGCCTTTTTCGTTAAAAATTATGCTGTCTCTTTATTGTCGCCTGTCTGTTCGACAGTACCATCGCGAAGCACGTATTTCGGACCGGCAAGACCCGTAATCGTTTCATCCGTGATGATGACTTTCTCGATATCGTCGCGCGATGGGACAGTGAACATCACATCGAGCATCATTTCTTCGATAATCGAGCGGAGACCGCGTGCGCCTGTCTTACGTTTGATCGCAAGCTTGGCGATTTCAACCAATGCCTCGTCTGTGAACGTGAGTTCGACATCGTCGAGTTCGAGCATTTTCTCGTACTGACGAACGAGGGCGTTCTTCGGCTTCGTCAAGATCTCGACGAGTGCTTCCTCGTCAAGCGTCGTGAGCGTCGCCATGACCGGTAGACGACCAATGAACTCCGGAATCAATCCGAATTTCTGAAGGTCTTCCGGAAGTGCGCGGGCGAGCAAGTCTTCTTGCGTCATCTCGCGGTTTTCTTGGTCGTTCCCAAATCCGATAACTTTTTTCCCGATACGGCGTTTGACGACCGCTTCGATGCCAGCGAACGCGCCGCCGACGATGAACAAGATGTTCGTTGTATCGATTTGGATGAACTCTTGATGCGGATGCTTCCGTCCACCTTGCGGCGGTACGCTTGCGACCGTACCTTCCAAGATTTTGAGAAGTGCTTGTTGGACACCTTCACCAGATACGTCACGCGTGATCGATGGGTTTTCCGACTTACGGGCAATCTTATCGATCTCATCGATATAGATGATCCCTTTTTCAGCCTTCTCGACATCGTAGTCCGCCGATTGGATCAGCTTGAGCAAGATGTTCTCGACGTCTTCCCCGACGTAACCGGCTTCCGTCAAGCTCGTCGCATCCGCAATTGCGAATGGGACGTTCAGGACGCGAGCCATCGTTTGAGCGAGAAGCGTCTTACCGCTACCAGTTGGTCCAATCATGACGATGTTCGATTTCGAAAGTTCGACATCATCAGAACGGCCACCGGCGTTGATGCGTTTATAGTGGTTGTAGACGGCTACCGAAAGCGCACGTTTCGCTCGGTCTTGACCGATGACATACTCGTCTAAGATGTTACGAATCTCTTGTGGTTTTGGAATGTCTTTGAATTCTACTTCTTCTTCGACACCGAGCTCTTCCTCAACGATTTCATTGCAAAGCTCGATACATTCGTCACAAATGTATACGCCAGGACCGGCGACTAGTTTACGGACTTGTTCTTGCGATTTCCCGCAAAACGAGCATTTAAGTTGTCCCTTTTCCTCGTTAAATTTGAACATTCGGTACACCCCTTCTGAATGAAAATGGATGTAAGTGCGATAAATCGCCTATTTGTATTTTCAGGTGCAAAGCACTCTCGAAAAAACATTTACATCTCTGCGTTGCAATAATTGTAGCATGAACAAATCACTTCATCAAAGATAAACACATGCAAAGTGTCGTGACGAAAAAAAGGACGACTGCTGAGCAGCCGTCCTTCTGTCATCCGATTACTTCGCTTTCCCGTTTTCAACGAGAACGTCGATCGCTTTACGGAATTTGAGGTCACCTTTAAGTGTCTCGATTCCGCCTTGTGGCGCGAGCATTGTACGGAGTTGATCCGGTGCAATGTTGTAAAGTTTAGACATTTCTTCGAGTTCTTTCTCAGCATCTTCGTCAGACACTTCGATCGCTTCTTTCTCAGCGATTGCTTTCAAGACGAGACGAGCTTTAACGCGCTCTTCAGCTTGCTCTTTCATCTCTTCGCGCATCGCTTCTTCAGAAGTACCAGTGAGTTCGAAGTACATGTTGAGGTCGATTCCTTGTGAAGAAACACGTGTGCCGAACTCTTGAACCATGCGGTCTACTTCTTGGTCAACGAGTACTGCAGGTACGTCGATTGTTGCGTTAGCTGTTGCTTGCTCGACGAGTTGGTCGCGCATTGTGCCTTCCGCTTCTTGTTTCTTCGCAGTTTCTAAGCGCTCACGGATTTTCGCTTTCAACTCGTCGAGTGATGAAACTGACTCGTCGATGTCTTTTGCGAACTCGTCGTCGAGCTCAGGAACTTGCTTCGCTTTGACTTCGTGAAGTTTGACTTTGAATGTCGCTGGTTTACCCGCCAAGTTGTCAGCGTGGTACTCTTCAGGGAATGTTACTTCAACGTCTTTTTCTTCACCAGCCGTCATGCCGACCATTTGCTCTTCGAATCCAGGGATGAATTGGCCTGAACCGATTTCGAGTGTGTAGTTTTCAGCCGTGCCGCCTTCGAATTGCTCTCCGTCAGCGAAACCTGCGAAATCAAAGACAGCTGTATCGCCGTTTTCGATTGCGCCTTCTTTGACAGCAAGCTCTGCGCCTTGCTGTTGAAGCGCGTCAAGTTCAGCTGTAACTTCTTCGTCAGTGACTGTTGTTTCAACAGCTTCGTACTCGAGACCTTTGTATTCGCCAAGCTCAGCTTCTGGCTCAACAACGAACGTTACTTTGAACGTTACAGGTTGACCTTTTTCGAGCGTGCCGTCTACATCGATGTTTTCGAGAGCGATTGGTTCGAAACCAGCTTCTTCGACCGCACCTTGAACTGTGTCACGGTAGAGGATATCGAGCGCATCTTGATAGAGTGCTTCTTCTCCGTACATTTTGTTGAACATTGGGCGTGGCAATTTCCCTTTACGGAAGCCAGGCACGTTCAAAGTTTTGACGACATCTTTGAATGCGGCGTCAACTGCTTTATCAAAAGCTTCTGCAGGTGCTTCGTACGTGAGTACGCCTTGGCTCCCTGATGTTTTTTCCCATTTTGCTGTCATGCTAAGTCCCTCCAACAATTCGTTTATACGTACAAAAATGTACAACAATCCGTATTATAGCATAAATCCGACGACTGCACACAAGGATTTAGTCTAGAAACGCCTCGGTGAAACGCATGTCCGCCTCAAGAATTTCGGCGGCGAGGCCGTCCGTTTCCTCATGTTGCAGGATGGCCGTTTTCGCTTGAACAATCGCCGTCTCCACGGCAGACGCTTCCTCAGGCGTGAACGGGTAGTGCGTATACATGTAGTTCATGAGCAGCTGCGTCGCGATCTCGTCACCATATACCGCTCGCTGCAACCCGTTGACCATCGTCTCCCACGCTTCCGTGTGGATTTTCGCTTCGTCATGCGTCAATCGGTGCCGCGTCCCGAGGTCGGTCCATTCGATGACCGGCAGCTCGTCGAACGCCTTTTGGAGCACGATCAACTTCATCAACTTCGGCCGTTCCGCGACGAGAAGCTCTTTCAAGACGTTGTCGAGGACGTCATCGATATTGAAATGGACGTGTTCGAGCGTCTCGATTTGTTCGCCGATCCCGCCCCGGTTAAGGATTCGCTTCACTTTGGCGATCGCGGCCGGGAACTCGGTCAACTTCAGCACTTGGAGCACTTGGTGTGCTTGCGTGTTGACGTGATCGGTCTTTTCTTGCCACTCAAGATACAGGTTGATCCAATGGGCCGCCTCGAACGGTTGGTCACGCATGATGTAATACTGGGCGATTTGAAGCCCGCCGGCTGCAGGTTCTTCTGCCACCGTCATCTGTGTCGTGACGAGCTCTTCGAGTTTCTCGAGCGTCTCCGGTTCTTCCGGTCGTTCCATCAGACATTGGAATATTTCCATGAAAATAAATGGATCGCCGGGCACTGCCTCGTACCAATCCCACAGAATCGGTTCGACCCGTTGCCGTTCCCCGGCCGCGTCTGCCTCTTGAATCATCTTCTGAAGCCGCGCCCAGTTCCCTGGAAACGGGTACGCTTGCTCTTTTGCCATCTCCCCACACCCTTTCCATTCATCTCCATCTTCCTTTAGGAATCGATTCGTTGTCAATCAATACCCCGAAAAACGAAAAAAGAGACAACCTCCGTGGAGGCTATCTCTATTTTAAATGGAAGTGTCCCAAGAGGGATTCGAACCCCCGACCGACGCCTTAGCTTACCACCATGGCTTTCGCCACCAACATGTGTTGTTTGTAGTCTGGACTATATCTTCACCATTTCAGGTGCGACACGTGTAGTCTCTACGGAACCTCACGAGCAAACTGCTCCTTCAATGGCTCTACCTCTAAAGGATGACCTTTAGTCCTTCGAACCACCTTGTCCCCGAAAGGAAATAAGTTTCCTCGGTATTACCATCAGCATCATCTGTTAAGGCTTCACCGATATAGTGTCGTCCACTCTATAGGTTTCTGTTTCCCTATAAAGGCTCCTATTTGTCTTGAAGGGCGTTGCTCTATCCAGCTGAGCTATTGGGACATTGACAAGAAAACTATAATAGAAAAATGGTTTGCTGTCAATTCCTTCTTTTCATTCCGTCACAGCTTTCCGCTCACATCGAGATCTTCGACGGCCGAACCGTCCTCTGACCGATAAAAGCGGACCGTTGCCTGTCCGTTCTCGAGATCCATCAGTACATACGTCTTGTCACTCCGTCCGCGCGGCATGCGAATCGAACCCGGGTTCACGTAAAGCACCCCGTCCTCAATCACAGCTCCGGCGACGTGCGAGTGGCCGAACAAGACGACGTTCGCCCCGACCTCTTCAGCCCGGTAACGTAACCGGTTCAAGTCGTACTTCACGTCGTGGTGATGGCCGTGGACGATGAGAATCGTCCCTTCAGCCGTCTCCTCGATTCGCTCGAGCGGAAGGTCGCCGCCGAAGTCGCAATTACCGCGCACCGTACGATACGGGAGCAGATGTTCATCGACGAGCGCGAGCTGGGAATCCCCACAATGGAACGCGTCATCGATTTCTTGTTCGTGCCGGTTGAAGATGATCGATAGTTCTTCTGTCAATCCGTGACTGTCACTGACTACGAGAAAACGCATACAGGTCACCCCTCCATAAACGGAATAATTTCTGCCTCTAACTTTCGTAGTGCTTGACCGCGGTGAATGACCGCCGCCTTTTCGTCGCGTTCAAGTTCTGCTGCCGTCTTGTGAAGTGACGGAACGATGAAGAGCGGGTCGTAACCGAAACCGTTCTCCCCGTGAGGCGCGTAGCCGATCGTCCCTTCGATCGTGCCGCGTACCGTCAGTGTCTCCCCTGTTGGTTTGGCGAGACAGAGGGCACAGATGAAGCGAGCCGTTCGGTCGGTCGCTCCGTTCAACTTCTCGAGAAGAAGCGCGTTGTTCGCTTCATCCGACTTCTCCGGTCCGGCGAAACGGGCCGAATGGACACCGGGTGCCCCGTCGAGCGCATCGACTTCGAGTCCAGAGTCATCTGCGAGGACGGCGTGGCCGAAATAGCGGGCCGCCTCCGTCGCCTTCAACTCGGCGTTCGCTTCAAACGTCGTCCCGGTCTCGTCCGTCTCTGGTGCGTCCGGATAATCTAGAAGTGATTCGACTTCGAATCCGAGCGGCGTGAGCATCCCTTCGATTTCTGCGACTTTTCCTTTATTGCGTGTTGCGACGATCAGTTTCATGTTGTTTCCTCCAATTGTTCCCCGACATACCACCACGAGGCACCGAGCGCGTCTTCGGCCGCTTTGAACAGCGTCTCGATTCCGCTTTGGGCCATGTGGAGCATCTCGTTCATCTCGAGCAACGTGAACGTCGCTTCTTCCCCTGTCCCTTGCACTTCGACGAAACGTCCGCTCGCCGTCATGACGACGTTCATGTCGACCTCGGCCGCGGCATCTTCTTCGTAGTTCAAGTCGAGGAGCAATTCGTCGGTCCGTCCGACCGAGATGGCAGCGACGCCTTCTTTGATCGGCGTGTCGTCGAGCTTGCCTTGCCGGATGAGCGCGTCGACCGCGAGGACGAGCGCGCAGAAGCCGCCTGTGATCGAGGCCGTGCGGGTGCCCCCGTCGGCTTGGATGACGTCACAGTCGATCCAAATCGTCCGTTCACCGAGCCGTTCTAAATCGACGACCGAACGGAGCGACCGCGAAATCAACCGTTGAATCTCCATCGTCCGGCCCGACTGTTTGCCGCGGACCGATTCGCGGACCGTTCGGTTGCCGGTCGCACGCGGAAGCATGGCATACTCAGCGTTGATCCAGCCTTGCTTCTTGCCGCGCAAGAAGTTCGGGACGCGTTCTTCGACGGTCGCCGTGCAGATGACTTTCGTGTCCCCGATCGAGATGAGGACCGACCCTTCCGCATGTTTATTCACATGGGGAACGATCTCGACGGGCCGGAGCTCGTCATGTTGTCTTTCGTTACGCATCGACACCGGACACCTCTACTTTCTCCGCTCTCACGGGTTGACCGAGCCATTCTGTCGCCAAACGGTCAAAGATGACGACATCCCCGGTCGCATAAAACTGGTGCACCGGGACCGAATCCAAATCGTTCTCGAGCTCTTTAAAGTCAAGGATGGCCGCTACTTCGAGCGCCGTCTCGTCACCGGACGAGATCAAATGGACGTCAGGTCCGACGACGTCTTGAATGACCGGTGCGAGCAGCGGATAGTGCGTACAGCCGAGGATGAGCGTGTCCATCTCGGAAGACTGAAGCGGACGAATCGTCTCAGCGACGATGTCGCGGACGCGCTCTCCATCGAGTTCGCCGGCTTCGACGAGCGGGACGAACGGCGGACAGGCGAGCGAATATACATCGATCTCGCCGGCCACGTGTCGGAGTGCCGTCTCGTATGAGTTGCTTTCAATCGTCATCTTCGTTCCGATGACGCCGATATGTTTATTGCGCGTTCCTTTGACGGCCGCCCGTGCCCCCGGGTCGATGACACCGATGACCGGGATATTGAGGCGTTTGCGCGCTTCTTTCAAGACGACCGCTGTCGCCGTGTTGCAGGCGATGACGATCATCTTCACGTTCTTACTTAACAGGAACTCGATCAGTTCCCACGTATAGGCTTCAATCTCATCGTGCGGGCGCGGGCCATACGGGCACCGTTCCGTGTCGCCGATATAAATTATTTCTTCTTTCGGTAGTTGGCGCATCAGTTCTTTGACCACAGTCAAGCCGCCAACTCCTGAATCGAGTACTCCAATCGCTCGTTTCATGATCATCACTTCCATTCCCATCTATCTTACCAAAAAAGCCGATTCTGAAAAAGAAACGGTCTCGTGACAAACAAAAAAGACGAGGTAGCCGATTGGCCGCCTCGTCCGTCGCTCAATTACTGAGCAAGACCTTCGCTTGTGAGCATGTCAGAAAGCGTGTTAACCGCTTCTTCTGCATCGTCACCAGCTGCAGTGATTTTGATTGTAGAATCTTTTGCGATTCCGAGTGAAAGTACACCCATGATCGACTTGAGGTTTACTGTCTTACCGTTGTACTCAAGGTTGATATCTGATTGGAATTTAGAAGCTGTGTTTACCAACTGTGTAGCTGGACGAGCGTGAATTCCTGAATCTGCAACGACTGTGAACGTTTTTTCCATGACGTGAGGTCTCCCTTCAAATTTCAATTCTACAGGCGAACCCGCAGAATAATTGTTTGTGAACTCATTATCAAATGATAGCGGATTCGCAAAAATTCTGCAAGCGATTTTTATATTCTGAAGTCCATTCGGTCGGACGACCGGATTTCGACAAGTGCACGAGGCTCGTACGCCCCGCGAACATGAGCTGGTCTCCATCATATGCCCCGTAATGAATATCACATGAAGTGTTTCCGACCGTCAAGACATTGGCATACACCATGATCGATTGCCGCGGCATCACTTGGCGAACGTAGTCGCACTGGGCATCTGCCACGACGACAAATCCATCTTTCAACGAAAAACCTGTCGCTTCAAGCAACTCGATCCGCGCGTCCTCGAAATAGATGAACGGAATTGTGTTATTCATGTGACCGTACGGGTCGCACTCCGAGAATCGGACTTTGACGTCTAGCGCAACCCCTGCTCTGACACGTGTTTCCCAATCGGCTTCTCGGAAGTACTTCGTCATCCGTAGCCTTACGCCTCGACCGCAGAACCGGTGCGGCCTTTGTCGCTACCGAAGAACGATTTGAACGAGTGAAGCGTCGTCTGACGGTTCATCGCGGCGATTGATGTCGTGAGTGGAATACCTTTCGGACAAACTTCGACACAGTTTTGTGCGTTTCCGCACTGTGCGAGGCCGCCGTCTTCCATGAGCGCTTCCAAACGGTCTTCCGCGTGGAAGGCGCCAGTCGGATGCGAGTTGAAGAGACGGACTTGCGAGATCGCGGCCGGTCCGATGAAGCTCGATTTGTCATTGACGTTCGGGCACGCCTCGAGGCAGACACCGCACGTCATACATTTCGATAGTTCATACGCCCATTGACGTTTGTTCTCTGGCATCCGCGGTCCTGGTCCGAGGTCGTACGTTCCATCGATTGGGACCCATGCCTTCACTTTTTTCAACGCGTCGAACATGCGCTGACGGTCGACTTGAAGGTCACGGATGACCGGGAACGTCTTCATCGGGGCAAGGCGGATCGGCTGTTCGAGCTTGTCGACGAGCGCCGTACACGATTGGCGCGGCTTGCCGTTGATGATCATCGAGCAGGCACCACACACTTCCTCGAGACAGTTCATATCCCAGTTGATCGGTGTCGTCTTGTCCCCGTTCGCATTGACCGGGTTGCGGCGGATTTCCATCAACGCCGAGATGACGTTCATGTTCGGGCGGTACGGGACGGTGAACTCTTCCGTATAAGCGGCTTGGTCCGGTCCGTCCTGGCGTTCAATGATAAAACTAATATCTTTTTGTTCAGATTGCATCGGCGTCGTCATTTCGTCTTCGCCCCTTTCTTCGAGTAATCCCGTTTGCGTGGCGGGATTAACGAAACGTCGATCTCTTCATACGAGATATCGACTTCCCCTGCGTTGTAACGTGCCATCGTCGTCTTCATGAACTTGTCGTCATCACGTTCCGGGAAGTCCGGTTTGTAATGAGCACCACGGCTCTCGTCGCGTTTCAAAGCGCCAAGCGTGATGACGCGCGCGAGGTCGAGCATGTGGTCGAGTTGTCGGATGAACGATGCCCCTTGGTTGCTCCAGCGAGCCGTGTCGGTCGCGGAGATGTTGTTATAGCGTTCACGAAGCTCACGGAGTTTGAGGTCCGTCGCCTCGAGCTTGTCGTTGTAACGAACGACCGTGACGTTGTCGGTCATGAGTTCGCCGAGCTCACGGTGGATTTGATACGCATTTTCCGTACCGTCCATCGCGAGGATGTCGTTAAACCGCTCGATTTCTTCACGTTCGTTGAAGTTGAAGAGCGCTTCTGGCACGCTCTCTGTCGCCTGATCGAGACCGCGCATGTAGTGAACGGCCGCCGGACCGGCTTCCATCCCGCCGTATACGGCAGACAAGAGCGAGTTGGCCCCGAGACGGTTCGCACCGTGCATCGAGTAATCGCACTCACCGGCTGCGAACAAGCCTGGGATGTTTGTCATCTGATCGTAGTCGACCCATAGTCCGCCCATCGAATAGTGAACGGCCGGGAAAATCTTCATCGGGACTTTGCGTGGATCGTCGCCGACGAACTTCTCGTAAATCTCGAGGATGCCGCCGAGTTTGATGTCGAGCTCTTTCGAGTCTTTATGCGACAAGTCAAGGTACACCATGTTCTCGCCGTTGACGCCGAGCTTTTGGTTGACACAGACGTCGAAGATTTCACGCGTCGCGATATCACGCGGCACGAGGTTTCCGTAGGCCGGATACTTCTCTTCAAGGAAGTACCATGGCTTGCCGTCTTTATACGTCCAGACACGTCCGCCTTCACCGCGCGCCGATTCACTCATGAGACGAAGTTTGTCGTCCCCCGGGATCGCCGTCGGGTGGATTTGGATGAACTCACCGTTCGCGTAGACCGCCCCTTGACGATAGACCGCTCCAGCCGCTTGGCCGGTGTTGATGACCGAGTTCGTCGATTTGCCGAAGATGACACCCGGGCCGCCTGTCGCGAGGATGACCGCGTCCGATGGGAACGCTTTAATTTCCATCGAGCGCAAATCCTGACAGACCGCACCACGGCACACACCTGCTTCATCGATGATGGCCCGGAGGAACTCCCAGCCTTCATACTTCTCGACGAGACCTTGCGCCTCGTAGCGACGAACCTGCTCGTCTAGTGCGTACAGGAGCTGTTGCCCCGTCGTCGCACCGGCGTAAGCCGTACGGTGATGGAGCGTACCGCCGAAACGACGGAAGTCGAGAAGACCTTCTGGCGTCCGGTTGAACATGACGCCCATGCGGTCGAACATGTGGATGATCTTCGGTGCCGCTTCCGCCATCTTTTGGACCGGCGGTTGGTTGGCGAGGAAGTCGCCCCCATAGACCGTGTCATCAAAGTGTTGCCAAGGAGAATCCCCTTCCCCTTTCGTGTTGACGGCACCGTTGATGCCGCCTTGTGCACAAACTGAATGTGAACGCTTGACCGGTACAAGCGAGAATAGTTTTACCGGAACACCCATCTCAGCCGACTTGATTGTCGCCATGAGTCCAGCCAGACCGCCACCGATGACGATCAAACTTTGATTTGCCATGAACTTTTCCCCCTAATTACAAGATGCCCGCGAACGTCAAGATAGAACGGATGCCGACAAAAGATAGTGCCAAGAAGACGACGCCTGAGACATAGCTCATGAAGCGCTGTGAACGAGGCGACTGTGTGATCCCCCACGTGATGGCAAACGACCAGAGACCGTTCGCGAAGTGGAACGTAGCCGAGAGGATCCCGACTATGTAGAAGATGAGCATGAGCGGATTGTCGACGATGTTTTGCATCATCTCCGCGTTCACTTCGACGCCACGCAACTTCGCCAAGCGCGTTTCCCAAACGTGCCATGCGATGAAGATGACGAGGAAGACGCCCGTGAAGCGTTGGAGCATGTACATCCAGTTACGGGCGTATGAGTAACGGTTCGTGTTAATCGAACCGAGGAACGCGTAATACACGCCATACACTCCGTGGAAGATCATCGGCAAAGCGATGATGGTGACTTCAAGGAAATACAAGTACGGTAAGCTCCCCATAAATTTTGCTGCCTTGTTGAACGACTCCACCCCATCGACGATATAGTAGTTGACCGACAAGTGAACGATCAAAAACAAGCCGATTGGGATGACCCCAAGTAGCGAATGGACTTTACGACTGAAATAGTCACGACGCGCTGCCATTCTAGTTCCCCCTTTTCACGAGCCCTTGGCTCGTTTTGTAAATAAAAGCGTTTTCAAATGTAAATATAGCTTTCTGTCTCCTATTCTACTCTTGTGAAATTTGTATGACAAGACAACCCGACCGATTTGTGCCACATTCTTTTGCAAAATACCCGGTGACCAAAAGGTGAATCGTCGTTATAATGGTATAGAGAGAATGGAGTGATGGAAGAAGATGGAAACGATGAGCCAACCCACTTTCGCGATCGAACTGCTTCGCGATTATGTGTTGACGGATTTGCTCGGGGACGACTACGCCCAAGTCATCTATTGGTCGGGCAAACGGGTCGCACGCAAGTTCCCGGTCATGACGAACGACGAACTGAGCGCCTTCTTTATGGAGGCTGGCTGGGGGCAATTGACGCTCTTGAAAGAAAAAGGAAATAAGTTCTTGTTCGAACTACTTCCCCCGCCTGCGACCCAAGAAAAGGCAACCGGCTACTTCCAGCTTGAGGCTGGCTTTTTAGCCGAACAAATTGCCGGTCGTTTCCAATGCGTCGCCGAGGGCTACGCCGATGTGGCGCGCCAGGCCGTCCAAATCACCGTCCAACTAGACCGAAAAGACACGTATGAATGACGAAGAGCCGATGCGAACTGACCGCATCGGCTCTTGTTTTATCTTCATTCGTCCGTCTCCTCATGAACGTATTGCAAAACGGTCTCGGCCAACTTCTCGGGCAGGCCTGCTTCCTTCAACTGTTCGAGCGAGGCGAGGCGGATCTGTTTCATCGAACCGAAATGGCGGATCAACTGCTGACGTCGCTTCGGCCCGACGCCCGGGATATCGTCGAGCACCGACTTCGTCATCTTCTTCGTCCGCAAACTGCGGTGGAACGTGATGGCGAAGCGGTGGACCTCGTCTTGCATACGTTGGAGCAAATAGAACGCGCTCGAGCGCGAATTCAGTTCGACGACCCCGCCGCCTTCCCCGAACAAGAGCTGGCTCGTCCGATGACGGTCATCTTTTTTGAGCGACCCGACCGGCAAGTCGAGCCCGAACTCGTTCTGCAGGACGTCGAGGGCGGCGTTCAATTGCCCGATGCCCCCGTCAATCAACAGCAAGTCCGGTAGACGCTTCTCTTCCGTCAACAGGCGACGGAACCGACGACGGACGACTTCTCGCATCGTCTCGTAGTCGTCCGGTCCTTGGACGGTACGAATCTTGTATTTCCGGTATTCCTTCTTGAGCGGCTTCCCGTCTTCGAAGACGACGAGTGCCGAGACGGCATCAGCCCCTTGGATGTTCGCGTTGTCGATGATGTCGACGCGTGACAAGTTCGGGATGCCGATCGCCTCACCGAGTTCACGCATGGCGAGGAGTGTCCGCTCTTCGTCGCGGGCGAGCAACTCGAACTTCTCGTTCAAGGCGATGCCCGCATTTTTCGTCGCCAAGTCGAGCAGCTGTCGCTTCGCGCCGCGCTTCGGTTGCATCACTTTCGTCCCGATCGCCTCGTTCAATAAATCGATGCGGACGATTTCGGGGACGAGCACTTCCTTCGGCAAAACGTTCTGCTCGTAAAACTGGACGATGAAACTCTCAAGCTCCTCGGACGGTTCGCCGTGGAGCGGGAACAGTGATACGTCGCGCTCGATCATCTTGCCGCCCCGCATATAGAACACTTGGACGCACATCCAGCCGCGGTCGAGCGTATAGCCGAAGACATCGCGAGCTGTCGGGTCGGCCGTGATCATGTTCTGTTTGTTCATAATCGACTCGACGGCCCGGATTTGGTCACGGAGCTCAGCAGCTCGTTCGAATTGCATGTCTTCGGCCGCTCGTCCCATGTCGACTTGGAGCTTGGCGAGCGTCTCGCTCGTCTCCCCGTTCAGGAAGCGGCGAATTTCATGGACGATTTCTTTTTGCTCGTCCGTGTCGACGGCGAGCTCGCAAGGTCCGAGGCACTGCCCGATATGGTAATACAGACAGAGCTTGCGCGGCATCGGTTGGCATTTCCGGAGCGGATACAGTTTATCGAGCAACCGCTTCGTCTCGTTGGCGGCATAGGCGTTCGGGTACGGGCCGAAATAGAAGCCGCCGTCCCGCTTCAGCTTCCGCGTCGTGAGTAACCTCGGGTACGGCTCGTTCGTGATCTTGATGTACGGGTACGACTTGTCGTCTTTGAGACGGATGTTGTATTTCGGGTCATGCTTTTTGATGAGCGTCATCTCGAGCAGAAGCGCCTCGAGTTCGCTCGCCGTGACGATATACTCAAAGTCGCGAATCTCAGCGACGAGGCGCATCGTCTTGATGTCATGCGCCCCGGTAAAATAAGACCGGACCCGGTTCTTCAAATTTTTCGCTTTCCCGACGTAAATGATCTCGCCGTACTCGTTCTTATGCAAGTAACAGCCGGGCTCGTCAGGTAAGAGCGCCAATTTATGTTTAATGTGGTCAGAATGACTCAAATTCAATCACCTCAGTTTAAGTTCCTTCCAGACGGGAAAAATTTGATGAAGTCTTAGAGGGAGGATTTAGTTATGAAACGGTACGATGTCATCATCATCGGCAGCGGCTCGGCAGCGAGCCAAGCCGCTAACGTATTATGCGACGCCGGTAAACAAATTGCCATCGTCGAGAATTGGACGTTCGGCGGGACGTGTCCGCAACGCGGATGTGACCCGAAAAAGATGCTCGCGGAAGGAGCAGAGCTCATTGCACGTGCGGAACGGATGAAATCGCTCGGTGTCCACGGCGAGCTCACGCTCGATTGGCACGCCTTTAAACGGCGTATTGACGAGTATCGTTTCGCCGTCCCGACGACGAAGATGCATCATTGGAAAGAGCACGACATCGACTTGTTCGAAGGCGAACCCCATTTCATCGATGAAGACTCAATTGTCATTGATGGGCATGAAATCTCGGCGCATCAGTTTTTAATCGCTTCAGGCCTCATTCCGCGACCGCTCGACATCCCGGGTGGCGACTTGGCCATCACGAGCGACGACGTTTTCGACCTCGACGACTTGCCGAAACACGTCACCATCATCGGGGCCGGCTATATCGCGTTCGAGTTCGCTCATATCCTCCGCCGTTTCGGGAGCGAGGTGACCCTTCTCATCCGATCGTGGGCACTTAAACAATTCGACCGCAAAGTCGTCAAACGTCTCGTCGATGAGACGATTCGGATCGGCATCGATGTCCGGTACGGCATCGAGCCCGTCCGGATGGATGGGGACGTGCTGACGTTATCAGATGACTCTACCCTCGAAGGCGTCGTCCTTAACGCCACCGGGCGAATTCCGAGCATCGAACGGCTCCGTTTGGACGCGGCC
This sequence comes from Exiguobacterium sp. s21, assembly GCF_018617975.1. Taxonomy (NCBI): domain Bacteria; kingdom Bacillati; phylum Bacillota; class Bacilli; order Caryophanales; genus Exiguobacterium; species Exiguobacterium sp. s21. The sequence continues at coordinate 24,552 of NZ_JACSLF010000002.1, read as the reverse complement.
GGTATCGAGTCCGACCACGGCGGCATCCTCGTCAATGAGTTCCTGCAGACGACGAATACGAACGTATATGCAGCCGGGGACGTCGCCAAGAGCCGCAACCCGGCCCTCACCCCGTTTGCGGGGCAGGAAGGACGCATCGCCGCTCTCAATCTGTTACGGGACAACACGCGTCCTTTACCGGAGCGCCCTGCCCCGACGGTCGTCTTCACGACACCGCCGATCGCCAAGGTCGGACTGACGGTCGAGGAGGTGAAAGCGCGCGGCATCGACTACGAGTGTAAGGACAACGACTTGTCCCATTTCTTGACGTATGAACGGATCAACGACACGACGGCGTTTTCCCGCATTCTGCTCAGCAAAGACGGCCACGTGCTCGGGGCCCACTTGATCGGGCAACATGCACCGGAATTGATCAACTTGTTCTCGTTTATTATACAAAACAACATCACCCATCAACACATCAAACACTTGGAGTTCGCCTATCCGACGTCAGCCTCTGACGTGACGTATCTGATGTGACGCAAAAAGGCTCTTCCAATTTGATTTGGAAGAGCCTTTCGTCATTCGATTCCTTTGTCCTTATCTTCTCGAAGTGCATCTTGGAGCGATTTCTTCCAAAGCGGGACACCTTGAGAATGGGCCGCACGGGCCACCAAGTGACTTCCGACCGGTGCCGTCAATAAGACGAAGAACAGTCCGAGCAGAAGCCGTGCGTCAAAGATGCGCTGGTCGACCCAGACGTGCAAGACCGCCGCGAACAGGACGAACATGACGCCGAGCGTCGCACTCTTCGAGGCGGCGTGGGCGCGGGAATAGATGTCCGGGAGCCGGATCAGACCGATGGCCGCGACGACGGTGAAGAACACACCGATGATCGTGAAGACACCGGTCAAGATGTCATAAATCATTGTTGCGGTCATGTTGGATGATCTCTCCCTTCTCGAGGAATTTCGAGAACGCCACCGTTCCGATAAAGGCTAAAATCCCGAGCAAGAGGATGACCTCGAAGAACATCGTCGTATCGAGCAAAATTGATAACAACGATACGACCGAGATCAACCCGATGCCGATCGAGTCGAGGGCGATGACACGGTCCGCTGTCGTCGGCCCTTTGACGACCCGGTACAGCATACCGAGCATGGCGATCACGAGGATGGCGAGGGCGACGTAAATAATAATATTTAACATTAGCTGGTCGCCTCCTTGATGTTCGACTCAAAGTTATCGTAAATGTCTTGTTTGAGCGACTCTTTATCCGGCATATGGAGCGCATGGATGTAGAGCGTCTTATTGTCGTCTGACACTTGGACGACAAGCGTACCTGGTGTCAGCGTGATGAGCATCGATAGCCAACTCACTTTCCAACCGGCATCGAGTTCGGTGTGATACCGGAAGATACCTGGTTGGATTTTTAGTTTCGGGCTCAAGACGAGCCGGAGCACTTCGATGTTGGCTACGACGAGTTCGCGACAGAAAATCAAGAACAGTTTAAACAGTTTCAAGACACGGGTGAAATAAAAGTCCGTGTTTTTGAAGAAGCGGCGCATCATGAAGATGACGAGTAACCCGAGCAAGTAACCGATGATGAATCCGCTCGTCGTGAACGTACCCGTGAAGAACATCCAAATGAACGCCAGGAAAAAGTTGATGAGTAGTTGGTAAGCCATCTCTAAATCACTCCTTAATCACGGCATCGATATAGATTTCGGGTTGCACGAGCGGTTCGATTGCCTGGGTAATGAACGGATGCATCGCTTCGGCACCAAACCCGTAGGCGACGGCGACCGCGACAAGCAAGAACGTCGGCACGATGAGGCGGTTCATATACGGCACGAGCGGACCGTCATAGACTCGTTTCTCTTCTCCCCAAAATCCGTACAAGAAGATTTTGATGACCGAGAAGAGGACGAACAGACTCGACAGCAAGATGAGGAGCGGCCCGAACAGGCTGCCTTCCCCGACCCCGCCTTGAACGATCAACAGTTTCCCGAAGAATCCGCTGAGCGGCGGAATCCCGGCGAGCGACAACGCTGCGATGAAGAACGTCCAACCGAACAATGGGAAGCGGGTGATCAAACCGCCCATGTCGCGCAGTTGACCGGACTTGGTGATGCCGATCATCATCCCGACGAGCATGAACAAGGCGGCCTTGATCAACATGTCATGAATCAAATAGTAGAGCGCCCCTTCGAGCGACGTCTGCGTGTTGAGTGCGATTCCGTACAAGATGACGCCTACGGCGATCATGATGTTGTAGATGATGATCAACTTGACGTCGTTATAGGCGATCGCCCCGATCATCCCGATGACGATCGTCAACACGGCAAGGATAATCAAGAAGTTCTGCATGAACGCACTTCCGCCATCAAACAGGAGCGTATACGTCCGCAAGATCGAGTAGACGCCGACTTTCGTCAACAGCGCCCCGAACATGGCGAGAATCGGTGTCGGCGCCACGACATACGAGCCCGGGAGCCAGTAATGGAGCGGCACGAGTGCCCCTTTCAAGCCGAAGACGATGACGAAGAACACACCGATGACGGTGATGACGCTTTGATTCTCCACGAGAGGGATCTTTTGCGCGAGGTCCGCCAAACTGAGCGTACCGACCGTCCCGTAAAGAAGCGCGACGGCCATGACGAACAGCGCCGAGGCGATGACGTTCACGAGCAAATACTTGATCGACTCGCGTAATTGGACACCCTTCCCGCCGAGCACGATCAACACGTACGACGAGATGAGGAAGACTTCAAAGAAGACGAACAAGTTGAAAATATCGCCTGTCGTGAAGGCACCGTTCACCCCGACGAGGAGGAACAGCATCGCGACGTAGACGTAGTTCGATTCATAGGCGTCTGAGAAGTAATGGGTCGCAAACCAGACGATGAAAAAGACGAGCAACGTCGACGTGGCGACGAGTAGTGCCGACAGCATGTCCGAGACGAGCGTGATTCCGAACGGTGCCGGCCAGTTCCCTAAGTTGACGGTCATGATGCCGTCTTGAGACACGGTGAAGATGAGCAGCACCGTCACTGCAAACGTTACAAGTAAAGCCCCGAGTGCCACTCCGCGTTGCAGACGAACTTGCTTCGGTGCGAAGAGAAGAAAGATGGCCGCAAGCGCCGGGATGACAATCGGAAAGATCGGTAAGTTAATCATTCGATTCCGTTCCTTTCATTTCCTCAATATTATCCGTGTTCAGTTCCTGGTAAGCCCGATACGCGAGCACGAGGAAGAACGCGGTCACCCCGAAGCTGATAACGATCGCCGTCAAGACGAGCGCTTGCGGGAGCGGGTCAGTATATTCCGTGACCCCATCGACGAGGACGGGTGCCGCTCCGGTTTTCAGTCCACCCATCGTCAAGACGAGCAAGTGGGCAGCGTGGCTGAGTAACCCGGTGCCGATGATGATGCGCAACAAACTCTTTGAGAGAATCATATAGACCGCGCTCATCGTCAGGACACCGATGATGATGCTAACGAAGATTTCCATTATTCACTCTCTCCAATCGTTTGAATGATCGTCATCGTCACACCGATGACCACAAGGTAAACGCCAAGGTCAAAGGCGATCGCCGTGTGAAGCGTCTGTTCGCCCAAGAGCGGCAAATCGAATTTGTCATAGGCGTGAGTTAGGAACGGACGGTCCCAAAAGACGCTATGGAGTGACGTCAGCATCGCGATGACGAGACCGAGCGCCGTCATCTTCCGATAATCAAACGGGAGCACGTCAGCAAGCGTCTTCGAATCAAAGGCGAGGAGCAAGAGGACGAGCGCCGCCGCTGTCATCAAACCACCGATGAAACCTCCGCCCGGCGAGTAGTGCCCGGCGAAGAATAAATTGATCGAGAACACGATGATGATGAAGAAGATGATCACCGCGGCCGTCTGTAAGATGACATCATTGACTTGATCATTTTTTCGGTTCATGTTCGCGCGCTCCTTTCGTACGTACTGTCGTTCTAAATTTGATCATCGTGTAAATCCCAATGGCCGCGATGGCAAGGACGACAATCTCGAACAACGTATCAAAGCCACGGAAGTCGACAAGGACGACGTTGACCATGTTCTTCCCGGCTGCCAAGTCATAGACGTTTTCTTTATAATACTCGGAGATTGACGACAATGAACGGTTCGACAGCGCCATGAAGCTGAGGAGCGTCACCGTCACCCCGACGAAAATCGAGACAATCGCATTCTCGATTTTAAACTTAACACGCACTTCTTTCTTGCTGATCTCCGGCATGTGGTAGAAGACGAGCAAGAACAAGGCGACCGATACCGTCTCGATGACGAGCTGCGTCAAGGCGAGGTCCGGGGCATTGAAGAAGACGAAGAACAACGCGACCGAGTATCCGACGACACCGAGCAAGATGATCGACGGGAGACGCGAACGCATGAACAGAATCGCGAGCGACGCCAAGATGATGACGGCCCCGAGGACGTATTCATACGGTGCGACGGCTTCCATCTCTCCGAACGAGAAGTCGAACAAGTCGAAGCGATACATCGAGAACAACATCATGCCTGACAAGAACAAGAAGATGTACACCAAGTACGAGCGGATGAAGCCCGTCATGTAGTTGTCTTTAAAGCGGTACGCCGCCTTGTTCGACCAGACGAGCGTTCCGTCGTACATCCCGTTCAAGGTCAAGCGATGCGGGATGTGGTTGTAAATCCCCATCCACTTGTTGATCGTGAAGAACATGAGCGTCCCGAGCAGGACGATACCGATCGTCATAAGCAACTCAGGTGTGATGCCGTGCCAGAAGTAGATGTCGACTTTCACATCCTGCCCGCTCGCGACGAGCGTCGGATAGATCGACTCGACGGCCGGCTTGATGAGCGAGTTCGACAACACGTTCGGTACGAAACCGAGAACGACGACGAGGATAGCGAGAATCGCTGGCGAGATGAGCATCCCGATCGGTGCCTCGTGCGGCTGTTTCGGTAACCGGTCGAACTGGGCTTTGCCCATGAACGTCCGGGTGAAGATAATCAAGCTGTAGATGAATGTGAACACGCTCGCGATGAACGCGACGACCGGGATCAAGATGCCAATCGTATCGAGCGCGAAGAAGTCCATCGAGAACACTTTCGTGGTTGCCTTCAAGAACATCTCTTTACTGAGGAAGCCGTTGAACGGCGGTAACCCTGCCATCGACAACGAGCCGATGACGGCGATCGTGAACGTGATCGGCATGACGGTCATCAGACCGCCGAGTTTGCGGATGTCACGTGTCCCCGTCTCGTGGTCGACGATCCCGACCATCATGAACAACGACCCTTTGAACGTCGCATGGTTAATCAAGTGGAAGATTGCCGCGATCGTCGCGACCATATAGATGTTGTCATCCATGCCGTCATAATGTAGCGCCGCGGCCCCGAGGCCGAGGAGCGACATGATGAGACCGAGCTGACTGACCGTCGAGAAGGCGAGAATCCCTTTCAAATCGGTCTGTTTGACCGCGTTGAACGAACCCCAGAACAAGGTGAACGTCCCGACAGCGGCGATCGTCCATAGCCAGATCGGTGACTCTTGGAACACCGGGCTCATCCGTGCGACGAGATAGAGACCGGCCTTGACCATCGTCGCCGAGTGGAGGTACGCACTGACCGGGGTCGGTGCCTCCATCGCATCCGGCAACCAGATGTGGAACGGGAATTGCGCCGACTTCGTGAAGGCGCCGAGCAAGATGAGAATCATCGCCGCGATAAAGAACGGGCTGTCGGCGATGAGTGCCTGATTGGCGACCATGTCGCGGATGCTGAACGAACCGACGATCGACTCGAGAATCACAATCCCCCCGAGCATCGACAGACCACCGAACACGGTGATGAGCATCGATTTACGCGCCCCGTAGCGTGAGCGCTCTTTCTCGTACCAATACCCGATCAACAGGAACGACGAAATCGACGTGAGTTCCCAGAACATGTACATGACGACCATGTTGTCTGAGAGGACGACACCGAGCATCGCACCCATAAAGAGGAGCAAGTACACGTAGAAGTGACCGAGCGACTCTTTGTCTTTATTCAAATAGTAAATCGAATAGAGGACGACGAGCGCCCCGATCCCTGTGATGAGGAGGGCAAACAATAGTCCGAGCCCGTCCACGTAGGCCGTGAAGTTGATGCCGAGCGATGGCATCCATTCGACCGTCTCCGTCACGACGTCTCCCGCGCTCGTGATTCCGATGAAGCGGAAGAAGTAGACGAACAGGACGACCGGAATGATTAACACGAACCAACCCGTATGGATTCGCTTCAGCGCCCGGAACAAGAACGGGATGAACGGAGCCGCGAGAAGCGGCAATAAGATAGCTAAATGTAACACCGACAAGAAAATTCCTCCTTCGAGCAGAGTCTTACAAGCGATGGGCCAATTATTAAGTTCATTTGACGCCATCATGTCTTCCTCATGAGTATAGCGTACATTTTCAGTCCGTTTCCATGATAAAACCTTCCCGTTTTTCAGTGCCTCGTCAAAAAAACTTGGACTGTTAAATATGAAGGGAGACGACTAAAAACGACGAAAAAAAATTCTAATTAAGCCTGATATGTATCCGCTTTCAGATGATGCTTTCCCCGAATTTCCCGCTCACATCAAACCGAACCTTAACCGTTGTTATTCCATGCGAAACGACTAAACTCCTTCTTCCCTAACGAGCCCAACAAAAAACAGCCGACCAGTTCCCCGGTCGGCTGTACGCATTATTTTGCTGTCGCGATAAACTCTTTGAGTGCTTCTTTTGGTTGGAAGCCCATTGTTTTTGAGACAGGTTGTCCGTCTTTGAACATCATGAGTGTCGGGATACTTTGGATTTGGAAAGCACCCGCTACTTCTGGGTTCTCATCAACGTCGAGTTTCACGATTTGGACTTGGTCGCCCATCTCTTGGTCAAGCTCTTCGAGTACCGGTGCGATCATGCGGCACGGTCCACACCAAGCTGCCCAGAAATCGACGAGGACGACGCCCTCTTTTACTTCTTGTTCGAATGTTTGAGTCGTTGCGTGTTTAATAGCCATTTGATAAATACCTCCCCAGTAAGATGTAAGAGCCGATTAAGGACTCTCATGCATTTCATGTTCAGAGTATACCACGGAGGGTACGTTTCCCCAAACGTTCTGCATATCAGCTGTTGACGAGGTGTTTGCGGAACTCTTCTGTTAACAGTGGGACGACGTCGAACAAGTCGCCGACGATGCCGTAGTCGGCCACGCTGAAGATGTTCGCTTCCGGGTCTTTATTGATGGCGACGATGACTTTGGCGTTGCTCATCCCGGCCAAGTGCTGGATTGCGCCCGAGATGCCGCAGGCGATATACAAGTCCGGTGTGACGACTTTCCCGGTCTGACCGATTTGAAGGGCATAATCGCAATAGTCGGCGTCACACGCTCCACGTGAGGCACCGACGGCCCCACCAAGAAGCTCGGCGAGTTCTTCGAGCGGTTTGAAGCCATCTTCGCTCTTGACGCCGCGGCCACCGGCGACGATGACTTTCGCTTCCGTCAAATCGACTTTCCCCGTCGCCTTGCGGACGACTTCTTTGACGATCATGGCAAGGTCCTTGAGCTCCACGCTCGGTGTCTCGACCGATGCGCTCGCTCCAGCCGTACGTGGAAGGGCGTCGATGTTGTTCGGACGGATCGTGAAGAACATGACCGAGTCTTTGAACTTCACTTTCTCGAACGCCTTCCCTGAGTAAATCGGGCGGACGAACTCGGCATCTTTGCCAGACCCTTCGATTGAGACGACGTCACTGATGAGACCGGCGTCCAGACGAGCCGCGAGTTTCGGGGCGATGTCTTTCCCGAGCGCCGTATGGCCGAGCACGATCATGTCTGGTGATTCTTGCTCGATGACTTGGCGGAGCACTTGCCCGTAGCCGTCTGGCGTGTAGTGCTTGAGACGCTCGTCCTCGATGACGAGGACGCGGCCCGCACCGTATTCCCCCAGTTCATTGGCGAGTGCTTTGACATCATCCCCGATGACGACCGCCGTCACGTCGTCCGTCAGTTGCTTCGCCGCGGCGATCGCTTCAAATGATACGTTCCGTAAGGCGCCTTCACGCGCTTCTGCGAGTACTAAAGCTTTCATCTATGTGTCCCCCTTAAATGACTTTTGCTTCCGTGCGAAGTAATTGAACGAGCTCGCTCACTTGTGACGACGTGTCCCCTTCAAGGATGCGTCCTGCTTTCTTTTCTTCCGGCAAGAAGCGTTCGATCGTCTCGATCTTCGCTTCAATCTCGTCCTCATCGAGGTCGATGTCCGACAGTTCGAGTTCTTCGAGCGGCTTCTTCTTCGCCTTCATGATGCCTGGAAGGCTCGGGTAGCGCGGTTCGTTCAATCCTTGCTGCGCCGTCACGAGGAGCGGGAGCGGCACTTCGATTACTTCCGTGTCCCCTTCGACGTCGCGTGTGACCGTCGCCGTCGTCCCATCGATGTCGAGCTTCGTGATCGTCGTCACGTAGTTCATATCGAGCAGTTCCGCGACGCGCGGCGCGACTTGACCGCTGCCGCCATCGATCGCGACGTTCCCGGCGAAGACGAGGTCAGGCGCTTGCTCTTTCAAGTACGTGGCGAGCACTTTCGAGATCGTCACGTGGTCCGCGTCCTCGACGTCATCCTCGATTGAAATCCGGACCGCTTTGTCCGCACCCATCGCGAGCGCCGTGCGAAGTTCTTTGTCCGCGTCTTCCGGTCCGACCGTCACGACCGTGACTTCTCCCCCGAGGTCGTCACGTTTGCGGATGGCCTCCTCGACTGCATATTCGTCATACGGGTTGATGATGAACTCCGCGCCGTCTTCTTGAATTTCCCCATTCTCGAGCTGAATCGCTTCTTCTGTATCAAACGTACGCTTCAGCAATACAAAAATATTCATCGTAGTTCCCCCTTATAAGTTGTTCGCACCATCATTCATGAATCAGCATTCATTTTTTGAGCTAGCGAGAGGGCTTACGGTTAAGCAAGCCCTTTTTTTAACATATGGTGTACTTTTGGCAGCGTCGACATCAAGTCATACTTAAAGCCGCTCGCCATCCAGCTCGTGACCACTTCATCGATCGTGCCGAAAATCATCTGCCGGGCGAGTCGATAATCGAGTTCGTTATCAAATTCGCCGGTGTCGATTCCGTGTCGTACGACCGCGTCAATCAAGTTCAAGTACGGTTTGAGCACTTCGCTGATTTTTTGACGGAGTGCCAAGTTCGACTGCCGGAGCTCGATTTGTGTCACGACGGCGAGGTCGTAATCGGCCGACAGTTGTTTAAGATGCGACTCGATCAATTGATACAGTTTGTCGCCGGCCGTCGTCTCCTGCTCGATCTGTTGCTTCGAGTAGTCGATAAACAGGCCCATCTTCGTCTGGAACAATTCAATCAACAAATGTTCCTTGTTTTTGAAGTACAGATAAATCGTCCCGTCGGCGACACCCGCCTCTTTGGCGATGGCCGTCACCTTTGCACCGTGATAGCCATGATTTGCAATTACTTTCACTGCCGCATCGATAATGCGGTCACTTTTTGATCCATTCTTTGTCATAAACACCCAAGCTCCTTACTGCTGCAGAAAAATGAATGATGGTTCATTCATTTATTATTCTATCATGTGACACGATTGTGTCAACTGCTTTGTTTCACTTGTTTCGCCTTCTCTTCGTCGACAAGGACACGACGTAAAATCTTACCGACGAACGTCTTAGGCAATTCTTCCCGGAACTCGTACAGCTTCGGTACTTTATACGCGGCAAGCTTCTCGCGGCAGTGCTTGTCAAGCTCTTCTTCCGTCACGCTGGACCCGTCCCGCGTCACGATGAACGCCTTGACCGTCTCGCCGCGATACGGGTCCGGAACGCCGATACAGACAGCTTCTTTGACAGCCGGATGCTCATAGAGCACTTCTTCGATCTCACGCGGATAGACGTTGAAGCCCCCGGCGATAATCATGTCCTTCTTCCGATCGACGATATAGAAGAACCCGTCCTCGCCCATATAGCCGAGGTCACCGGTCGCGAGCCATCCGTCCTTCAAGACGGCGGCCGTCTCTTCCGGCTTCTGCCAGTACCCTTTCATGACTTGCGGGCCGTGCAGCATGATTTCTCCGATTTCACCGATGTCAGCCGGGGTCTCTCCGTCTGCCTTTACAATTTTAGCAGAAGTGTCCGACAGCGGCACGCCGATCGAGCCGACGATTCGTTTATCCCATAGGAAGTTTGCGTGTGTGACCGGTGACGTTTCCGACAGGCCATATCCTTCGACGATGCGACCGCCCGTGATGCTCTCGAACTGCTCCTGCACTTCGACCGGGAGCGGCGCCGACCCGGAGATACACGCCTCGATTGACGACAGGTCATATTTCTTCGATTTCGGGTCGTTGAGGATGCCGACATACATCGTCGGTGCACCTGGGAAGAAGTGTGGCTTCTTCTTGTGGATCGTCTTCAAGACGTCGGTGACGTCAAAGCGCGGGACGAGGACGAGCTCATATCCGTTCGCCATCCCGAAGTTCAGACAGCATGTCATCCCGTAGACGTGGAAGAACGGGACGACGCTCAAGACACGCTTTATGTCGCCTCGGTTGTATTTATAGAAGAAGTTCGAGATTTGGTCGACGTTCGCCGTCAAGTTGAAGTGGGTCAGCATGACGCCTTTCGGCAGCCCTGTCGTCCCACCTGTATACTGCAAGACGGCGACGTCCTCTTTCGGATCAATCTCGGTCGGGGTGATCGGCCCGCAGTTTTTATACTCTTTGAATGCGACCGAACCTGTCGTGTCGATGACGATGTTGTTCTCACGTTTCACTTTGATCGGGTACAGCTTGTTCTTCGGGAACGGAAGATAGTCGGCGATGCTCGTCGTGACGATCGTCTTGATGTCCGTCTTCTGTTTCACACGAAGCGATTTCGGATAGAGGAGGTCGAGCGTGATGAGGATGTTCGCACCGGAGTCGGTGATCAAATTCTCGAGCTCATGCTCGGTGTAGAGCGGGTTCGTCTGGACGACCGTTCCACCAGCGTACAAGACGGCGTAGAATGAAATGACGTATTGCGGACAGTTCGGGAGCATCAGGCTGACGCGGTCCCCTTTTTGCAGGCCTTTCGATTGGAGCATCGTCGCGAGTCGCTTCGCCGCGTCATCGACCTCGGCGAACGTCAACTCTTTGCCGATGAAAGAGACGGCGGTCCGGTCCGGATAATCGGTAGCGGCCCGGGATAGCGCCTCATAGAGCGGCTTCACCTCGTAATCAATCGTTTCTGGCATGTCAGCTGGATAATCTTGCAACCACGGTTTGTTCATCGATTCTCCTCCTTGGAATGAATACTCATTCAGTTAACTCTATTATAATGCCAAGAAAACGCTTTCATCTACCCTTTACCCGATAATTTTCAGAAAATATCGAAAAAACGTGTGCGGATGAAAGTTTCCGCACACGCTTAGATTCTCTTGAAATAGGCTTCGGTCTGCTCTTGGTTGCCGATTTTCTCGTCCAAGTGGTCCTTCAACTCTTTTTCCCACTTGATGGTCGAGAAGTCGACATCGAGCCACGCTTCCATTTCTGGGCGCGAGAACGAATATGTTCGGTTCGGGAAAGCGAAGCGGACAATCTCCGTGTTTTGCACGAGTGTGAAGTACGTCGCCGCATTCCGAATCGCGAGCCGCTCCTGTTCGATCCGTTCAATCTCAGGATCACTGTATCGAACGGTCAAGCCGTAAGGACGTTTTTTCGTCTGCAGCTCGATCGACTTGTAGCAGTCATGCATCGGCAACGTCTGGGCGATCCCGGCGATGGCGCTGTTATCCCCGACGTAAGACCCTTTGTATTGGAAAGCGTTCGATCGTTCGGTGTCCCCGCATCCAGCGAGCACGATGAGCAAGACGACGAGCAGACTGAGCCGTTTCATGAGAATCCTCCTATCAAGATTTTAGTTTCAAGTTCAAGCGATAGAGCAGACGTTTCGCAAGCAAGTGCGCCAGGAATCCACCGATGACAAAGCCGATCAAGTAAAGAATGCTGTTCGTCGGGTACGAGAGGTTGGCCAAAATAATCCCGCCGAGCATGGCGAAACAGACGACCATGATCACGTGGACGAGCCAAAGCCAGTTCGTGAACATGAAGAAGCGGCCATTGTTCTCTTGCGGGGCCCGGTTGAACATCCATAAACCGAGACCGAACGAGAGGATGATAAAGCTGAGGGCGCTCATCATCGCCACCGTCATAAAGTTCTCCCACACCGTGTTGTCCGTGAACATGTTGAACGTATCGACGTTAAATACGTTCGCGAGCGGTGAAATCACCCGCATGAACACACTCTCGATCGCACGTTCGAATAGATCGTAAACGCCCGCTGTGTTTTCTGTGAGCGAATAAATCGACCCTTGAATCAACAAGATGATGCCGACAGGGAACAATAAGGCGACGACCGACCAGAGCACTTGCGAGACGGCCTCCCCGCCGAATGAACCCATCCATAATCCTAGTGAGAAGACGGCAATGCCGGTCAACATCATAAATCCGACGAGTCCTGCGACTTGCAACGTGTGTCCGTCCATCAAAAACGAATAGCGTGATGAATGGATGATCCAAAGCATGAGCGGTCCGCCAAGGAGAGACGAGACGATGATGCCACTCGTCCCGATCAACCATTTCGATATGTAGAGCTGGTTGCGGTTGAACGGGAGCGACATCGTAAAGTCAGACATTTGGCTATTGCGTTCACTGCCAATCAAGACGGACGCCATCAAGAAGCCAAAGATGATGTAGAGGAAGATGACACCACCATACGGGATCAGTGTCTGTAAATCGCCGATAAAGTAGCTGTACTCCGGGCTGAACAATTCTTCAACCGACGGATTCGTCACATTGTCGCCATACCATTCGGCATACTCCTCGGGGTTCGCTTGAATCTCTCGAACTTGTTCATCGAACGTCTGCATCTGCGTCCATACTGGAAGCGTATAGGCGACAATTCCAAGGAAAACGAGCAACATCCATAACAACGACACTTGTTTCCAGTCTTTCTTTAACAGCACTTTAAAAGACACTTGCCTCACCTCCTAGTTGAACTCGGAACACGTCTTCGAGCGACATCGGAATCTCTTCGACGAGCATCGGGTCGTGCGCATCGACGAACGTATCGAGTTCCTTCGTCCGTTCTTTCGCCATGAACAAGGCGACCCGGCCTGTGACGTTGATGATTTCGATATCTTTTCGTTCGAGCAGTTCGACCGGCACTTGATCGTTGAAGACGACTTGCAGCTTGACGCTCGTCTCACGTGCCTCCTCGAGCGACATGATCGCTTTGACGCGTCCCTTCTCGATCATGATGATGCGGTCGGCGATGCGTTCGAGCTCATGTAATTGGTGGCTCGACACGATGATCGAACAGTTGCGCGCCTCGACTTGGGCGATCATCAGTTTCAAGACGTCAGCCTTGGCGACGACGTCGAGCCCGTCCGTCGGCTCGTCGAGCAGATAGTACTTTGCCTGGACGGCGAACGCGAGCGACAGTGTCACCATCGCCTTCTGTCCTTTCGAGAGCTGACGGATCTTCTTGTTGTCGATGTTGTAACGAGTAAGCGTCTCTCTGAAGGTTGACCGGTTGAACGTCGGGTAAATCGATTCGTAGAGTGCGGCCGCCTCGTTGACCGTATAGTGTTTGAGCGCATCGGCCGAGTCTGGGACGAAGATGACGTCACGTTTTAATTCTGACTTCTCAAAAATGCTCGCTGGGCCATAACGGACGTCGCCCGTGTCCGGTCGGATGATCCCGACCATCGTGCGTAAGAGCGTCGTCTTCCCGGCCCCGTTCCGTCCGACGAGGGCGATGATTTCCCCGGCGCCGACGGTGAAGTCGATATCGTCTAAGACGCGCTGTCGATCAATCGTCTTACTCAGTTGCTGGACTGTCAGCATGGTTCTCCCCTACTTTCTTATATTCGGTCTCAAATAGCGTCAGCGCTTCGGTGAGCGCGATGTTCGCGTAATGGCAATCGATGGCGAGCTTCTTGATTGCTTCTAAAATCGGTGCGCGCGGCGAGTCCTGGTCGACCCAGTCCTCGGAGACGAACGTCCCCCGCCCGCGATGCATCTCGAGCAAGCCGAGTCGCTCGAGTTCCTGATACGCCTTACTGACCGTATTCGGATTGATGACGAGATCGGTCGCGAGTTCGCGCACCGACATGACCTTGTCGCCCGGCCGTAATATCCCGCGGACGACGAGCTCCTTCGTCTGATTTACGATTTGTTCATACAACGGTTCTGCGCTTTTCATATCAATTTTATATAACATGGGTCACACCCTCTCTTGTGTACGTGGTATAAGTGTATTATACGTATTAGTACACGTAAATACAATAGTTCTTAAAGGGCACTTTCAGTTTACAGGGAATTGGGAATAAATTGAATACGACTTTGGACTGAGACGCGCGTCGTGTTTTTCAGGTACATTGGACGAGAGGTGAACCAAAAATGAAAAAAAGATTGTTGCTTGGGGCCATCGGCTTGCTCGTCGCCGGATCGATGTACGGAAGAAGCGAAGCGACCGAACGCTATACGGACTACATCGATGCCACGTACGGGGAACGTGTCGATGTCGACGTGTCACAAGACTGGAAACTGACTGGGTACAAGGCGACGTTCAAGCTCGAAAGGCAACCACTTCGCGGGACGTATTCCGCGCGGACGTATGGTGACGGCACCATCCATGACGACGTGATGCCGACGTACTGGGTAAAAGAGGCAGAGACGACGCTACACGACCGTCTCGTCACGGCGAACGTCTTATCACGTACAGAGACGGTACGGGCGAACGTGCCTGTGGACGCGGTCCGCATGCGAGACGTAAACAGACGACAACCGACGTCCGTCTTCGAGCTGAATCCAGAGACGTTTTTGGGCGTCTCCGTCATGTTGCATGAAGCATGGAACGATACCATTGCTCAGAAGCAGCGCGTCCTCGGCATCATCCGCCTACTCGAGGACGACGTCACGTCGATTCATTTCTCGTTCGACGGGACACCGAATGAGGACGACGACTTCACCGAGCGCTACTTGAACGTGTCACGCACGTCCCAATCCGGCGATCCGTCATTCGATTCGCTCCAGACGATTGACGACTTGAACCGCCACGATCGCCTATATGGGTTTGACGAGACGACGTTCATCACCGAGTACCGATTTGACGGTACAAAATATGAAGACTGATCGCCATTCGCACGAGCGGATGGTTTTTTGTGTGAGCATTCTCCTTTACAGCACGGCATGAATGTTTTACATTTGATAAGTCAATAATTGACTTATCAAATGAGAGGGGTGAGACACCACAGATGGAATTACGAGATATCAGCCGACTGCTATACCAAATTAAACTGGCGGACCAACGCGTCGCGACCTCGTTTGAGAAGGAGACGGGCTTCAGCCTGACCCGCTACGAGATGCTCATGATCGTGCATGACAAGGGCGTCTGTTCGCAAAGCGAGATTCAGCAGGCGATGAAAATCGACAATGCGGCCATCACCCGCCATTTGAAGATCCTTGAAGAAAAAGGCTACGTCCGCCGGGAACGGAACACCGCGAACCATCGTGAAGTGTTCGTCCATTTGACCGACGAAGCGAAGCATGACTTGATGAGCTGTGAACAAGACCACGACCGCGGCAAGCATTTGATCACGAAAGTGCTGTCCGAGTCAGAGATCAATCAGCTGTCGAGTCTGCTGCAAAAGCTAAACCAACTATAACAAGAGAGAAAGAGGTAATATCCATGGCAACTACATTCGAAAACAACACATTCACTGACGTGATGCTCGGTCGTAAATCGATCCGCGTCTACGACGAGAACGTCAAAATCTCACAACTTGAAATGCTTCAAATGATCGAGGAAGCGACAACGGCCCCTTCTTCAGTCAACATGCAACCGTGGCGCTTCGTCGTCGTCGAGAGCCCAGAGGCGAAAGAGACGCTCAAGCCGCTCATCCGCTTCAACGTCCGTCAAAACGACACGTCGGCTGCGATGGTCCTCATCTTCGGCGACATGGAATGCTACGAGCTCGGTGAAGACATCTATGACCAAGCTGTCGCGGAAGGCAAGATGCCACAAGAAGTGCGCGACCAACAGCTCGCTGCCATCCTCCCGTACTACAAAAACTTGTCGAAACAAGAGATGAACGACATCGTCAAAATCGACTCGAGTCTCGCAGCGATGCAGTTCATGCTCGTCGCCCGTGCCCACGGATATGACACGAACCCAATCGGCGGTTTCGAGAAAGACCAACTCGCGGAAGCGTTCGGATTAGATAAAGACCGTTACGTGCCGGTCATGATCCTCTCGGTCGGTAAAGCGGCAGAAGAAGGCTACCAATCGGTACGCCTCGACGCTGAAACAATCACATCATTCAAATAATCGGAGGACTCCCACATGATCTTAATCAACGCCATTTTCGATGTGAAAGAAACAGAATTTGAAAACTTCTTGGCAGACATCAACAAGCTCATCGATTCGTCGAAACAAGAAGCCGGTTGCTTGAGCTATGAACTGTTCCAATCGACGACTTCGGAGAACCGCTTCGTCATGATCGAGAACTGGGCCGACCAAGCGGCCGTCGAGCAACACAACCAAAACCCGGATCTCATCGCGTTCGCTCAAAGCGTAGGCAACTACGTGACGGCGAAGCCGGTTATCCATGTGACGGAAGTCAACTAAGCAGAAGACGGTCGACCTCGTGTCGGCCGTTTTTTTGTCCCATCGATTCATCGGTCCGATGTTTCGCATACAAAAACCGCTTCTACACATTGGTAGAAGCGGCTGTTTTGTTTATACACCGAGAATCGCGAACGAGACTCCGACGACACCGATGAGCGCCATCGCGTAAACTGGTACACGCGGCATTTCACCGTTGTTATCGAGCGCCTTCCCGAACATGTAGAACACAATCGGGTGGACGAGGAACGGCATCGAGAAGATGAGCGGGATGAGAAGCGATGCTTCTGTCCCGAACATGCCGCCCTGGACGGCTGCGAAGAGACCAAAGTGCGAGATGGCTGACGATTGGGCCATCGTCGTATAGTCGAACGCGATCGAGCTGAAGCTGAGGATGACGAGTCCACCGAAGACCGCCATCATCTGCCAACCGAACGAGAACTGCATGAGCGCCTTTACTTCTTTGAAGTCTTCGCCGTTGGCACCGCGCAAGTTTTTGAGCGCGAGCGCCGTCAACGCGAGACCGACCAAGACGATGATCGCCGTCGGCCAAATCCAGAGCGCCCCGTTATCGGCACTGACTGCCAAAATCGAGAACACGAAGATGTGACCGAAGAACGGGATGTTGATCATGATCGGAGCACGTTTGGCTGCCACTTGACCGAAGTCACCAGCCGTACATGCACCTGTGAGACCACTGTGCGAGAGCGAGCCGGCCATACCTGGTGCGAGGTTGCGGATATGTCCTGTGCGGGCGAACCACATGAGGAGCGCAATCCCACCGAACATCCAGAACAATTGACCGAAGAAACCGTACACGAGAATCGAGTTCATGCCTTCGATGGCGAACGCATCACCGATTCGCGAGCCACCGACCATGAAGTTGGCGGCCAAGACGACCGGGATTCCGGCGAACAGAAGCGCACGGACGGTCGGTCCATACGTCCAGTTGTGGAAGATGGCACCAAGTGCTGACGAGATTAACATGGCGAAGAAAATCTGCGGAAGCGCGATAATCGGTTGAACCGCCACGGCGATGCCGTACGACACGAACAAGATGACGAGCATTAAGACTGTCTCGATGACGCCTTTACGCATGTATACCTTCTTGTCGTCGATTTGCGCCTTGTGGTCGATCAACAGGAACGATGCCGCGAGACCGATCAACGCGAGGATTGGGTAGTAGAGCATGATGCCCTCTGCCGCGCCCGGTTGAATCATCATGCGGAAGAACCCTTCGAGACCGACGAGCAAGAAGAATGAACGGAGGATAAAGATGAACTGTGTCCGTCCTGTCCCGAGGAACATCTCTTCTTTCGATGGCACGACGATGTCTTTCATGTCGAGCTCTTGCTTGCTTAAAATCTTGCGAAGTTCTTGTCCACCGACGAAGAACGATACGACGAGCGCGATGATCGTCGTCCGTGACATGAAGTCGACGAGCGGGAACTCAGGGAGACCCGGTGTCGCGATGCCCATCTCGACCATGGCGAAGCCAAGTCCGAGACCGAAGATGACGATGACGAGGATTGGCGAGAACCGTGACCCGGCCACGACCATCCGCGATAAAATGACCATCGGGATGACGAAGGCCATGAGCAACCAGAATTGGTTGAGTAATTGTACTTGCGATAATTGCTGAACGATTTCCATGGATAAACCCCTTATACATTTTTTTCACACTGTTTCGAAGTTTACAGGATTGAACATTCTGTGACAAGGGGGTGTGATGTTTTGTAAACATTGAAAGCGGAACCAACTGAAATGGTTCCGCTTTCGGTTAGTTATTCGGTTGGCGAAGGCCCCAGATGCCCTTATTTCCTGTGGAATAAAACAAGTCTTCTTTCCCCGCGAAGCTGGCCGAATCACTTGAATGGGCCCGAATCTGTTTATTGACGTGAGCCTTCCAATCTTTATACCGATCGAGCTCGAGTTGATAGTATGACCGCTCGATATATGCGTTGATTTCTTTCAATGAAGCCGTCCCGCCATGATGCTGGAGGGCGAATTGGATTTTGCGAAGTAGTGCGCGTTTCAAATTATCCCTCACCTTTCACTAAATACTTCTAAGTACTCTTCAAACTTTTGTTCCACTGCTTCAATGATTCTATCATGAGTCGCTTGACCTTCAATACAGTACTCTTCCCTCACATAAAACATATCATCAATTAATTCAAAGGGTGGAGAAATATTGCTTACTCTAGTAGAAGTTGTTGATAGATATTTTAATGGCAGTGTTCTTAAATGCCGTTCCATTTTTGCTTGTGAAAAGCTCGTTGTAAAGTCCGCACTTATATTTTTAAGGGTATAAGAACGGAGTTGCTCGTTCACTAAATCATAATAAGGTTTTGCGAGTTCAGTTATCGAAATTGGCGCATACCAATCTTGAGAACCTCGCTCTAACATTATTTTCAGTACGTTCATCTTGTAAGGTCCCTGTCTATCGAACTCATCTATGTACTGAATTAACCGCTCAAGCCGATCTTCCATAATTACGCCACCCTCATTCTGAAGCCTTACGACTGAAGTAGTGATGTAGCCGCACTTCAACGATTTGACTGATCCATTCGTAAACTAAAGGATGAGCAAATGCTTCATTATGCTCGACGTGTAATGACTCCTCTGATACGAAGAACGGTCCTTTAGCTATTTTATCAAATGGCATCCGCAACAGTAACTTTTCAATCTTTTGTTGATGGAACGGGGATTGGAAGTCTTTCGTCTGTCCGTCAATCTGCTGACGATATGGGAATTCATTGATGAACTCATAGAATGGACGAGCCGCCTCGCTAGCTGAGAGTGGTTGAAGCCATCCCGCGACCCCACGACTTAACATGATGGATAACACAATCATCTTATAGCTCTTCGTCATGTCTGTGTATTCTACTTCAAGCAACAGCGACTTCGCCTCTTCAAACAGGTGACTCTCTTCCTCATCCAGCTCCCCCATCCGATTGAGGAACCCGTAAAACCCTCCATCTTTCTTCCATTCAGAGCGATACGCATCCATCGAGTATTCGCCTCGTTGAATCAACTCTAGATAACTCGGCCGTCTTCCGAGTTCTTCTTTCACCATGAAGTAGTTCCGCTCCAACTGTTGTCGCCGTGTCGAAGAACGGGTGACCATTCGCTTCAATAAATCGATGGCATGTAAATCAAATTCGATGGTACATTCGCCTGGTAAATCCACATCTGTAGGAAGTGCTTTGACAATCGGCTGCCGCTTCGTCGTCAACAGCGCCAACTTTTTATCGATGTTCTTATAGTTCCCAATCAAATCGATGATGGTGCAGTGCGTCTTCCCACTCAATAGACGTAATCCACGACCAATCTGTTGCGTGAAGACAGTCAACGATTCGGTCGGGCGGCAGAACAATAGCGTATCAATTTCCGGGATATCAACACCTTCATTGAACAAGTTGACCGCGAAGATGATATCGAGATGTCCTTGCTTCAATTGACACATCACATCAGCACGATCATATTCTGCCTGACTATGTAAAGCTACGGCTTGAACACCTTGCAGGCGGAAATAGTCGGCCAAGTACTCAGCCTGAGCGACCGACGAACAGAAGCCAAGAGCTCTGGTCTGGTGATGCTTCCTCCAGGCATCAAAGATTTTTTGAGCGACACTTTCCTTCAACTGCTCCGCCAACAGTTCGTCCTGATCATAGCGACGACCGTTGATCAACCGAATCTGCGAATAGTCAATCTCATCATAAATCCCAACGTAATGGAATGGTGTCAAATACGACTCTTCAATCGCTTCGGTAAAGTGCATCTGATACGCAACATTGTCATCACATAAAGCATAGACGTCTCCCCCGTCCAACCGATCGGGCGTCGCCGTCAATCCGAGCAAGAACTTCGGCTCGAAGTAGTCAAGGACACGCCGATAGGAAGGTGCCGCCGAATGATGGAACTCGTCGACGACAATCAAATCGAACTGATCTGGTGTGAACTGTTGCATCCGATGTTTCGATGCCAACGTTTGTATCGAAGCGAATAAGACATCTGCCGATTCCTCATCTCTCGAGTCACCGCCAAGCAATAATCCCGTCTTCCATTCGCTTGCGACTTTCTTATACGATACCTCAGCTTGAAGCAAAATCTCTTTTTGATGGGCAATGAAAAGCACTCGTTTAAATTGACGGGCGAAGAAGGCGCTCAAGTACGTCTTTCCTAGTCCGGTAGCGAGCACGAGCATCGCTTTGCGTCTGCCTTCGTCCATCGTCTCGCGTAACGCCTTCAAAGCAGCGTCTTGCACAGTGTTGGGAGTGATTGT
The DNA here is from genome assembly GCF_018617975.1 of Exiguobacterium sp. s21. Lineage (NCBI taxonomy): Bacteria > Bacillati > Bacillota > Bacilli > Caryophanales > Exiguobacterium > Exiguobacterium sp. s21. Next base: position 3,567 of record NZ_JACSLF010000002.1, on the reverse strand, counting down.
ATCGTCCTCGATATAAACCGGGCCCGGCGCTGCGATTTGTTCGGCTTCCTTCATCCGATCTTGTCGAGCCAAATACTCTTCACGATAAGGCTGCAACGAGACGGTATTCATGATTTGAGCGTAGTCACTATAGAAGAGCTCATGAAATGAATCGACTGACTGTTCAAACACGTCCTCCGAGATGCTCGCCGGTATCTCGACGTTCCATTCGACACCTCGATTCAAGGCGCTATGCGACAGATTGGACGAGCCGACAAAGAACGTCCCTCCATCTTGTGTTCGGAACAAATATGCCTTCGGGTGAAATGACTGGCCTTTCGATCGATAGAGCCGTAGTTCCACGCCTTGAATGTTCATTAACATTTCAAGCGCGTCCGGGTTCGTCAAATAGAGATAATCTCCAATCAGAATACGGACTTGGGCACCGCGATGGACTGCTTGCTTAAGTGAAGCGACGAGTTCTTGAACACCCGATACTTGCGCAAACGCGACGACCATATAGATTTCAGTCGCCGCGTTGATTTGATGTTGTAATGGAATTCGTAAATGACTGGTATGCAAACGTAACTCACTCATGATCAAGGACCTCTTCCAAGAAGAGGCCTTTTTCAAAACCGCCCCGCTTCTCACGTTTCTCCTCACGGATGCGATTCAATTCTTCAAAGCTCGCACCATGCATCTTTCCGAGTGTATAGACGAGTTCCAAAATGTCAGCAAGTTCTTCGAGTGACTCTTCATCGATGTTCGTCTCTTCGTACTCTTTAATTTCTTCATAGAGTTTCAAGCGTGCCTGTTCAAAATGCTCGGCTTGATTGAGATGTTTGACGACAGGAATTTGTCCTGCTTCGTGGATAATTTCAGGGATGCGGTCGCGGATTAACTTGTTATACACCATACTTACTCCTCCTTTTAGAAAAACAACTCCATCATATATATTACTAGATCTTTATTTTGATCTTTGAAATAATAAAAAGTAACTTATAAAAAATATCAACATCACTAAATTCATAAATGGAGGTACATGTGTGTCAAACATTATAAATAGAGAAATCAAAGAAATTATAGCATATGGAACATCTTCAAACCCAAAAATTTCCTTGTCAGAAGATCAAGCATTTAATGTTCTATTACTTCAATATTACTGTTTTAAAGAATCGGATATTTCAAAAGTTTGGTATGAAATTCTATCAATGATTACAGACGGTAAGGATGATGGCGGAATTGATGCTATCTATTTCGATGAAGAAGATTCAAAAATAATAATTCTGCAAAACAAGTATTCAGATGTAATTAAAGTTCAGGATATTGTTAACGAAATTAATAAGATTATTACTACAATGAATGATTTTAAAGCTGCCCACACAGGTAGCTATAATAAAAAGACAAAAAAACTTTTACAAGAATCATTGGATAGATTGACAGACGAAAATGAAGGCAACGTTGAAATTTTATTCTCTTCATTAGCTAATATTGATATACATAAAGCCAAATCAAAATTAACAGGCATTGAAGATAAAGTTGCCTACATTACATTAATGAATAAAGGTAATGTAGAAGAAATGATTGAAAAGCTTCAGCTGCAACATGAAGTAGTAGCTGAAGATAGTCTAAAAATTGATAATACAAAAAATATTTTGAAGTATTGTAGTGATCAACATAAAGGTATTTTTGTAAATGTCAGCTCAGAATCAATAAGCCGTTTATATAATAGATATAACCAAAAGGGATTATTTAATCTAAATATTAGAAGATATATCAGAAATAAAAATGTTGACGATGGAATTAAAAATACTCTTGATAATAATCGTGATGAATTTTGGTTCTTAAATAATGGCTTAACTATAGCTTGTACTGACTTCGTAGAAGATGGAAACAAAATAAAACTATACAATTTTTCAATAGTAAACGGCGGTCAGACTACAAATTTAATTGGAGAATACAAAGGTAAGAACAGAGAAGAATTTTTCATACCCTGCAAAATTGTTTCAAGTGTAGATGAGGTATCAACTCAAGACACCATGAATTTTTTTAATACTATTGCAGAGGCAACCAATTCACAAAAACCTATTCAACCCAAGGACTTGAAATCTAATTCTCCAGAAATGCGTTCACTACAAACACTGTTATTAAAACATAAAGTATTTCTAGAAATTAAAAGAGGAGAAAAGCCAGCAAAAGACACTAATACCAAAATCAAAAATGATGAGCTAGCCCAATTGATTTTTTCATTCGTAAATCAAAAACCTGGAACTTCTAGATCTAATAAAAACTCATTATTTAATGATAACAAGTTTTATAAACAAATCTTCTTTAAAAGATACGCTAGTGAGATCGAGAAAACCAACTTTCTGTTAGATTTAATTGAGCTCAATGACAGATACAGCGTGCTCCAAAAAAAATTCAAAGTAGAACAAATTAATGAGTTCACAATAGAACAAGCAAATGTTTTTAATAATGGAAAGTTCGTCCTTTTCGCACTTTTTGGTTTAACTTACAGAATTATAAACGGCGATGTAGATATAAATACCCTTAAGATGGATACATCGCTCATAGAAGATGATGATTTTGTTTACGGCTCCTTTATTTCTAACTACAAAGGAGATGATATTGAACAAAAACTAAAAGACCTAATTAAGTTCTTTGTAGACATTCTGGAAGAAGAATACTCTAGTCAATATGACAAAAATAAAGTGACGAGTGTAAGTAACTTCTTTAAAACTGACAAAAAATATATTATGGATATTATTAAAGTCACTGTTAATAAGTTAAGTAGAACTGGTAATTATAATGAGCTGATTGAGTACGGAGAAATTTTCAAGAGAACATAATACCTTAATTACTAAGATCATGAAGTCCGAAAAGACATTATGATCTTTTTGATATCTTAGAAATATCTCATTCATTAAAATTTAAATATGCTCAACTACTCCACAATCTCAAACGCCTTCACATACACGACATGGTCGAGAAAAATGATCCATTCATCCTCGAACTGGACGAATCCGTCCGTCGCATGACGGAACGACTGATAAATCGATTCGAGCGCCGCATAGCGACTCTCCGCTTCCACCACTTGCGTCAACACCTCATCGTTGATCATATGGAACTCAATTTCATACGATTTCATGTCGTCTCCTCCGTTACACTCATGATGTCCTTCTACCGCTCGTCACCGTCTGACAGACATATTTCCGTCTCCTTGTTTATACACTCGCTTGCAAAATCCCGAAATCTTTCTCAGTCATATTCGGAATTTCTTGTTCCATCTCTTTGATACTCGCTACAAGTTCCTCATCAGAGAGATCCATGCTTTCTTCAAGTGCTGTCAGTAGTCTATTTCCCATTTGATGCATGGATGAATACGTGATCCATCCTGAAATCACACCTCCAGCGATAGGAATCACTTTCGAAATCCCTTGCGCGAAAGATTTTCTCGTCATCTTCAATCCGATGTAGCTTTGTGTAATGCAAAATAGGAGTGGTTCTTACGCAATGTTGGTGAGGTAGTGATACCGACATTATGGGAATAAAATCAAAAAGGATTGATTCTCATGAACGAGTTGGAGT